>DATCPA010000140.1:0-26704 GCA_036564335.1 Gaiellaceae bacterium
GAACACGCCCCCGAGCTCGCGGATCGCGTTGTTGGCCCCGGAGGCCTGGCCCTCCTCCTCCGGCCGCACCGCCGAGAGGACGACGTTCGCCACCGGCGCGAAAAAGAGCGCCATGCCGGTGCCGGACAGAATGAACGGCACGACGAGATCGCTATACGGGACGGCCGGCGTCGAAACGGCCGCGATCCAGGCGAGGCCGCTCGCCTGCAGCAGCAGACCGGCTGCCATGATCCGCCCACCGCTGACCCGATCCGACAGCGCGCCCGCGATCGGCGCGACGAAGATCGGCATCGCCGTCCACGGCAGCAGGCGCAGCCCGGGCTGGAGCGGGGAGTAGTTCTGTATGGCAATAAAGAACTGACTAGCAGGAAGATCGAGCCGAACATCCCAAAGAACATCAGCAGCGACGCGATGTTCGTCATCGTGAACGTGCGGATGCGGAAGAAGCGCATCGGCAGCATCGGCGTCTCGGTACGCAGCTCCCAGAGCACGAACGCGACGACAAGGGCGGCGCCCGCGGTCAGCGAGCCGACGATCTCGGGGCCCGCCCAGCCCTGGCCGTTGCCGCGGACGAGTCCCCATACGATTCCGAAGAGCCCAACGCTGGCCAGGCCGAGGCCGGGCAGGTCGAGCCGCCCCGAGGGGCCGTGCGTCTCGTCGAGCCGCCGCAGCGCCAGCGGGATCAGCACCACGCCGAGCGGCACGTTGATCCAGAAGATCCACTGCCACGAAAGGCCCGAGACGACCGCGCCGCCGACGAGCGGGCCGAGCGCGACGGCCAGGCCGCCGATCCCGCCCCAGGCGCCGAGCGCGACGCCGCGCTTCTCGGCCGGCACCGCCGATGAAAGGATGGTCAGGGTCAGCGGAGTGATGATCGCGCCGCCGACGCCCTGGAGGGCGCGGGCTGCGACGAGCGCGTCGATCGAGGGCGCGAGCGCTGCAGCCGCAGAGGCGAGCGTGAAGATCACGAGCCCGATCGAGAACATCCGCCTACGGCCGAACCGGTCGCCGAGCGCCGCGCCGGTCAGGAGCAGCACGGCGAAGGTGAGGGTGTACGCGTTGACCGTCCACTCCAGGCTCTCGATGCCAGCGCCGAGGTCCTTCCGGATCACCGGGAGAGCGGTCGTGACGACAAGGTTGTCGAGGGTGACCACGACGAGGGCGAGCGAGGTGACCGCGAACGTCCACAGCGTTCGGCTCCTGGGGGTTCCTCCTTTCATCGTGCTCCTCCTGTGGGTAGTGATTGCTTACTCACTCTCTCGGTAAAAAAAATCCCGCTACTCCAACTCGGCGCAGAACGCGAGCAGCTTCCGCGCCCACGGCTCCTCGGCATCGAGCAGCTCCATCGACGCAACAACGTTGATCAGCATCCCGCGGGCGAAGAACATCGACAGCCGCTCCGGGTCGACGCCGGAAGCCCGCTCGACCGTGTCGACGATCTCGCCGTAACCCTTGCGGACGACCGCGCGAATCTCGGGATCGCCGGCCGCGACGTAGGCCTGCATCTGGCCGCGGAGCCGGTTCGGGTTCGAGCGGATCAGCTCGCCGTACGCGTCGCCCATCGCTTTCAGCGCTTCCTCGCCGCTCTTGCCTTCCGCCGCCCGGTCGAACGTCTCCCGGGTCTCGCGGAAGCAGCGCTCCGTGGAGGCGATGAAGAGCTCCTTCTTCGTGTGAAAGAGGCGGAAGAGGTACGGCTGCGAGATGCCGGCCTTGCGGGCGATCTCGTCGGTCGATGCGCCGGAGAGCCCGTGCTCGGCGAACACCGAGAGCGCGGCGTCCAGCACGTCCTCACGGCGCTGATCTGCTGTCTTGCGCTCTGTTACTGCCATCTCGGGTTGTAAGTTATCACTCACTCACAACCGTTGTCAAGACTTCGGCAACACGATCCAGGTCCGAGTCCGTCAGGCGGGAGTGGAGCGGCAGTGCAAGTGCCCGCTCGAAGCAGGCCTCGGCGCCGGGGAAGTCGCCCTGGTCGCGGTAGGCACTCAGGCGATGGAGCGCATACGTACCGATCTGGCACTGGATCCCCTCCGCGCGCAGGTGAGCCATCGCCTGGTCGCGGCGGTCGAGCTGGACCACGTACGCCTGCCAGCCGTGGCGGTCGTCTTCGTCGGCGGTGGGTAGCCGGACCGATAAGCCTGCGAGCCGCTCCGCGTAGCCCGCGACGACTCGCTCGCGGGCGGCGAGCAGCTGCTCGAGCCTTCGCACCTGCGGGATTCCGACGGCGCAGAGGATGTCCGACAGCCGGTAGTTGAGCCCGGCGGCCGGCATGTCGTCGTAGCGGTCGGACGGGCTCCAGCCGTGGTGGCGGAGCGAGCGCACCCGCTCGGCCAACTCGGAGTCGTTCGTCGTCACGGCGCCGCCCTCACCGGTCGTGACGATCTTGCGGGGGTGGAAGGAGAGGCAGCCGGCGGTGCCGAGCCCACCGCAGAGCCGCCCACGACGCTGCGCGCCGAGCGCGCCCGCCGCGTCCTCGATCAGCGGCAGCTCCGGCAGCTCCTCCAGACGGGCCGGGCGACCGAAGAGATGCACGGGCATGATCGCCTTCGTGCGCGGGCCGACCGAGACCTTCGCCGGGTCGATGTTGAACGTCTCGGGATCAACGTCGACCAGCACGGGTTTCGCGCCCGCGAGCGCGACCACGTTCGCCGTCGCCGGGAAGGTGTACGCCGGCACCAGCACCTCGTCGCCCTCGTCGATCCCGAGCGCGAGCACGGCCAGGTGGAGCGAGGCGGTGCCGGAGGACACGGCAACGGCGTGCTCGACACCACACGCACGCGCGAGCTCGGCCTCGAACTCGGCCACCTTCGCGCCCATGGTCAGCATCCCCGACTCGAGCACCTCGGCGACCGCAGCCGCCTCCTCGGCGCCCGTGTCAGGCCACGCTAGGCGGATGTCAGCAGCTTCTCTCGATACCACGCGATCGTCCGCTCGAGGCCCTCGTCGAGGTCGACCCGCGCCTCGAAGCCCAGCAGCTCACGGGCCTTCTCGACATTCGGCATCCGGATCTCGACATCGGCGTAGTGGAGCGGCTGGAAGACGATCTCGCCGGGGCAGCCGCTCAGCCGCTTGATCCGCTGCGCGAGGTCGTAGATCGTCACCGTAGAGCGCGTGTTGCCGACGTTGAAGCTCTGTCCCACTGCCTCCGGGCGCTCGAGCGAGAGCAGCACGGCCTCGACCATGTCGTCCACATAGCACCAGGCGCGGATTTGCGATCCGTCGCCGTGGATCGCCAGGTCGCGGCCGGCCAGCGCTGCCTCGATGAAGGCACGGATCGCGCCGCCGCCGATCTGGCCCGGCCCGTAGACGTTGAAGGGCCGCACGGTCACAGTCGGCAACTGGAGCTCGTCGTGGTACGCGTGTGCCATATGCTCGCCGGCGAGCTTCGAGACGGCGTACGTCCAGCGGGCCTCGCCGACGGAGCCGATCGTGGTCACGCTCCCCTCGCGGGAGTTGATCGCGTGCGTGCCGAAGACCTCGCTCGTGGAGAACTCGATGAAGCGCTCGAGCGTGTCCTTCGTCCCGAGCGCCGCCTCGAGGACGTTGTACGTCCCGATCAGGTTCACGCGCATCGTCCGCACCGGACTCTCGAGCACGGTGTCGACGCCCGCGATGCCGGCGCAGTGCACGATGTGGGTCGCGCCGCGCGCGAGCTGGGCCATCGCCTCCGCGTCGAGCACGTCTGCCTGGTGCAGCTCGAAGTTCGGGTGCTCGGCCAGGTCGGTGCCCGAGAGCGCGTCGCGGTGCAGGTTGTCGACGGCCGTCACGTGGTTCGCGTCGACGAGCCGCCTGGCGAGCGTCGTCCCGATGAAGCCCGCGCCCCCGGTGATCAGGATGCGTTTGCCGCTGAGCGCCATTTCCGGGCCGAGTCTAGTCTTGGGGCGATGCTGCTCGCGCTCCCGGCCCGTCTGTAGCATCGCCCGCGAGTGAAGACCGTCCTCTTTGTCGGCGCGGGGCGCCACCAGCGGCGCGCGATCCTGCGCGCGAAGGAGCTGGGGCTGCGCGTCGTCGCGGTCGACCGCAACCCCGATGCCGTTGGGCTACCGGATGCCGACGAGGGGCATGTGGTCGACTTCGCGGACGTCGAGATGGTGATCGACGTCGCGAGGACCCACGCGATCGACGGTGTGCTGACCGTCTCGGCCGACCGTGCTGTCCCCGTTGTGGCCGCGATCGCAGAGGAGCTCGGCCTGCCGGGGATCGGCACGCAGACGGCGCACCTGATGACGCACAAGGTGGCGATGCGCCGGCGGCTGGCGGAGGGCGGCGTCCCGCAGCCGCGGTTCGCTGCCGTGCGGGTTCGCCGTGAGGCGCTCCCGGCCGCGGAGACCGTCGGCTTCCCGGCGGTGCTCAAGCCGGCCGACTCCGGGGGGCAACGCGGCCTCTTCCTGCTCAGGTCGATGGACGACCTCGACCGCCACCTCCACGCGGCGCTCGCCGAGTCGCCGACGGAGGAGGCGATCGTCGAGGCCTACACCGAGGGCCTGGAGCTGAACGGCCTCGTCATCGCGCGCGGCGGCGAGCCCTACCCCCTGCTCCTCTCCGACCGGCTCCGCCCGAAGGGTGACGGCTTCGGTGTCGGGTGGATCCACTCGTATCCGTCGAAGCTGTTCGGCGACGTCTTCGAGGAGGCCCAGCGTGTCGCGCTACGCGCGGTGCGAACGCTCGGGCTCCGGGACGGGATCGCCTTCCCGCAGCTGATCGTGGCCGACGGCCAGGCGCTCGTGGTCGAGGTCGCCGCGCGGATCCCGGGCGGTCAGATGGCCGATCTGGCGTTCCATGCGCTCGGCATCGACCTGGTCGAGATCGCGCTGCGGCAGGCGCTCGGCGAGGAGGTGCCGGACTCACTCGTGATCCCACGGCAGTCCCGCCCGACGGCGATCCGGTTCCTGACCGCCCAGCCGGGGCCGCTGCCGGTCGGCAAGGTCACGAAGATCAGCGGGCTCGAGCGGGTCCTGAAGGCGCCCGGGGTCGTCCAGGCCGACGTCTTCCTGCAGGAGGGCGAGACGATCCGGCCGGTGCGGCTCGACGGTGACCGGCGCGGCTATGTGATCGCGACCGGCCAGACGAACGTGCAGGCCCTCGAGCGGGCCGAGGTGGCGGCAAGGCTGCTGTACGTGGAGACGGAATGAGCCGTAGGCTCGACGGAGGCGACCAGATAGCGGAGGTGCCGGCTTTGCCGGCGCCGGAGCGGAGATGAGCTGCACGTCATGACCTGCGCGTTCGACCTCGAGCACTACCGGGAGCTGCTGGGCGCCGCGCAGGCCGGGGCCTACCGCTACGCCTTCTTCGACCGCGAGCCGGACGCGGGCACGATCTTGCTGCGGCACGACGTCGACCTCTCCCTCCGCGCGGCACTCGCGATGGCGGAGCTCGAAGCGGAGGCGGGCGCCACCGCCACGTACTTCCTGATGACGAGGAGCGAGTTCTACAACCTCGACTCGGCATCGGGGCGCGCGGCCGTCGAGCGGTTGCGCGAGCTGGGCCACCGAGTCGGCCTGCACGCGGTCTGGCCGACCGTCGACCACGACGATCGCTTCGACCCCGTCCTGGCCTGGCACAACCCCGACCCCGAGTACATGCGCGCGCCTGTCGACAGTCTTGTCAACGTGATGGCGGAGCCATGGGCCGACGTCTACCGCTCGGACTCGAACCAGCACTGGCGCCAGGGCTGCCCGCACGAGGAGCTTGCCGCAGGCGCCTTCGAGCGCCTCCAGCTCTTGACTCACCCGGAGATCTGGGTCTACCCGGGTGAGACGATGCGCGAGACGATGCTGGCGATGCTGGCGGCCGAGCGCGAGCTGCGGCTGGAGCAGGTCGCAGCGGACAGGATCGACCTTTCTTGAAACAGCTGACTCTGCTGGTGACCGCCTGCGGCGCGCCCGGCACCGCGGCCCTCCTGCGCGCGTTGCGCGAGAACGGCGAGCGGCCGGTACGACTGGTGGGCACGGACATGTCGGAGCAGGCGATCGGGCGCCACCTGACGGATGCCTTCCATCTCGTGCCGGCCGGGTCCGATCCCGGCTTCGCCGACGCGCTACTCGAGATCTGCCGCGCCGAGCACGTGGACGCCGTGCTGCCGCAATCGTCCTCCGACCTGCTCGGCCTCGCCGAGGCGAAGGCACGCTTCGAGGACATCGCGGTCCTCGTCTCCTCGCCCGAGGCGATCCGCCGCTCGAACGACAAGGCCGAGACGTACGCGCTGCTCGACCGCATCGGCGTGCGCGGCCCGGCGTGGCGGCGCGCCAGCGGCGGCGAGGCTGTCGCCGCCGCGGCCCGCGAGCTCGGCTACCCGAGCGTGGACGTCTGCATGAAGCCGATTTTCTCGTCGGGCTCACGCGGCTTCCGGATCCTCTCCGCCTCGGCGGACCGGCACGAGCAGCTACTGACGAACCGCCCCGGCGTCGCCGAGGCGCTCCGGCTCGAGGATCTGCTCGACCTCCTGGCAGCAAGGACGAGCGACCCGACGGAGCTGCTCGTGATGGAGCTCGCCACCGGCAAGGAGCGGACGATCGACGGGATCGCGGTCGAGGGCAGAATTGCCCTCGGCCACCCCAAGACGCGCGAGGCGATGCGGGCCGGCCTCGCCATGTACTTCGAGACGCTCGACGATCCCGCCTTGATGGAGACCGCGCGGAAGATCGTCGCGGAGCTCGCCCTCGACCACTTCTTCAACATCCAGCTCGTGGGCGAGCACGTGATCGAGATCAACCCGCGGATCTCGACGATCGTCTACCAGGAGGACCTGAACCTTCCCTACCTCGGGGTCAAGCGCGCACTCGGCGAGATCTCGGAGGAGGAGCTGGGCGAGCTGGCAGCGCGGGTCCGGCCCACGCGGCGGGCCCTGCGCTACTTCGACCAGGTGGAGTGGGACGTATGACGCCTTTTCTGGTCCCATCCCAAACCCCCGCCCACCCAGGGGAGAAACGCAGGCGCAGAATACCGCGGAGGATGCGTCCGGTCTGTGACGCCTCCGTGGGAAAATCGTGACGACCTCGCAGCTGCGCGTCACCCATTGCCCGGTGAACACGGCCGGGGTCCCGTGGCAGAACGTGCTCGCCCTTCGCCGCAAGGGCGTCGATGCGCGGCTCGTCGTCTTCGAGCGCTACAAGCTCCACCCCGAGGCCGACGTCTCGCTCGACCGGCGCGGGGGATTCGCGCGGCAGCAGCTGACGCAGTGGCACGCCCTCGCGCGACTGCTCCCGCGCACCGACCTCTTCCACTTCTACTTCGGCCTCACCCTCGTGCCGAAATCCCTGCAATTTCCATTATTACGCGCCCTTGGCAAGAAATCCGTGCTGCACTTCCTCGGCTCCGACATCCGCGGCAAGCCGCCGGCCGAGCTCGCCTGGGCGCAGCGGGCCGGGGCGCGGATCGTGGGCTCGTACGACGCGATCCGCTGGGTCCCTGACGCCGATGTCGTTCCGCCCGGCATCGACCTCGGCGAGTACACGCCCACGCCGCCGACGAATCGCGACCGCCCCGTCGTCGTCCACGCGCCCTCCAGCCGCCGCCGCAAGGGCACAGAGCACGTGATCGCCGCCTGCGCCGAGCTGCCGGTCGACCTCCAGATCGTCGAGGGCCTCCACCACGACGAGGCCCGCCGGCGCTACGAGAACGCCGACATCGTCGTCGATCAGCTGAACGCCGGCTGGTACGGCCTCTTCGCGATCGAGGCGATGGCGTTCGGTAAGCCGGTCGTCACCTTCCTCCACGACGAGGCGGTCGCGCGCACGGAGGAGGCGCTTGGAATCAGGGTGCCCGTCGTCTCAGCAAGCGCCGACACGCTCGTCGAGCGGCTACGGCCGCTGGTCGAGGACGCGAATCAACGTCGTCGTATCGGCGCCGAGAGCCGTGCCTACGTCGAGCGCGTTCACGACATCGACAAGATCGCCGACCGCCTGCTCGACATCTACTCTCGGCTCTAGTGGCCCGGGCGGCGAGTATCTGAAATGGCGCTCGGCGCGCAGGTCAAGCGGCTCGGCAAGCACACCGCCGTCTACGGCCTGGGTGGGCTCGTCTCACGCATCCTCGCAGTGCTCCTCCTGCCGCTGTACACGCGCTACCTCGGGCCGTCCGGCTTCGGGAAGATCGAGACCGTCGTCGCGCTGACGACCGTGCTCGTGATCGTTCTCCGCCTCGGGATCTCGAGCGCGTTCTTCCGCTTCTACTTCGACACCAAGGACGAAGCGCAGCGAACGCTCGTCGTCCGCACGTCGTTCTGGTTCACGATGACGATGGCGACGGCGGGGCTCGTCGTCGGCTTCATCCTCGCGACGCCGATCGCGCACGGGCTGAAGCTCGGCGACGACCCGTGGCTCGTCCGCGCGGCGTTCGTCGGCCTCTGGGCGCAGATGAACTACGAGCAGCTGACCTCGCTGTTCCGGGTCGAGGAGCGATCGACCGCGTTCGTGCTGGCCAGCCTCGCCAACGTGCTGATCACGGTCGGCGCGACCGTGCTCCTCGTCGTCGGGCTCCACAAGGGGCCGACCGGAGCGGTCGTCGGCAACTTCATCGGCACGCTCTGCGTCTACCTCGTCCTGCTCGCCTACCGCCGCTACCAGCTCGGGCTCCAGTTCTCCCGCGACCTACTTCGGCAGATGAACCACTTCGGGATGCCGCTCGTGCCGTCTGCCCTGGCGCTGTGGGCCATCAACTTCATCGACCGGATCTTCATCGCCCAGTACAAGGGGCAGGCCGAGGTCGGCGTGTACTCGGTCGCCGTGCGAATCTCCTCCGCGATCGTCTTTCTGATGATCGCCTTCAGGCTCGCGTGGCCGGCATTCGCCTACTCGATCGAGGACGATCGCGAGGCGAAACGGACATACTCGTACGTGCTCACCTACCTGGTCTTCGTCTGCTGCTGGGTCTCGCTGGCGCTCGGCGTCCTGGCCCCCTGGCTCGTCGCGTGGCTCGCACGCGGCCCCGGCTTCCACCGGGCGGCCGACGCGGTCGCCCTCCTCGCGTTCGCGACCACGGCGTACGCCGCCTATACGGTGGTCGCGATCGGGATCGGGCGGGCTCGCCAGACCCAGTTCAACTGGGTCGTCTCGGGTGTTGCTGCAGCGGTCAACGTCGTGCTGAACGTGATCCTGATCCCGCCCTACGGGATGATCGGCGCCGCGATCTCGACCGCCGCCGCCTACCTTGTGCTTTTCCTCGGGATGGTGCTGAACTCGCACCGGGTCTACCCGGTCGACTACCAGTGGCGGCGTGTGTTCACGCTCGGCACCGTCGCGATCGGTTTGACGGTGCTGGGCAGCGTGCTCGACGTGCCGCTCGCGGTCGCGATCCTGATCGCGCTCTGCTACCCGCTCGCGCTGCTACCGCTGGGCTTCTACCTGCCCGCCGAGCGCCGCCGGCTCCGCGGCCTCTTCGGCGTCTCCGCCTAGCCTGCGTACGACGTAGTTCCCGAGCACGAGCAGGTCCATTCGCGTCTTCAGGAAGGTCTCGACCGCATGCGCGGGAGTCATCACGATCGGCTCGTTCTCGTTGAACGACGTGTTCAGGACGATCGGGACGCCGGTCTGGCGCTCGAACTCCTTGATCAGCCGGTAGTAGCGCGGGCTGGCGGCCTCGGTGACGGTCTGGAGGCGGCCCGTGTCGTCGACGTGGTTGACCCCCGGCACGAGCTCGCGCTTCTCGCGCCGGGTCTTGTAGACGAGCACCATGTAGGGCGACGGATAGTCCTGCTCGAACCACTCGCCGGTCGCCTCGGCGAGGATCGAGGGTGCGAACGGACGGAACGGCTCGCGCTGCTTGATCCGCGCGTTGAGGACGTCCTTGATGTCCTCGCGCCTCGGGTCGGCGACGATCGAGCGATTGCCCAGCGCACGCGGGCCGAACTCCATGCGGTCCTGGAACCAGCCGACGACGTCCCCCCGGGCGATCCGATCGGCCACGCGCACGAACAACGCTGCGTCGTCGAGGCGCTCGGACTCGAGCCCGGCGGCGGCGAGGACCCCCGCGTACTCCGCGTCCGGATAGGAGGGCCCTGTGTACGCATGCTCCATGACGAAGCCGCGCGGCTGGCCGAGCTCCTGGTTCCAGACGTAGTAGGCGGCCCCGACGGCGATGCCGGAGTCGCCCGCGGCCGGCTGGACGAAGACGTCCTCGAACGGAGTCTCGGGCAGGATCCGCCCGTTGGCGACGGCGTTGAGCGCGACCCCGCCGGCGAGACAGAGCTGCGGGATCCTCGTCCGTTCCCAGAGCGCACGCACGAGGTGGAGGTAGACCTCCTCGAGCATCGCCTGGAGCGACGCGGCGACATCTTCGTGCAGCGAGGCCAGCTCCGAGTCGGGCACGCGCGCAGGCCCGAACGTCTCCTCCAGACGCTGCGAGAACAGTCGCCCGATCGCCGGCGTCTGCTCGTCCCAGCTCATGTCCACGCCTTCCTTGTCGTGGACGAAGTAGTCGAGACCGAGCTCGAACAGGTCGCCGCGCGGGTGGACGACTCTGCGCATCTCCTCCACGAACCGCGGCGTGCCGTACGGCGCCAGACCCATCACCTTCCCCTCGTCGCCGTACGTGAGGAAGCCGAGCCACTGGGTCACCGCCGTGTAGAAGATCCCGAGCGAGTGCGGAAACAGCACGCGCTCGAGCACGCGGAACGAGGAGCCGTGCCCCTCCGCGAGCATCGTGCTCGCAAAGTCGCCGAAACCGTCGACGGAGAGGATCGCGGCGTCCTCGAACGGAGAGACGAAGAACGCGCTGGCGACGTGCGCCTGGTGGTGCTCGACATGGTGGAGCTGTGCCTGCACCTCGGCGCCGAGCGCCTGCTCCAGCTCGGCCTTCACGTCCCGGACACGCGCTGCGTTCTCGAGCCGGGCCTTCAGGTAGCGGGGGCTGGCCCCGTGCATGAGCGTGCGCAGCACCTTGTGGCCGAAGTTCGCCTTCGGGTTGCGGCCGATCGCGACGTGGTCGAGGTCGGCAGCGGAGAGACCCGCGTCGGCGAGGCACCAGGCCGCCGCCTGGGCCGGGAAGCCCGCGCAGTGCTTGATGCGGTTGAACCGCTCCTCCTCGGCCGCGCCGACGAGCTCGCCGTCGACAACGAGCGCGGCGGCGGCGTCGCCGTGGTAGGCGTTCAGACCTAGAATCGCAGTCACTCGGGGCGATTCTACGGGCTCTTAGGCGGCTCTCAGGTTCCTCTCAGAACCGTTTCAGGCGCGCGTGATGCGATAGCCGTGCATCGCATCCAGACGAAAGGAACCACGATGAAACGCATATTCGCGATCAGCGCCTCGCTCGTGGCCGCGGCCGGCATCGGGGCGGGCTCTTATGGGCTGGCCACGTCCGGGGGGACGACGACCGTCGTGCGTCAGGTCACGGTCGCGGCCTCGCAGCCGACCGCTGCAACGAGCTCGCTCTCCGTCACCGGTGTCTACAACCGCGCGTCGAAGGGCGTCGTCGAGATCACGGTCTCGTCGACGAGCTCGTCGCCGTTCGGCAACTCGCAGTCCCAGCAGGCGCAGGGCTCGGGGTTCGTCTACGACGACACCGGCCACATCGTCACCAACGACCACGTCGTCCAGGGCGCTCAGACCATCTCCGTCAAGTTCTCGAACGGGGCGACCTACAAGGCGCGGCTGGTCGGAACCGATCCTTCCACCGACCTCGCCGTGCTGAAGGTCGATGCTCCCGCCTCGCTGCTCGATCCGCTGCAGCTGGGCGACTCGAGCACCGTCCAGGTCGGGCAGGGCGTCGTCGCCATCGGCAGCCCCTTCGGCCTCGAGGAGACGGTGACCAGCGGGATCGTCAGCGCGCTGCACCGTGAGATGACCGCGCCGAACAACTTCACGATCGCCGACTCGATCCAGACCGACGCGGCGATCAACCACGGCAACTCGGGCGGCCCGCTGCTCGACCTGACCGGCAATGTGATCGGGGTCAACTCCCAGATCGAAAGCGACTCCGGCGACAACGCCGGCGTCGGCTTCGCCGTCCCGTCGAACACGGTGAAGACGATCGTCTCGCAGCTGATCTCGGGCGGAAAGGTCCAGCACGCCTACCTCGGCGTCGGAATCGCGACCGCCGCCAAGGGCGTCAGGCTGACTCAGGTCAGGACCGGAACGCCCGCCTCTCAGGCGGGCCTCAAGGTCGGCGACGTCATCACCGCGGTCAACGGCACGAAGGTGACCGGGGCAGCGCAGCTCGGGAGCGCGATCGACGCGAAACAGCCCGGGGACACGGTCTCGATCACCTATACCCGTGCGGGCAAGACGGCCACGGTGAAGGTGACGCTGGCGGAGCGGCCCGCGTAAGTGAGTGCGGGGACAGCCCCCTTCAGGGGGCTGTCCCCGCTTTGAGTCGCTACGCGAGCTACGGAGTGCTCGGCTTGGCGGCTTCCCTCGCGGCCTTGAGCGCTGCTCTGTCCGTCTTGAGTTGCGCGCGGCAGGCTTCCCGAGCGGCCTGCATCTGAGCCCGAGCTGCGACCGCATCGGCCTTGATCTTCGCCTTGGCAGCATCGATTGTGGCCTGGCTGGCTTCAGCCTTGATGCTGGCCTCGAGCTGATCGTGGGCGGCCTTCAGCTGGGTCCTGAGCGCCTTGCCGGCCGCTTTCTGGGCCTGATGACAGGCGGTCCGATCGACCTTGACCTTGTCTTGAGCAGTCTGAACCGCCGGCGAGGGCGGATTGCCGCCGTCAGCGAGCGCAAGGGGCGCGACGATGGAGAGTGCAACCAAGACCAACAGGAGCGGAAAAAGGATCTTCTTCATAGGGATTCTCCTCAGGGGAGTGGTTCGATGATACGGACGTTCCCGAGGCAGTTGTAGCCCGCGGGTGTCACCGGCCTGTTTTCGCTCTGCAACGCGAATGTAAACTCGACCGTCCGGCCCTGCTTCCTCGTTGTGGTCATATTCAGGCGACGACGCGGTAGACCTGAAAGACCTCGGCGTACTCGCGGTTGACGTTGATCCCGTGCGTGCGCGCGATGTTCCGGATGTACTCGGGATCCGCGTAGCGCCGGTGCTGCTGCGAGGCGTACCTCGCCAGCGCCGCGGCCTTTCGCTCGATGTGCCGCTGCGCCAGCGCCGAGTACCACTGGTACGTGAAGTCGAAGTTGTTCCACGGGATCTCGTAGCCGAGGATCGTCGTGCGCTTGAAGGCGCGCAGGCCTTCGGCGGCGACCACCTGGTGGTCCTGGTGGATGTCGTGGAGGCTCGGCTGGAAGACGACGTCGGGCTGCCACTCCTCCCAGAGGGCGATCAGCAGCTCGAGGATGTCCTGCCGGCGCTCGGGGAACGTTCGCACTTCGAAGTCGTGCACGGTCAGGTTCGCCTCCGGGATCCCGAGCTCGGCAGTCGCCTCGCGCACCTCGCGAGCGAGCGTGTCAGGGGCGAAGCCGTCGGGCAGCGACTTGGTCGCGATCGAGAAGGCGACGTAACGCACGTCGGCGCCTCCCTCGACGAGCCGCGCCATTGTTCCGCCGCAGCCGAACTCGCCGTCGTCGGTGTGCGGCGCCAGCACGAGCACGCGCTGCCAGGACTCGATCACACCGTCACCTTCGGCTTCGGCTTCGGCTCGGACGGTGCCTCGGCCGCCGCCGCAGCCGGCGCCGGACGGCGCAGCGGGAGCCCCGAGCAGAGCGCCGTCAGTCCGAGCAAGCCCCAGAGAACGGGGTCCTCGAAGAACGCGTTGTAGAACAGCGAGTGCAGTGCGATCGCGGCCAGGCCTGCGGCGATCACGAGGCAGGTACGGCCCTTGAACGACGAACCGGCGCGCCGCAGCGTCACGAACAGCGCCGAGTACACGAGCCACACGAGGAGCAGCAGGCCCGGCACGCCCGTCTCCGCCGCCACCGTCACCGCCGTGTTGTGCGACGCCGCCTTCTTCGGCTCGCTGCCCTTCAGATGCACGCGATCCGCGTACGCCCGCTTGAAGCCGCCGATGCCGACACCCTCGATCGGATGGTGGAGCGCGATCTTGATCCCTTGCGTGACGAGCTTCGCGCGGCCGGAGGAGGCCTTGTTCAGCCCGGAGCCGGACTCGCGCAGCAGCGAGTGTCGAATGTGCGGCGTCCCAAGAGCGACGGCGGCGATCACGGCCGACACGACGCCGAGCGCGACCGCTGCGCGCCAGCGCCATCGGAACGCGGCGACAACCGCCGTCCCCAGCATCAGCGCCGCGAAGCTCGACTGGGAGAACGAGAAGAGCAGCCCCGGCCAGATCAGAACGATCGACGCGCCGGCCGCATAGGCGGCCCGCCGGTCGCGGTCGTACAGCGCCATCACGAGCGCGGCCAGGATCGCGACCACGAGGAACCGCCCGTACACCGAGGGGTCGTAGAAGACCGAGTTCACTCGGTAGAACGGCGCGTACGCGTTGCCGACGATCACCTTCGGGTTCCAGAAGACGTCGCGCGTCGCGTACTGGTAGACCCCGATCCCCGCGAACGCGACCGCCATCAGCACGAGCTGCGCGTAGAGGAACGACAGCCAGCGGCGGTTCCAGGCGAGCCGAGCGATCGAGAGGGCGAGCAGGCCGAAGGGGAGCCAGAAGAAGAGGAGCGAGACCGCGCCCTCGTGCAGGTCCTTCGACCAGGCCAGAGAGAGGCCGCTCCACGCGACGAGCAGGGCGAGGGGCATGGCGAGCGGGCCTAGCTCGCGTGAGCGATCGTCTCCGCGAACGAGCTCCCAGCCGATCAGCACCGCCGCACCGGCGATGACCGCATACAGCGGTAGGAGCAGGTTCGAGTCGGTCGAGCCGACGTGGACGGGAATGCGCGCCGGCGCACAGGCCAGCGCAGAGACGCCGACGAGCCAGGGCCAGCGGCGGAAGACCCAGCCGATCCCGATCGCACCGACCACTCCGACGACGGCGGCGGCCGCATAGATCTTCGTATGCCCGGAGGGCGCGAGGTATGCGGCGAGGAAGGCGCAGCCGAGCACCCAGGCGGCGAGCCCGGTCAGGCGGAGGTTACGGCGCGTGCCGGCGAAGAGCAGGGCGAGCCCGGCGGCGGCGAGGGGCCCGCCGACCCGCGCGAGATCGGCCGTCATGCTCGCGGCCTCACGACCAGCGCGGCGCGGGCGCGGTGCTCGCCGACGCTGACGGTCAGCGTGTAGCGGCCGGGAGCGCCGGGGGCCCGCAGGACGAGCAGGCCGGGCTTCGCCGTCCCGCTGCGCGCACCCAGGCGCCACCTCACCGGCGCGTCCGCCGAGACGCCGACACCGAAGCGCGTCGCGGCAGTGGCCTCGATCCGGTCGCGGGCAAGCGTGACGTAGCGGATGACCGCGTGGAAAACCTTCCCGTTGGAGACATTGCCGGCACGGTCCTCGGCCGCGAGCCAGAGGCGATGGACTCCCGGCTCCGCGACGCGGCCCTTGACCTTCCCGTTCCAGTCGAGGCTCGAGCGCTTGAGCTGACGGCGGGTGAAGACGACGCGCGTACCGTCGACGATCAGGATCGCGTGGGCCGGCTCGCTCGTCTTGTAGGCGACGACGATCCGGTCTCCGCGCCCGTCGCCGTCCGGCGAGATCGCTCGCGGCTTGACGGAGAGGACCGCGATCCTCGGAGCGGTCGTGTCGACCCGCATGTCGTTCGGCAGGTCGATCGTCCGGTGCTGGTCGGCGAGGTGCACGCGCGGCCGGTACACCCCCTCCGGCACGAAGCGCCCCTGGTCGTCGCGACCGTTCCAGGTGTAGCTGACCTTGCCGCTCCGCAGGCGCGTCCCCGAGACGAGCGTGCGCACGACGTGGTCGTCCTCGACGATCTCGAGCCGCACCCGGTCGGGCTTGCGCAGCCTGAACTGGATGGTCGCGACCCGCGTCGAGCAGTCGCAGACCGGCGAGAAGACCTTGGCGATGCGCGGCGCGAGGATCGGGCTGGGCTCGATCTTCAGCCCCTGCGTGACCGCGAAGGCCGCTGCCGTCCCGCCCAGCAGCGCGACTACGAGAAGGGTCGAGACGAGGCGGGGCAACGCGTGGCGAGTGTAGTCGGCGCCGGAGGCCCGGCGGTGGTTGAAATACTTTCCAAAATGAAGCCGCCCCGCACAGCCGATCCGTACCGCGACACCGAGGTGATCGACTCCCGCGCGCCGCGCTTCAACCAGACCGTGGTCGGGCTCGTCACAGTCCTTGCCCTTGCCACCGGCTGGTGGTGGCTGCTGGCCGCGCTCGCCGCCCAGTTGACCGTCGGGCTCACGCTCGGCCGGCGTTGGTGCCTACCCTGCGTCGCCTACTTCGAGCTCGTCCAGCCCGTTTTCGGCGAGGGGCCGATCGAGGACGCGCGGCCACCCCGCTTCGCGAACCTCGTGGGCGCCGTCGTGCTCACGGCCTCGTCGGCGTTCTGGGCCGCGGGCCTCGAGATTGCCGGGCTGGCATTGGGCGCGCTCGTTGCAGCGCTGGCGCTCCTCGCGGCAGCGACGGGCCTCTGCGCCGGTTGCGAGGCGTACAAGCTCGGCTGCCGGCTCCGCGGTGAGCCGTTCGTCTCGTGCCCGCTGCCGGTGCGGCGGGCCTAGCCGTCTACTGCCTGTAAGCGGCGATCAGCACCTCTGCGACCTCGGGCCGCGAGAACTCGACGGGCGGCAGCTCGCCGTTCCCGAGCAGCTCGCGCACCTTCGTCCCGGAGAGGAAGACGTGGTCGTCCCCTTCATGCGGGCAGGTCTTCGCGCTGGCCATGGAGCCACAGACCTTGCACCAGAACGAGTGCTCGAAGAACATCGGCTCGATGTCGAGCTCGTGCGGCTCGAACTCGTCGAAGATCAGCTGCGCGTCGTACGTGCCGTAGTAGCTGCCCACGCCGGCGTGGTCGCGGCCGACGATGAAGTGCGAGCAGCCGTAGTTCTTCCGGCAGATCGCGTGCCAGATCGCCTCGCGCGGCCCCGCGTAGCGCATCGCGGCGGGGAAGGCGGAGACGACGACCCGGTCGGCCGGGTAGTAGTTGTCGACGAGCACCCGGTAGCACTCGACGCGCGTCGCCGCCGGGACGTCGTCGGACTTCGTCTCGCCGACGAGCGGGTGGATCAGGAGCCCGTCCACGGTCTCGAGCGCGACCTTCGTCAAGTACTCGTGCGCGCGGTGGATCGGGTTCCGCGTCTGGAAGCCGACGACGCGCTTCCAGCCGCGCTCGGCGAAGGCGCCGCGCGTCTCGGCCGGATCCATCGCCAGCTCGGGGAACACGGGCGGCACGCGGTCGAAGACCGTGACGCGCCCGGCCAGGTAGAGCGGGTGCTGGGCGTAGAGGCGCTCGACTCCGGGGTGCTCGGTGTCGGTCGTGCGGAAGCAGCGCTCCGCCTCGCGGTCCTTGTCGTAGGAGTAGGTCTCCTCGACGTCCAGGACGGCGAGCAGGCGACCACCCTCGTCGGCGAGCGCAACCCGGTCACCCCTGGGTGCCGACTCGACGGCGAGGCAGACAGGGAGCGCCCACGGCGAGCCGCCGGCCAGGTGCATCTCGTCGACGACGCGGTCGTAGTCGGCGCGGCCCATGAAGCCCTCGAGTGGCGAGAGCGCGCCCACGGCGAGCATGTCGAGGTCGGAGACCTCCCGGGAGGTCAGCGTCACGCACTCGAGCGTGTCCACGCCGTCGGGCCGTTCGCCCATGCGGTCGACGAGGGTCCCGCCGTGCGGCCGGATCAGGCGTTCCTGCGCAGTGAGAGTGCTCACGCCGTGACCTGGGCCCTCACGAGCCCCAACTCCTCGAGCTTCGCGATGATCAGCGCGGCCGACTCCTCGGGGTCCTGCGCCTCGGTGTCGATCACCAGCTCCGGGCTCGTGGGCTCCTCGTACGGGTCGTCCACGCCGGTGAAGCCCTTGATCTCGCCGGCGAATGCCTTCGCGTAGAGGCCTTTCACATCGCGCCGCGCGCACTCCTCGACCGAGGCCTGGATGAAGACCTCGACGAACATGCCGTACTGCTCGACCATCGAACGCGCCTTCCGCCTCGTCTCCTCGTACGGGGAGATCGCGGCGGTGATCACGGCGCCGCCCTGGCGCGTCAGCCGGGAGGCGACCCAGCCGACCCGCTCGATGTTCGTGTCCCGGTCCTCCTTCGAGAAGCCGAGGCCCCTCGAGAGGTGCATGCGGACGGAGTCGCCGTCCAGGTACTCGACGATCAGCCCGCGGCGGTCGAGCTCGGGCCCGACCAGATGGGCGATCGTCGTCTTGCCGGAGCCGGAGAGCCCCGTGAACCAGAGGGTGAACCCTCCGCCCCGGATGCGATCGGACTCGGGGTGCTCGTGCGGATAGATCTCATCGCCGTTCCGCTGCGCGGAACGGCTAGTGGGATCGTTTGGCATGTGTTCCTTTCAGTCGTCGCTAGCGCTTTCGGCGTCAGGCGAAAGCGCGTGAATTCCACATTCCAGCTTGTCGGAGCCGGCCCAGCGGCCGGCCCGCTCCTCTTCCTCGGGAGCCGTCGGCCGGGTGCAGGGGATACAGCCGATCGAGCGGTAGCCCGTCTCGTGCAACGGGTTGTAGGGAATCTCGTTGACCTTGATGTAGGCCCAGACGCGCTTCTCGTCCCAGTCGGCCAGCGGGTGTAGCTTCCACACGTCGTAGCGCTCGGACCGCTGTACCTTGGGCGTGTGGGCGCGGCTGGGCGACTGGTCGCGGCGGATCCCCGAGGCCCACGCCTCATAGGGCGCGAGCGCCTCGATCAGCGGCTCGACCTTGCGGATGTGGCAGCAGCGGTCTGCGTCGCGCTCCCACAGGTTCGGGCCTTCGCGCCGGTGCTGCTCCGCGACGGTGATCACCTCGGGGCGGATCAAGTTGAGGCCGTAGCGCTCGACCAGCCGGTCGCGGGTCTCGTAGCTCTCCCGGAAGAAGAGCTGCGTGTCGAGCTCGATCACGTCGATCGGGAGGCCCAGCTCGGAAACCATGTGCACGAGCACCGACGACTGCTTCTGCCACGAGCAGGTCAGGCAGAGCCCGTCGCCGAACTGCTCATACGCCCAGGCGAGCAGATCCTCCGCGGAGATCGTGTCGCTAGGAAGCTGCAGGCTCGGGGTCGCCAAGCAAGACCTCCTTCAGCGTGTCGCCGCGGAGACCGAGGCGCAGCGTCTCGAGCGGGATCACCTCTTCCGGCGGGATGTTGCCGAGGTTGACCGCGGGGCCGAAGTGCTTGATGAACCACGCCTGCGAGGCCTTTGTCGGGGCCTCCCAGATGAGGTCGTGGAAGTCGATCGAGTGCGCGATCTCGTCCACGAGGCCGGTGCGCATCTCGCCGCTCGGGCGGAAGATCCCGGCCGTCCCACCCTCCCGCGACTCGGTGATCACCTTCCAGGCGCCGGCGGCGAGCTCCTCCTTGATCCACTGCACCCACTCGTAGGGCGCGAAAACCACCTCGGAGTCCTTCGAGCCGACCTCGGAGAGCACCGTGAAGTCGCGCGCGAAGTCGGCGATGAGCTCCAGCTTGCGGTCACGGGGGATGTCGACGGTGCCGTCCGAGATCTCGACATGCGTCAGCCCGTGCTTGGTCAGCCACCGCTTGTACTCGTCGAGCTTGTCGCGGGCGAAGACGACCTCGAAGAACGTGCCGCCGATGACCACGGGCTTGTCTCGGAGCACGTCGAGCTTCTGCTCCAGGTTGCCGGTCACCCAGGCCGTGCCCCAGCCGAGCTTGACGATGTCGATGTACTCGCCGGCGGTCTCGAGCACGTCCGCCCACGCGCGGGGGCCGAGCCCCTTGTCGAGCACGTGGGTCAGGCCGCCGTTGCGAGAGGCGCCGATGTCGAAGCGATCAGAGTCGGGCATAGAGCTCCTTCAGCTTCTCCTGAGCGTTGTCCTGGACTTCTTTGTAGAGAGAACGGCCGTGCGCGTCGATGCCGACGGTGAGCGGCCCGAAGTCCTTGACGCGGAACTTCCAGAGGCACTCCGGCATCAGCTCCTCCCAGGCCACCTCCTCGATCTCCTCGATCTGCGTCGTCTCGAGCGCAGCCGCGCCGCCGACGATCGCGAAGTAGACCATCCCGTGCTTCCGCATCGGCTCGATCGCGTCGTCCGGGAAGCCGCCCTTGCCGCAGATCGCCTTCACGCCGTACTGCGCGCCGAGCGGCTCGGTAAAGCGAACCATGCGCGCCGAGGTGGTCGTGCCGATGCAGACCTTCTCGTAGCGGCCGGGGCCGAGCTTGCGCACGCCGGGCGCGGTGTGCAGCAGGAAGGCCCCCTTCAGGTCCATCGGCGGCTCGACGCCCTCGTCGAAGATCCGCATCTGCGTCCGGTCGCGGATGCCGATGATGTGCCCCTGGACGACGACCTCGTCGCCGGCCCGCAGCTTCAGGAACTCCGTTTCATCCGTGATCGGGAATGTGACCTCGTGAACCGCCATCAGGCCTCCCGGTCGTAGTCGATCGAGCCGTCGGCGCCGATGTGGGCCGACGCGCGACGCGCCGCCCAGCACTGGTAGTTGACCGCGACGGGGTTGAGGGTCATGTGCGTGTCAGCGTGCTCGATGTGGCAGTTGAGAACGGTGACGTCGCCGCCGAGGCCCATCGGGCCGATCCCGGTCTCGTTCAGCAGGCCCATCAGCTCGTCCTCGAGCTGCGCGACGATCGGGTCGGAGTTGCGCGTGCCGATCGGCCGCGCGATCGCCTCCTTCGCCAGGTACATCGCGTAGTCGGCCGAGCCGCCGATGCCGACGCCGACGATCCCCGGCGGGCACGGTTTGCCGCCTGCCCCCACGATGCTCTCGAGAACGAATTCCTTGATCCCACGGACACCGTCCGCGGGGACGCACATCTTCAGGAAGCTCATGTTCTCCGAGCCCGATCCCTTCGGGACACACTTGACGTCGAGGCCGTCCCAGTCGGCGATGAACTCCCAGTGCACGATCGGCAGCCGGTAGCCGGTGTTCGGGCCGGTGTTCTCGCGCGTGATCGTGTGCACTGCGTTCGAGCGCAGTGGGTGCTCGATCGTCGCGCGCTCGGTGCCGGCCTTCAGCGCCTGGTAGATCCGCACTGGGTGGAGCGGGAAGTGCTCGCCCACGCGGCAGGTGTAGACGGCGATGCCGGTGTCCTGGCAGACGAGGTTCTTGTCGCCGTCGGCGATCTGGACGTTCCTGAGGATCGTCTGCAGCACGCGCTGCCCCGGCACGGAGGTCTCCCTCTCCGCTGCGTCGGCGAGCGCGTCGCGCAGGTCCTGAGGAATGTCCTTCAGCGCCCAGACGTACAGGTACGCGGCCGCATCCTCGACGGCGCCGTACAGGTCGGTCTCGATCGCAGTGGTCAGCTGGTGCTCCTTTCGGCTGCCGCCGTGCCGGCCCTGCGCCCGAAGACGCAGCACTCCAGCAGCGAGTTGCCCATCATCCGGTTCCGGCCGTGCGTGCCGCCCGCGATCTCGCCGCAGGCGAAGAGGCCTTCGAGCGTGGTCTCGGCGTCGGTGTCGATGACGAGCCCGCCGTTCTGGTAGTGGAGAACAGGGTAGGTGAAGATCGGCTCGGTCAGCGGATCGATGCCCGCAGCCCGGTAGCGGCGGAGCATGTACGGCAGCGAGACCTCGGCGTCCGCCTCGGGGATCCGGGTGGTGTCGAGCAGCACGGCGGGGCGCCCGTCGGGCGTCTCGACCCCGTTCCCCTTCGCGACCTCGTCGACGATCGCCTGCGAGACTGCGTCGCGCGCGCCGAGCGAGTCCGTGAACTCCTCGCCTTGCTTGTTGATGAGCACGGCGCCGTACGCCCGTGTCGTCTCGGGGATCGAGTAGCCCTGCATGTTCGCCGGCCAGGCGCCGCCGTTCGGGTGGTACTGGAGCGCGTCGAGGTCGCGCGCTTCTGCGCCGAGGCCGATCGCGATCTGCGTCACCTCGCCGGTCGCGCCCGGGTGGTTGGTGGAGAGCTCGCCGCGCTCCTCGGCCTCGCGGTAGCAGCGGCCGCCGGCGGCGAGGACGACCGCGCCGGCATCGATCTCGTGCTCGCCGCAGCGTGCACGCCAGCCGTTCTCGGCCGGCTCGAGGCTAACCAGCGGGCTCTTCGCGAACGTCGCGCCGCCGCTTCCCTCCCAGGCCTCGCGCAACGCGGTGGTGATTGCGTGTCCGGTGCGGTCGCCGACCTGGAGCAGGCGCTTACGCGTCGCGCCGCCACAGCGGGCGATCCGGTATCCCCCGTTATCGCGCGTGAACTCGACGCCGAGCTCCTCGAGCCAGTGAATCGCGCTCTGCGCCTCGCCGGTGAGCACCTCGACGAGCCGCATGTCGGCGGTCTCGTGGGAGCTCTTCCAGATGTCCCCTGCGTGGATCTCGGGCGAGTCGTCCTCCCCGAAGGAGGCCTGGATCCCGCCCTGGGCCTTCGCCGAGTTGCAGGACTGGAGCGAGCCCTTGGTCGCGATCGCGACGCGTGCGCCGGAGCGGTCGGCGGCAACCGCGGCTGCCAGCCCCGAGGCTCCGCTGCCGATCACGAGCACGTCGAAAGAGAGCCGGCCGGCCACCGGCAGAGAATAGCAGACCTAATGCAAGGAATTAGACGAGAAAATAGATCGAAGCCGCCAGGCCCGCCAGGAAGCAGTAGACCGCGAACGGCGTCAGCGTGTTCGTATGGAAGAAGCGCATCAGGAACCGCACCGCGAGGTAGGCGGTCAGGGCCGAGCAGATCGCGCCGACGAGGGTCTGGCCGCGGATGCCGTCTCCCTGGCTCCCCAGCAGCTCCGGCAGCTTCAGCGCAGCCGCGGCCCCGATGATCGGCGTCGCCAGCAGGAACGCGAACCGGGCGGCATCCTCGTTGGAGAGCCCGGACAGCAGGCCTCCGCCCATCGTCGCGCCCGACCGGGAGAAGCCGGGGATCAGCGCCAGTGCCTGGGCGGTGCCGACGCCGACTGCTTCCTTCCAGCCGACCCGCTCGACGATCCGCTCGTCGGGGTCACCCGTCTCCCGCACCGGAGCCCGCCGGCGCAGCAGCTCCGCGCCGTAGAGGAGGAAGCCGTTGAGCGTCAGGAAGAGCGCGGCCGACTGCGCGGAAGCGAACGCGTGGCGAAGCTTGTGCTCCAGCAGGAGGCCGATGATGCCGGCCGGGATCGTGCCGACGACCAGCAGCCACGCAAGCTTCGCGTCCTTGTCGTCGGTGGCGATCTGCCGGTCGCGGAGGCTGCGGCCGAGCCCTTTGACGATCCGCACCCAGTCCCGCCAGAAGAAGCCGAGCAGGACGAGCGCCGTCGCGAAGTGGGTCCCGACGAGGAAGGTGATGAAGTACGAGTCGTTCTGGTGGATGTTCCAGCCGACGAGCTTCGGGAGGATCACGCTGTGCCCGAGGCTCGAGACGGGGAAGAGCTCCGAGACGCCCTGGAGTAGCCCGAGGACGATTGCCTGCCAGTACGAGATCACTTGCCGGGCGCCGTCCGCGGGCCGGACTGGAACCAGCCGAACGCGAGCACGGCGAGCCCGACGACGAGCGCCGCGATCCCATGCTTGACGTGGTGGTGGTTGGAGCCCGACTTGTGGCCGGGGAAGAACCCCGGCAGCGAATGCGCCGGCTCGACCCAGTAGACGACTGCGACCACGATCAGCGCGACCCCGACGACGACGGCGGCGGCGGTCAGTAAGCGGCTCTTCGGCACGTAATTCCTCCCTGGTTGTCCTGCCCGCCGGGCAGGACGATAGCTGGACGGCCGCTACCAGACCGAGCGAAGCAGCTCCGCGATCTCGGCCGCGCTCGCAGGTCGCGGGTTCGAGAGCGCGCCCGGCCGCTGCGCGGTGGCCGCGGCAACGTCGTCGAGGTCCTCCTCGGGCACGCCGAAGTCGCGGAGCCGCTCGAACCCCGCGAGCCGCGCCAGCTCCTCGACACGCTCGACCGCCACCGCGGTCATCGCCCAGGGGGCGACCGGGGCGTTGAAGCGCATCGCGGGCGGCAGGCAGATCGCGTTCATCGCGCCGTGCGGGAGGCCATAGCGGCCACCGAGCGCCTGCGCCATCGCGTGGGCCAGGTACAGGCCGTGCTTCGCCAGCGCTTGCCCGGCGTCGCTTGCCGCCTGCAGGAGGTGAGTGCGCGCCTCCAGGTCGCGCCCGTCCTCGAGCACACGCGGCAGCCAGCGGTCGATCCCTGCTGCGCCGCGCCGGGCTTCCTCCAGCTCGCCGGGGTACAGCGCCTCGACGCAGTGGGCAAGCGCGTTCAGCGCCGTGCCGCCGCTCTCGGCCCGGGGGAGGCCGAGGGTCAGCTCGGGGTCGTAGACGATCCCGGCGAGCCGCGCACCCGAGCCGCCGCCGACCTGCCGGCGGTCAGGCGCGCGGACGCCGAAGAACGGTGTCCATTCGGCGCCCGAGTAGGTGGTCGGGACGGAGACGAGGGGCAGGGCGGTCGCCGCGGACGCGGCCTTGCCGGTGTCGATCGTGCTGCCCCCGCCGACGGCGATGATCCCGTCCAGGCCCTGAGGGACCGCGATCCGATCCGAGGGGATCTCGCTCCAGCGGGCGGTCGCGGGGATCGCCAATGAGTCCCAGCGCTGGCCGGCGACGAGGAAGGGGCGCTCGACGCCCAGCTCGTCCAGGACGCCGGGCAGCTCCTCGAGGCCCCAGCGCACGATCATTGCTTGAGCTTGTCCCGTGCGAAGGCGACAAACGCCTGCGCCGCGTTCGAGCCTGCGCGGCCCGCGGCGCGGACGATGAAGATGTCCCGGGCGAGGTCGAGACCGCGCACCCGCGCCTCGGCGAGCGTCCCGGCGGCGAGCTCACTCTCGACCGCGCGCCGGGAGATGAAGCCGACCCCGTAGCCGGCCTGGACCGCGGTGCGTACCGACTCCTGCAGGCCGAGCTCGAGCGGAGCCTCCAGATCGCGCACCTTCCGGCCGCTGCGGCGCAGCTCGTCCTCGACCATCTGGCGCACGCCCGCGCCGTGCTGCATCAGGATCAGGGGTCCCTGGTCGAGCTCGGCGAGCTCCACGGTCCGGCCCGCGAACGGGTGCCCGGGCGGGCAGGCGAGGATCACCTCGTCGCGGAAAAACGGCTCGAAGGCGACCGAACGGTGCCGCCGCGCCGCGCCGACGATCCCGAGCTCGAGCCGCCGATCGGCGACCTGCTCGACCACGGACTGGGTGTCGAAGACCGACAGCTGGACCTGCAGCTCCGGGTTGTCGCGCTGGAACTCGCACAGGAGGAGCGGGACGACGATCGCAGCGGGGCCGGTCGAGGCGCCGAGCTCGAGCGTGCCGTGCAGGGGACCCTCGGGCTCGGCGATCTCCCCGAGGAGCTGCTCCTCGAGGGCGAGCAGCTTCTGCGCGCCCCGGTAGAGGCGGAGCCCGGCCTCGGTCGGCTCGACGCGGCGGCCCGAGCGGTCGAGCAGCTGCACGCCGAGGCGCTGCTCGAGCGACCGCACCTGCTGGCTGACCGCGGGCTGGGTGACACCAAGCCGCGCCGCGGCCTCGGAGAAGCTACGCCGCTCGACGACTTCGCAGAAGGCGGCGAGTTGTCGTGTGTCCATAAGGACTTCTTATACCGAAATAGAAACGGGGTTGGCCGCGGTTAGAGGATCGGCTGATGGCTTGCGCGCCAACCAAATCTGTTGGTATGACCCTGATGCTATGAAGCCCCAGACGTTCCAGGTTGATATTTCTGATCCTTCAGCGATCGCCGCGAGTCTTAAGGAAGTCGAAGAGGAGGTTTTGAAGCGTCGGGATGCGTTGAAGAGGTCTGTAGAAGAGTTGGATCACTGGGAGACCCTCTACCTTCGGCTCGCAGCCCTCAGCGGTCGGGGTGATCAGACTCGCGCCGTCGGACGCAGCTATCGCACGCAGATTCTCGAGATCGTGAACGGGTCGGAGGTCCCAATTACGGTGGATCGTCTCATGCAGCTGATCCCGGGAATCAAGCGAAAGACCGCGAGCTGGAACCTTTGGGACTTGGAGCGGAAAGGCGACATTCAGCGCGTCACCGAGGGGGTCTACGCCAGGCTTGACTTCAAGCCCGCGACATTGATCGACGCCGAGTAACTGCGCCGGGCGCCCGGCAGCCAGCCGGGAAGGCGCGGTGGGGGCGGGGGCCCGCGAGCCAAGCGGGCCCTCGCTGACTTCTCGGTCTAATTGTAGGGACGTGCCGGGGCGGTCCTGCACGCGTGGCGCGCGCCGGGCCTTGGGGCGTTGGGAATTAGAGTGGCTGCGCATGCGCGTCTGGGTCGATCTGACCAACTCGCCGCACGTCCTGGTCTTCCGGCCGCTGATCCGGCTGCTGCGGGAGCGCGGGGCCGAGGTCGAGGTGACCGCCCGCGAGTACGCGCAGACGCTGCAGCTGCTCGAGTTGCACGGGATCGACGCCGAGCCGATTGGGCGCCACGGCGGCCGCTCCGCGCTCGGGAAGGCGCGCACGGAGCTCGGCCGGCTCGGGCTGCTCCGCCGCTGGGCGCGGGGACGACGCTTCGACCTCGCGCTCGCGCACGGCTCGCACGACCTGACGCTGACCGCACGGTCGCTCGGGATCCCGAGCGCGACCACCTTCGACTACGAGTTCGCGTGGCTCCAGCACCAGCTCGGCTGCCGCGCGGCCACGCGCGTCGTCGTTCCCGAGGCCATCCCGGCCGAGCGCCTCGCGCGCTACGGAGCCAGGCCGCCGAAGCTTCGCCGCTACCCGGGGCTGAAGGAGGAGTACTACCTCGCCGATTTCGAGCCGGACGCATCGGTGCCCGGCCGGCTCGGGGTCGACCCGGCCCGGCGGCTGGTGGTCGCCCGCACACCGCCGGAGGTCTCCCTGTACCACCGCCACGGCAACCCGCTCTTCCTCGCCGTAACGCTCGAGCTTCGCCGGACCCACACCCGGGACGGCGGCGAGCTCGGCGAGGCTCCGCGGCCGGCGGGCGGCGATCTCCTCC
>DATCPA010000038.1:0-29060 GCA_036564335.1 Gaiellaceae bacterium
GCCGAGCCGGGCCCTTGCCCGACTCGGCGGCGATCGAGGATTTAGCCGGGAGAGAGATCACGTCCCAGCGGGATGTTCCCTTAGCCGTTCAGAACCGATTCGATATTGTCGCTCGCCGCGGCGGCTGCCTGTTTCACGGTCAGCTTCCCCGTGAGGAACTGCGACAGCATGTTGCGGAGGATGTTCCCGTTCTCGACGTTGACCCAGTTCTTCGCAGTCGGGACGAACCAGCTGCGTGCGGCAGCCTGTTCGTTGATCTTCGTCCGGTCGAAGAGTGCCGTGGTATTCGGGATGTTCCCCTTCGCCTCCAGGTTCTTCTCGGCATCGGTGCTCGTGAACGCCTTGATCCAGTCCACTGCCAGCGCCTTGTTCGCGCCGACGGGAACCGCTAGATCCGACCCCCCGAGGAAGCCCGGCATGACCTTGCCCTGCTCGTGGCTCGGCATCACGAACTGCCCCGTGACCCCGGTGTACTTCTTGCCGACGCAGCACGTGAACCACGTCGGGCCGACGATCGACGCCGCCTGACCCTGTGCGTACACGTCATACGGATTGGGCCGCGTCTCGATCGTCGTCTTGCTCGCCCGCGAGGCCGCCGCGTAGAAGTTCTTGAACGCGGTCAGGCCGGCGATCGACTTCGGCGAGGCGAGGAGGCCCTTCCACTGGCCGCTCACCTGTGCTGCGATCTGACCGCCGTAGTCGAAGACGAAGCCCATGGCCACGTACCAGTCCTGGCCGGCGATATAGACCGGCGAGAACCCCTTCTTGCCGAACTTCGCGTTCAGCGTCTTTGCGGCAGCCGTGAACGCGCCGAGGGTCGCCGGCGTCTTGATGCCGGCCTGCCGGAAGAGATCCTTGCGGTACGTGACGACACGGGAACCGGCGTAGTAGGGCACGCCGTACAGCTTCCCGCCATACCGGCCGGAGGCCGCAAGGCCCTCGAGCCAGGTGGCCGAGTTGTCGAACGTCGACTTGCTGGCGCTGAGGTCCTGGAACGCGCCGGCCGCCATGTACTTCGTCATCTCGGTGTTGCCCATCTCGATCACGTCCGGTGCGTTGCCACCGGCAAGCGTTGCGTCGAACTTGCCGAGGTGAGTCGGCCACGACTGGTACTGCACGTTCACGTCGACGCCCGGATGCTGCTTCGAGAACGCCGCGTTCGCCGCCGCAACCACGTCCGGCCAGCCCGACTGAGCGTCGACCTGGAGCCAGACGGTGATGCTGGCAGCGGAATGCTTGGTTGCCCCGCCGGCGGTCGACGCGGCAACTGCGAGGACCGCGACGAGGACGGCAAAGGCTGCAATGCGTGCCTTCATCGTTGTTCTCCCATCCTGAGGGACGGCCCTCGCCCGCTCCGAATCCCGTGTGGCAGGCGGGACCACGTGCGAAGCGGCCGTCGGATTGGTTTAGACCACTTGGCCACGGCGCGAGGGTCGCACAGATCGGCCCTGCTTGTCAAGACCACTTTTGAACAAGACGGCCGAAATCGGCTTGAATGGTCACGTCATCGAGGTGACCATTTGCTGAATCCCGGAAAGTTGGTACTGACCGGTCAGCGGCGGCGCGGCTGCTCGCGGCTGAGCTCGGTGACCAGTCGGTAGCGGTCGCCACGGTAGAGTGACCGCACGTACTCGACGATCTCGCCGGCCCGCGAGCGGGTCGTCCGCTCGAACAGGAACGCCGGGGAGTGCAGCGGGACGCCCAGCGCCTCCGACTCCTCCTCGTTGGTCACGGTGGGCTCGATCGTCTGCAGGCCGCCGACGACATCGACCCCGTAGCGGTCCGTGAGCAGCTCGTAGAAGGAGTGCGACTCGAGGTCGTCGGCCGAGAGCCCGGGCACCAGGGACTCCCGCACGTGCAGCGTCTCGATCGCCATCGTCTCGTGGTCGGCGAGCCGCAGGCGCTTGACGACGACGATCGGCTCGGAGGGCGAGACATGCAAAATTCGGCCCAACCATGGGCCTGCCAACGTGGTTCGCAGTTCGAGCGTCCGGCTGCCGGGAACCATCCCGCGGCGCTGCATGTCCTCCGTGAACGAGGTCATCGTCAGCTCCTGTGCGATCTTGGGCTCGCTGACAAACGTCCCGCTGCCGCGCTTGCGGACGAGCAGACCCTCACGGACGAGGTCGTCGAGGGCGGCCCGCACCGTCAGCCTCGAAAAGCCGAGGTCGGCGCTGAGCTGGCGCTCGGAGGGAATCGCATCTCCGATGCCGAGCTGTTCGATCAGGTCGAGCACGCGCTCCCTCGCCTCGGACTGCTTGGTGACCGTCGCGCTCATGACGCGCATCGTACTCCACCAGCGTCGGTGGTCAAGACCAGATTGAGAATTCTCGTACGGCTGGATCGCGGCAGGGACAGAAATCCCACAAATGGTATTGACCACCTGCAGCCGGTCTGCGTACACTGATCCGCTAATGACGGCGTTCGACCAGCTCGACACCGAAGCACGCGACGCGGCCGGGGCCGACCTCGACCTTCACTCTACGGCCGAGCTCGTGAAACGGATGAACGCCGGAGATGCCATCGTCCCCGCCGCCGTGGCCGGAGCGACGCGCGCGATCGCAGAGTTGATCGACGCGGTAGCCGACCGGCTTGCCCGCGGCGGCCGGCTGATCTACGTCGGGGCGGGGACGTCGGGTCGCCTCGCGGCGCTGGACGCGGTCGAGTGCGAGACGACCTTCTCCACGCCGCCCGGGCAGGTGACGGCGCTCGTCGCCGGCGGGACGGGCCTGTCCGCCGCCGCACAGGAGGCGGCCGAGGACGACACCGCGGCCGGCGCTTCCGAGCTCGAGGCCCTCGGCGTCTCGTCGGCGGATGCCGTCGTCGGCGTCAGCGCCAGCGGACGCTCGCCCTATGTCCGCGGCGCCCTCGAGGCCGCCCGGACGCGCGAGGCGCTGACCGGCTGCATCGTCTGCGTCGAGAGGTCGGAACTGGCCGAGCTGGCCGAGCTCGTCGTGTCCGTACCGGTCGGTGCCGAGTTCCTCGCCGGCTCGACCCGCCTGAAGGCGGGTACCGCCCAGAAGCTCATCCTGAACATGCTCTCGACGATCTCGATGATCCGGCTCGGCAAGACGTACGGGAACCTGATGGTCGACCTCGACGCCACGAACGACAAGCTGCGGGCCCGGGTACGCAGCATCGTCGGGCACGCGACCGGCGAATCGCCCGAGCGAATCGATGGGGCGCTCGTGGCCGCCGGGGGCGACGCGAAGGTGGCGATCGTCTCGCTGGTCACCGGCCTCGACGCAGACGCGGCCACTGCGCGGCTCGCCGCGGCGGGCGGAGTCGTCCGGCGCGCCGTTGAGGAAGCGACGTGAGGCTGGGCGTCCGGGCAGCGCTCGTCGACGGCCTGCTCGTGCCGGGGGACCTCGAGATCGCCGACGGTCGGATCGCCGCCTACGGCCTCGCGTCCTCGAACGGGCGCGGGATCGCAGCGCCCGGATTCGTCGACCTGCAGGTGAACGGCTTCGGCGGCGTGGACTTCCTCGACGCAGACTCGGAGGCCTACCTGCGCGCGGGCGACGCCCTGCTCGAGACCGGCGTCACGGCGTACCTGCCCACGCTGATCACCGCCCCCGAAGAGCGGCTCGTAGCCGCTCTTGCCGAGATCCCCGAGAACGGTCCTGGGCCGCGCATCCTCGGCGCACACCTCGAGGGCCCGTTCCTCTCGCCACGCCGGCTCGGGACGCATCCTCCTTCCGCACGGCGTGACCCCGACCCTGCCCTGCTCGAGCGGCTGCTCGCGGCGGGCCCGGTGCGGCTGCTCACGCTCGCGCCCGAGCTGCCGGGGGCGCTCGACCTGGTCGACGCGCTCGTCGCCCGGGGGATCACGGTCTCGGCCGGCCACAGCGACGCAACCGCCGAGCAGGCGAACGCCGCCTTCGACCGCGGCGTGCGCACCGTCACCCACCTTTTCAACGCGATGCGCCCGTTCACGCACCGGGACCCAGGCGTGGCCGGCGTCGCGCTCGCGCGGCCGGACGTCGTCGTCCAGATCATCCTCGACGGCGCGCACCTCGCGCCCGACACCGTGCGGCTCGTCTGGCGCGCCGCCGCCGGCCGCCTCGCGCTGGTCACCGACGCCGTCGCGGGCGCCGGCGTCAGCGGCGACGGCTCCTACCGGCTCGGCGACGTGGCCGTCGAGGTGCGCGACGGAGTCGTGCGCAGGGACGACGGCGTGCTCGCGGGCAGCGTCCTCACGATGATCGAGGCGGTGCGCAACCTGCACGCGCTCGGTATCCCGCTCGAGGACGCGCTCGATGCGGCGACCAGCGTCCCGGCCCGCGTGATCGGCGCCGAGACCGGCCGGATCGCGATCGGCGCCGCCGCGGACGTCGTTGTCCTCAGCGAGGAGCTCGAGATCGAGCGCGTGCTCATCGGAGGCGAGGCGCGTGTCGCAGCCTGAAGCTGCCCCTGAAACGCCCGGCGCCCGCTTCCTTGCGGAGATCCGGGAACAGCCGGCTGCGCTCGTCCGTCTCCTCGAACATCGGGCCGAGTACGAACGCGTTGCGGCCGAGGCAGCGGGGCGTCCGCTCGTGCGAATGGTGGGCCACGGCTCCTCCGACAACGCTGCTTCCTACGGCGTCTACGCCTTCGGCCTGCTGCCCGGGCTGACCGCGGTGCGCGACTCGATCAGCCTCACCGTCTACTACGGAGCGGCCCTCGACATGTCCGGCTCGACGGTGATCGGGCTCTCGCAGTCGGGCCGCACGCCCGATGTGCTCGAGTACGTGATCCGGGCCCGCCGGGGCGGCGCCTTCACCGTCGCGATCACCAATGACCCCGATTCCGAGCTGGCGGCGGCCGCCGAGGCGGTGCTACCGCTCGAGGCCGGCCCGGAGCTCTCGGTCGCGGCAACGAAGACGTACCTCAACCAGCTCGGTGCGCTGGGCCTGCTCGCGGCGCACGTGGCCGGGCGAGGCGACGAGTTTGCGGGCGCGATCGAAGAAGCGGCCGAGCTGCTCGAGCGGAACCTGCCTGCCCTCGAGAGCGCGGCGTCGCAGATAGCCGTCCCTTTCGCCTCGGTCGGGCGCATGTTCGCGATCGGCCGCGGCCCGGAGTTTGCGACCGCGCGGGAGATCGCACTGAAGCTGCTCGAGACCTGCTACATCGCCGCGGAGCCGCTGACGGCCACCGACCTCGCGCACGGTCCCGTCGCGGCGCTGGATCCGCTCTTCCCGGTCTGGGTAGTCGCCGCCCCGGACGCCACGCTCGAAGCGGTCGTCGAGGCAACCGCCCGGGCGCGGGCCGCCGGCGCGACGGTGATCGCGAGCGGAACCGCAGCCGACGCGCTGGCCGATGCCCAGTACGTCCTGCCCGTGCCGAAGCCGCGTGAGCCGCTGCTCGCGCCGCTGCTCTCGGTCGTTCCGGGCCAACTTTTCGCCGGCGCGGTCGCCAGAGCGAAAGGGCTCGACCCTGACCGGCCGCGCGGCCTGAGCAAGGTCACGCTCGCGCGCTGAGCGTCAGCGCTCAGAGCCGGCCGGCGGCGACGATCCTGGCGAGGAATTGCTGGGTACGTGGCTCCTTCGGCTCGGAGAAGATCTCCGCCGGCGGCCCTTCCTCGAGGATCACCCCGGCGTCGAGGAAGCAGACGCGGTCGGCCAGTTCCCGGGCGAAGCCCATCTCGTGGGTCGCCACGACCATGGTCATCCCCCCGGCGGCCAGCTCGCGGACGAGCTCGAGCACCTCGCCGACAAGCTCGGGGTCGAGCGCGCTCGTCACCTCGTCGAGGAGGAGCAGCTTCGGCTTCATCGCGAGAGCGCGGAGGATCGCCACCCGCTGCTGCTGGCCGCCGGAGAGCCGGTCGGGGTAGTCATCGGCGCGGTCGGCGAGGCCGAAGCGCCCGAGCAGCTCGCGGGCCTGGGCCTCGGCCTGGGCGCGCGAGAGGTGAAGCGCCTTCCGCGGCGCGAGCGTCACGTTCGAGAGCACGCTCATGTGCGGAAAGAGGTTGAAGGCCTGGAAGACGATCCCGATCCCGCGCCGCACCTTGTTCACGTCCACGCCCGGCGCCGTGATCTCGTCGCCGTTCACGACGATGCGGCCCTCGTCGATCGGCTCTAGCAGGTTCACGCAGCGCAGCAGCGTGGACTTCCCGGAGCCGGACGCGCCGATCAGGCAGACGACCTGGTGCTCCGCGACCGCGAGGTCGATCCCCTTCAGCACCTCTGCCTTGCCGAACGACTTGTGGAGGTTCTCGATCGTAAGCGCGCTCATCCTGTCGCCCCCGCGCGCTGCCGGCGCCGGTCGCGGGCCACGAGCCAGTCGGTGAACCGCGCCATGGGGATCGTCACAGCGACGAACAACACGGCCGCGGCCAGGCCCGAGGTGAAGTTGAACGTCGCCGCCTGGTCGATCTGCGTCTGCTTGAACGCCTCGATCGAGCCGAGCACGCCGACGAGCGCGGTGTCCTTCTGGAGCCCGATGAAGTCGTTCAGGAGCGGTGGGATCACCCGGCGGACTGCCTGCGGCAGGATGACGTAGCGCAGGGACTGTCCATGTGTGAGCCCGAGGGACCGCGCTGCCCCGTCCTGGCTCGGGTGCACCGACTCGATCCCCGCCCGGTAGACCTCCGAGACGTACGCGGTGTAGACGAGCGTCAGAGCGACGATCCCCCAGAACGTGGTCGAAGTCGGGACGCCCTTCAGCGCCAGCGCTGGTGCCCCGAAGCCGAGCAGTGTGATCACGAGGATCGTCGGGACGCCGCGGAAGAAGTCGGCGTACGCGATCGCGAGCACGCGCAGCGGGAAGAAAACCGGGCCCGGGAGGCTGCGGACGACCGCGAGCGCAAGCGCCAGAACGAGGATCAGCACCTCGGAGATGCAGAAGATCTTCACGTTGAGCAGGAACGCCGAGGCGATCTCCGGGAACGTGCTCGTGAACTCGTGGCGGTCGAAGAACTGGCGCTTGATCTCCGGCCAGCCGGGCGAGTTGACAATCGCGAAGCCGAGCCCGGTGAAGACGACGGCCGTGCTGACGAGGGCGACGACGACGCCGCGGCGGCCGCCGCTGCGCGATCGCGGGCTCAGGGCGCTACTTGAGGACGGGGGCGCCGACGACCTTGGACAACCAGGTCGCCTGGATCTGCTTCAGCGTGCCGTTTGCCTTCAGCCTCGCCAGCGCACCGTTCACGCAGGCGGTGAGCGGACTGCCCTTCTGGAGCACCACCCCGAAGTGCTCGCCGCCGGCCTTCGCCGGCAACTGACCGAGGATCGTGCCCTTGGGGACCTGCACGGCGGTGACGTAGAACGCGGTCGGCAGGTCGACGACGAGCGCGTCGATCTGCTTGGACTTCAAGGCGAACACCGCCTTATCGTTTGTGTCATAGACCGCCGGCTTCGAGTCCGGCTTGATCTGATCGAGGATCGCCCGGTAGCTCGTCGTCCCGATCTGGACGCCGAACTTGAATCCACGCAGCGCAGCGAGCGAGTGAGCGGCGGCCGCTTTCGAGCCCTTGAGAACGACGACCGCCTGGTTGACGTCGTAGTACGAGTTGCTGAAGTCGACGACCTTCGCGCGCGCAGGCGAGTACGAGATCTGATTGATGTCGAAGTCGAACGCCTTCTTGCCGGGCGCGTACGATCTCGCGAACGGGACGTACTTCCACGCCACGTTCGCCCGCGAGAAGCCGAGCTGCTTCCCGACGGCATACGCGACAGCGCTCTCGAAACCCTTGCCGGAGTTCGGATCGCTGACCTTCCAGGACGATCCCTTTGGCGGGTCGCCCGAGAACCACGGCGGGTACGCCGGATTGTCGGTGCCGACCGTCAGTTTCCCGTCGCTGACTGTCGCCAGACTGCCCTTCGCGCAGGAGGCGGCGACGCTCGCGCCGCTCGTCGCGTTCGCCGTTACGGCAAGCGCTGCAAGCGGAATTGCGAGAATCGCGAGACGGCGCATCGGACCGCCGAGGCTACCACAGCCTGGGGCGCCTATTACGACCGGTCGAACGCACGCTCGCCGCGGCGAAAGTCCTGCCGCATTCGGCGCACGGCGGGCAACGCGGCCAGCGCGGGGATCACCGGCAGCCAGAAGTTGAAGACCCGATAGGTGATGACGCCGAGGAGCGCAGGCGCGAGCGGAACGCCGACCCAGACCAGCGCGAAGGTCATCAGCACCTCGACCACGCCCGCGCCGCCCGCGGGGAGCGAGCGCCGCGTGAGCACGTAGCCCGTCGCGTAGGCGAGGATCAGGGCGGGCGTCGAAACCTCCGTGTTGTAGATCTTCAGCGCCGCCCACAGGCAGGCGATGTCGCCGGCCCAGTAGAGGCTGACGCCGACGACGCCGAAGCCGTGCAGCCGGGGGCGCGCGAGCAGGAAGCGCAGCTTCACGATCCCGGCAACCAGGTGGGCAAACCACTGCCGGACACGACCGCCGTCACCCGGGTCCGAGAGCCGGTCGGCGCGTACCGGCGAGCTGAGCCACAGAGCGGCGAAGAATCCAGGCACCACCGCCAGCCAGGGGTAGGTCATCGCGTGCTGGATGTGGCCGCCGGTTCCGAACAGGACCACGACCGCGCAGACAAGCGCGGCCGGGGCCAGCACCGCGTACTCGAGCGCACCGAGCGCGAGCACCCTCGCGACCGCCTCGCGGCGGCGGAGACCCGAGCGCCGGAACGTCCAGTAATCGACCGAGAAGCCTCCGGCCGCATGCGTGGCGGCGAAGACGCCGAAGCCCGCGACGACCGTGCGCATCGACAGGCGGAACGAGAGCAGCGGGCCGCCGTCCACCCGCGCGATGTCGCGGACCGCGAGCACGTAGCCCAGGTAGGCAACGACCTGGCTCCCGAAGCAGACTGCGAACCAGGTCGGGACGATGTCCTGGACAGCGTCCACGAGCCGCCCGTAGCCGGCCGCGTCCGCGAGCCCCATCGCCGCCGCCAGTGCCAGCGAGCCGGCGACAACGAGGATCAGGAAGTTCCGCCGCTCGAACTCGAGCGCCGCGGACACCGCGCGTGGTCTCTGTCTGATGGTCACACGTCCGTCCCTGCCGATCAACGCTCCTCTGCCGTTATCGGTTGCGAGTCAAGGATAGGCAAGCCTGACTCCACTGTCCTCTTTCCATTCATCTCGTACACGATGTCGACACTGTCGTTCTGGCGGTATGTGCCCGCGACCCCGAGGAAGATCGACAGCCACCGCCAGAAGCCCAGCTGCCCCTCGCGAGCGAGCCGGCGCCTGAAGACGAGCTCGCCGTCGCGGCGGTCGAAGTCGGTGCCTTCACGCTGTAGGACGCCGTTGACGAAGACCTCGATCGGCCCGGCCGCCCCGGGCGGCAGCTGCACGCGCGACTCGTCGGCCACCTCCATAGAATGCCGGTTCGTGCGCCGCCTCTCCCTGGCTCTGCTCGCCGTCCTCTCGGTCGCGCTCGTGCTCGCGGCCGCGGCGGCCGCCGGGAACGGAGGATTCGCCCCTGCACCGCCCGCATCGCCGAACGCCTCACGGATCAACGACGCCTACTGGCTGATCTTCGCCTTCGCAGCCGCGGTCTTCGTGCTGGTCGAAGGCGCGCTGGTCTGGTTCGTGATCCGTTATCGCCGCCGTGGCCGGCCGCGCGAGGCCGAGGGCCCCCAGATCCACGGCTCGACCCGGCTGGAGCTGATGTGGACCGCCGGGCCGGTCCTCATCCTCGCTGTCATCGCCGCCTTCGTCTTCTACAAGCTGCCCGGAATCAAGGACGTCCCGGCCGCGCGCGCCGGCGAGTCGATGACGGTCAAGATCCGGGCGCAGCAGTTCTACTGGCAGTTCGAGTATCCCGACGGCCAGATCTCGATCGACCGCATGGTCGTCCCCGTCGGCGAAGTGGTCCGGCTCGAGGTGACCAGCCCCGACGTCGCTCACAGCTGGTGGATCCCTCAGCTGGGCGGAAAGATCGACGCGATCCCCGGCCGCACCAACACGACCTGGTTCAAGGCGACCAAGCCGGGCGTCTACTCGGGCCAGTGCGCCGAGTTCTGCGGGATCCAGCATGCCGTCATGCGCGCGGACGTCGACGTCGTCACGCGTGCGGAGTACGAGACCTTCCTCGCCACGCACGAACCTGGGAGCGCAGCCGTGGGGCGCGAGATCTTCGAGGGCTCGTGCGCGAAGTGCCACGGGCTCGCCGGCGAGGGCGACATCGGCCCGAAGATCGCCAGCAGCGCACTGCTCTCGGACCCGCAGGGCCTCGAGAGCCTGCTCCGGACCGGGAAGGGCAAGATGCCGGCGGTCGGCAAGCTCTGGAGCGACGACGAGATGAATGCGGCGCTCGCCTACCTGAAGGAGCGTTTCGGTGGCGGCTAGAGCAGAGTTACAGCCCTACCGCTCCGACTGGAAGCGCGGCAGCGTCACCAGCTGGCTGACCACGGTCGACCACAAGCGGATCGGGATCCTCTACATCGTCACCAGCCTCGTCTTCTTCGGGCTGGGCGGGATCCTCGCGCTGCTCATGCGCGCCCAGCTGGCGACGCCGAACGAGCACGTGGTCACAAAGGACAGCTACAGCGAGCTCTTCACGATGCACGGGACGACGATGATCTTCCTCGTCATCGTCCCGATCCTCGCGGGCTTCGGCAACTTCCTCGTGCCGCTGATGATCGGTGCGAGGGATATGGCGTTTCCGCGGTTGAATGCCTTTTCCTACTGGATGTTCGTGCTCGGGGGGATCGTGCTCTACTCGAGCTGGCTCGCGAAGGGCGGCGCGCCGAAGTGCGGCTGGACGTGCTACGCACCGCTATCGGAGAACGCGTACAGCTCCGGTCACGGGATCGACCTCTGGATCCTGTCCCTGCACCTGCTGACGATCGCCTCGCTCGCCGGCGCGATCAACTTCATCGCCACGATCGTGAACATGCGCGCGCCGGGGATGTCGTGGATGCGGATGCCGCTCTTCGTCTGGACGATCCTCACCTACGCGGCAATGCTCGTACTCGTGCTCCCGGCGCTGTCGGTAGGGTTGACCCTGCTGCTGCTCGACCGCCAGGTCGGCACGCACTTCTTCATCCCCGACCAGGGCGGCAACGCGCTCCTGTGGCAGCACGTCTTCTGGTTCTTCGGGCACCCCGAGGTCTACATCATGATCCTGCCGGCGATGGGGATCGTCTCCGAGATCATCCCTGTCTTCTCCCGGAAGCCGGTCTTCGGCTACAAGGCGATCGCGTTCTCGACTGTCGGCATCGCGTTCGTCTCGATGCTCGTCTGGGCGCACCACATGTTCGCGGTCGGCCTACCGTGGGGGCTGCAGGCGTTCTTCATGATCTCTTCGATGGCGGTGGCCGTGCCGACGGGCGTCAAGATCTTCAACTGGCTGGCAACGACCTGGCGGGGCAACCTGATCTTCGACACGCCGATGCTCTTCGCGCTCGGCTTCATCGCCGTGTTCACGCTGGGCGGACTGTCGGGCATCTTCCTGGCTGCGTTCCCCGTGGACTGGCAAGTGACCGACTCGTACTACGTCGTCGCGCACCTGCACTACGTGCTGTTCGGCGGCTCGATCTTCGGGATCTTCGCCGGCCTCCATTACTGGTGGCCGAAGATGTTTGGGCGACTGCTCGACGAGCGTCTGGGGAAGTGGACGTTCTGGCTGATGTTCGTCGGCTTCAACGTCACCTTTTTCCCGCAACACATGCTCGGGCTGCTGGGGATGCCGCGGCGCGTCTACACGTACGGCCACGGCGGTCTGTGGGAGTGGTACAACCTGACGTCCACGATCGGCTCGGGGATCATGAGCATCGGCATCCTCCTCTTCCTGGTCAACGTCGTTCGGACGTCGCGCGTCGGTGCGCGGGCCGGAAACGACCCGTGGCTGGCCGACACGCTCGAGTGGTTCACCTCCTCGCCCCCGCCGCCCGAGAATTTCACCGAGCCGATTCCCTACGTGACGAGCGCGCGGCCGCTGCGCGACCTGCGCCTGAAGATCAAGGAGCGCGATGCCGTCGGCTAGCCCTTCGCCCTGGCTCAGGCTGACGGCGATCGGCGCGGCCGCGGCGACGCTGCTCGCGGTCGTCAGCGGCGCCGCCTCGCTCGGCGCCGCGCACGAGCTGATCTCCGCGCTCGCGTTGCCCCCGCTGGTGGCGATCGCCGTCGCGGCGTGGCTGGGCCACCGGCAGCTGCTCGCGCCAGCGCTCGTCTCGATCGCGCTCTTCGGCGCGGCTGCGCTGATCACAACCCCCGGGCTGCACCTTGCCGCCGCGGCCGTCGCGTTCGCGTCGACGCTCGTCCTGACCGCGCTCGTCCACCGGGGCGAGACCGCGCCGCTCGGCTCCCTCCGCGACTACGTCGCGCTGACGAAGCCGCGGATCATGACGCTGCTCTTACTGACCGGCATCTGCGGGATGTTCGTCGGCGCCCGCGGGGTTCCGCCGCTGGGCGACCTGGCTGCGTTGATCGTCGGGCTCGCGCTCGCGTGCGGCGGGGCGAGCGCGCTCAACCATGTCCTCGACCGTGACATCGACAGCCTGATGGGCGAGCGAACGCGGGCGCGGCCGGTCACGTCCGGCCGGATCTCGGCCTCGTACGCGCTCGAGTTCGGGCTCGCCCTCTCGGCGCTCTCGTTCGTCCTGCTCGCGGGCCTCGTCAACGCGTTGACGGCTGCGCTCGCGCTCGTCGGCAATCTCTTCTACGTCCTCGTCTACACCCGATGGCTGAAGCGGACGACGCCGCAGAACATCGTCATCGGCGGCGCCGCCGGAGCGGTGCCCCCGCTCGTCGGCTGGGCCGCGGCGACCGGGAACCTGACCGTACCCGCCTTATTCCTCTTCGTGATCGTGTTCTTCTGGACGCCGCCGCACTTCTGGGCGCTCGCGCTGCTGATCAAGCGGAACTACGCGGACGCCGGGATCCCGATGCTGCCGGTCGTGCGCGGCGAGCGCGAGACGGTGAAGCAGATCGTCCTCTACTCGGTCATCCTCGTCGGCGTCACGGTCGTGCCCTTCCTCTGGGGCACGCTCGGACTCGTCTACCTCGTCGCCGCCCTTGCGCTCGGCGCCGGGTTCATCTGGCTGGCCGTCCAACTGGCACGACGGACGACGCCGAAGCGCGCCTCCCTGCTCTTCCACTCCTCTCTCCTCTACCTGGCGCTGCTCTTCATCGCAGCGGCCGTGGATCCGATCGTCTGATGCTGGATCCCGAGACGCAGCGCAAGAACATGGTGTTGGGCTGGGGACTGTTCGTCCTCTTTGCGCTGCTGGCGGCCGGCACCGTCGCGGTCGCGTTCATCTACCTCGCCGTCGACTGACGGGCGGCGCGGCACCTCGAAACCCGGGTGTCTGACACCAGGTGGGACGTTCAAGCCAAAACGCGGGCCTCGGTGCCAGACGTGACACTTGCGTGACACTTGTTCGACCGACGACGAAAGGCGGAGACGATCGGCGAAGTTCGCGACATGCGCGACCGTGAGGTGCTCCGGGGGATCTTCCTGGCGCGGCCCGAGGAGCCGGGGCCCGGAATCCCGCTCGCCGTCAAGGATCTGTTCGACACCGCTGGGCTGACCACCACGTACGGCTCGGCGATCTTCGCCGAGCACGTGCCGGCGGCGGCCGCCGAGGCAGTCGTCCGCCTCGAGCAGGCGGGCTACGCAAATGTCGGCAAGACGAACCTGCACGAGTTCGCGTACGGCACGACCTCCGAGAACCCCCACTTCGGCAACGTCCCGAACCCCCTCGCGCCGGGGCGGATCGCCGGCGGGTCGAGCGGCGGGTCGGCGGCTGCGCTCGCCGCCGGACTCGCCGACGCTGCGCTCGGCAGCGACACAGGCGGCTCGATCAGGATCCCGGCCGCCTGCTGCGGCGTCGTCGGCTTCAAGCCGACGTTCGACCTCGTCCCGCTCGCGGGCTGCTTCCCGCTCGCCCCGAGCCTCGACCACGCCGGGCCGATGGCGAGAACGGTAGAGGAGTGCACGCGGATGCTCGAGGCGATGGTGCCCGGCCTCGAGCGCATGACTCTCGGGTCACTCGAGGAGGTCGAGGTAGGCCTCGCCTGGACCGAGCATGCCGAGCCGCTCGTCAAGGCACGGGTCGAGGAGGCAGCGCACCGCTTCCCGCGCCGTCGCGCCCTCGACGTGCCGCTCGCGGAGGGCACCCGGACGGTGTTCATGCGCGAGGTGGCCGACGTGCACCGCGAGCTCTACGCCGAGCAGGGCGACCTCTACGGGGCGAACGTCGCGGCGAAGATCGAGCTGTGTCTGGCCGTCACCGACTCGGAGTACGAGGCCGGGCTACGCGCCCGCGCGGAGTACCGCGAGGTGATCGACGATTTCTTCGCCGGGATCGATCTGCTCGTCACACCGACGCTGCCCTTCGTCGCCCCGCCGGCCGGGCAGGACGAGCGGCAGCTCCGAGGTCAGCTGACGTTGATGACCTGGCCCTTCAACGTCACCGGCCTCCCCGTCCTGGCGCTGCCCTGCGGGCCGGCCGAGGACGGCCTGCCCGCCTCGGTGCAGCTGGTGGGGCGGCCGGGAGACGACGCGCGCGTTCTCGCCGCCGGCGCACTGCTCGAGCTCGCCCTCAAGGGCTAGTTCGAAGCTGCCGACAAGACATGGAGAAGCTCCATGCTCGCGCGCTTACTCACCCTGCTCGCGCTCGCCGCGATCGCTTTCGTCCCGGCGGTTCAATCGGCTTCGCCGGCGACGCAGACTGCGCCGACGGTAGCGGGGTCGGCTTCGCTCGCGCCTCCAACCGGTCTTCGAGCCTTCCTCCTCCGCGCCGACGAGCCCACCTACAACTCCTTCCCGCGAACGCCGTCCTTCGCGTGGACGCCGTACGACGGTGCTCAGAGCTACGACTTCGAGCTCGCGACGAGCAAGACCTTCGACGACAGGACGATGGTCTGGTCGACCGCCGATCCGAGCACCCTCAAGGTACCGGCGACCGCGATTCCGGTCGCGCTGCCGTGGATGACGGGCCGTCCCTATGCCCTCTATGCGCACGTGCGCGCCCAAACGGCGAAAGGCCCGACCCGCTGGAGCGCCCCCTTCGGCTTCAACATGAGCTGGAAGACCGTCGCCGAGGCGCTTGCTCCCGACGTCCCCGGTCTCGTGCGCTGGAAACCGGTCGACGGGGCTACCTCCTACGAGGTTTGGTTCGTCGAGGCCGACAAGGTGATCACGACGACGACCAACGTCGCCGACGAGCGCGAGTACTACACATTCCACGAGGATCCCGCCTGGACCAGCACCATCCAGTGGCGCGTTCGGGCTGTACGCAAGCTCTACGGCGCCTTGCCGAATGCAATCCCGGCAGTGTCGTACGGGCCCTGGAGCCAGACGTTCGTCGCCACGAACCCACAGTTCTTGACGGGGCCGCTCGCGGCGGTCGAGTCCGCCTCGAACGTCGTCAGCACAGGCGACGCCAACCTGGTCGCGCACAACCTGACCCCCGGGTTCGTATTCAGCGGGAACGGCACCGCGAACGGACTCGCAGGCCGACACCCGCTGTTCCGCGTCTACGTTGCCACCGACAGCCAGTGCGTGAACATCGTCTTCACGGGCTCCATCGTCGGTAGCCCGGCGTACGCGCCACGCACGAGCGGCCCGCTCGCACTGGCGGCCGGTACCGGGACGACTGCGGTCACGACCACCGCGCCGACTACGACCGCGACTACGACTACGACCACGACTACGACTACGACTACGACTACGACCACGGCTACGACAACTACGGCGCCGGCGGCGGCGGCCGCCAGCCCGTACCTGCCCGATGGCCCCCAGACCGCGACGTTCGGCGCCGACGGTAGTCCCGTCACAACGAACGAGCAGGGCGGCGATTCGAGCACTTCGTCCACGACCGCCACCGTCGGGTCGACGGCGGCAAGGGCCTCCTCCGCGATTCCGGCCGACTTCAGTACCGACGGTCCGTTCGTCGACCTCTGGGACATCGGCTCGCCAAACGGCCGTTACTGGTGGACTGTTGTTCCGGTCATCCAAACGACCGACGGCTACCGCGACCTCGAGGTGCCACAGGATGCGTGCCTGGCCGGCCGCGTCGGCCAGTTCAGCAAGGCGAGCCAACCGACGACGACGTCGGGGCGCAGCCCCTATGCCTCGGGCCTGTCTGCCTCAGGTGAGCTGATCGCCGCAAAGTCGGCGACGCCCACGTTCTACCGCGCCGCACTGATCGGCTGGGAGCCGGCACCAGGCGCGATCGGCTACGAGGTGCAGTGGAGCAAGACGAGGAGTCCGTGGAAGAGGGCCTCGACCGCGCCGGTGTACACGGCCGCCACGTCGCTGCTCCTCGACTCGCTCACCCCCGGTACCTGGTACTACCGCGTCCGCGGAATCGACCCATACGTTCGCGGTCCTTTCAAGCAAATGAGCTGGTCCGCTCCGGTCGCGATCAAGATCGCCAGGCCGAAGTTCCTCGTCGAGAGCGGCGTCACGGTCCGACCGGTCAAGAAGTAGACAGGAGGCGGGCCTCGGTCCGGCGCCTGCGCACCCGCAGGGAGCCGAGCCCGAGGGCGAGCAGCGCGAACAGCGGTGCCCCGACGATCAGCACGTAGACGAGCACCTTCGCCTCGTCAAGCAGGATCGAGCCCGCGCGATCGAGGGCACGCCCGATCCGGCCCTCGTCGTGCGGCACGACGACGGCCTTGTTGGTGCTGCGCAGGGCGATCGAGACCGTCGCGAAGCTCGTCTGCCGCCGGAGGCGGGTCTGCTCCCGCTGGAGCTCGAGCAGCTGCCGGCGCGAGGCGACGAGCTCGTTCTCGAGCGCCTTGCGCTCGGCGGCGGACAGGGTTGGGCTCTCGAGCCTCGCCTGCGCCTTGGCGATCGCGTCACGCAGTGTCTGCATCGCGCGGAACCGTTTGTCGAGCTGCGGCTGGACGTCCTGGATCGAGACGTGCTGGTCGAGGATCTCGCCCAGCGCCGAGAAACGGACGATCGCATCCTGGACGCTGCCGCCGGGCACGCGGAGCACGAGGTACGCGGAGCCGCGCTCGGTGCCGGAGCCGTACTCGACGCTTCGCACGTAGCCGTTGAGGGAGCGGGTCAGCCGCAGCGCGCGCTTCGTCGCCGCGGACAGGCTCTTCACCTTCAGGGTCAGCTCCGACTCGTAGAGCTGGGCGCGCCCCGGCGTGGTCGGCAGGCCGGCGGCGCCGGTGCCGGCGGCCTTCGTGCTCGGAGGGGCGGCAGGCGTCGCGGTGTCGCGTTGCGCCTCCGAGGAGAAGGCAACCCCACCCGAGGCTGAAGAGATGCGGGGGCTCTTCTTCCCGGACGTCGCGAGCCCGACAGCGAGCGCCCCGGCCAGCGCAACCGCAAGGCAGGCGGGGACGAGCACGAGCGTCCACCTGCGCCACGGCACCTTTCTCCTGGGCGGCGATGCCGCAGTCATCGCAGCCGCGATTTCACGCACGCGCGCCCGCAGCTCGGGCGACGCCGTGACTCGCGCCGACCGGATCTGATCGAGGACCTCAGGCTGCGACATCTGCACTCATCCTCTCTTCGAGCTTCTTCAGCGCGCGGCTGAGGCGCGTGGAACAGGCGGTGACAGAGATCCCGAGCACGCGCGCGGCCGTCTCGCCGTCGAGGTCGAGCAGGACGCGCAGCGCAATCACCTCGCGCTCGCCCGCGGAAAGGGCCGCAAGCGCGCGCTCGAGCTCGGGCGAGAGGCCGCCGAAGAGGCCCTCCTCGGGCTGCTCCCCTTCGGAGGCCGCGTAGGCGCCCTCGCGGCGACGGCGACGGTCCTCGGCACGGAAGTGGTCGAGCGCGACCGTGCGAGCGAGCTGGCACAGCCAGGTGCGCGCGCTCCCGCGCCTCGGGTCGAAGCGCCACCAGAGCCGCAGGGCGCGCTCGAACGTCTCGGCGGTCAGATCCTCGGCGATCCCGCGGTCACGGGTCAGGTAGACGAGGTAGCCGTGGACGTCGTCGAGATGACGCTCGGCGACCGACGAAAAGCTGGGGACCTCGGCGACCGCGTGCACGCTGGATATACGCCGCCTGGCGAACAAACGTCACACCGCGCGAACGGCCGCCTCGTAGATCTTGTCGCGTCCGTACACCTCGAGCTGCTCCGAGAGGAGGTCGCTCGGCGAGAGAGCGGGAAGCGGCGGCACAGGGACCCGCTCGCCGTCCAACTCGACCCGCTTCAGCGTCCGCGCAGGCTCGTGCCTCAGCCGGTAGTCGCGGCGGAGCCGTGAGCGCAGCCACCCGCGCAGGAGCAGCGCCTCGGCGCGCGGGCCGACGACCCGCAGCGAGCGAGCCTCCTTGATTCCAGGCCAAAGGTCGGCCAGGCCCACGCGGAAACGGAGCGTGCGCGCCCACGCGAGGTCGGAGACGGCGATCCGGTCGAACAGGGCGGCCAGAGGCTTGGAGGCGACGGCAGGCTGCGGCCACTCGGCAGAGTCGACGATCAGCCGGTCGCTGACGTCGACCAGCTGCTCCAGCTCCCGCTTGCCGAACGGCGGCCGGCCGCGCCAGCGCAGGAACACCGGCAGATCAGCGATGTGCAGCGGCACGACAACGCTGGCGGGCGCCCTCGCGATCGCGCCCCGCAGCCAGATGTCAACGATCTCCGCGCACACGTCGCGGTCGCCCCCGGGAAAGCGCTCTGCTCCGATGTCGGCGTCGAGGCCGTCCTCCTTCGCCTCCGGGTCCGGGTGAAGGATGAGCGTACGCGACGGGACACGCGCGCCGAGGCCTTCCATCACCCGCTCCACCGCGTGCGACCACTCCTTCGGCACCCAGGCCATGTGGGTCAGCACGCTCGTCCGCTGCGACGACCCTTCGTCGGCGCGCAGCTCGCCGAGCCGCCGCTCGATCTCCGCCACGGAGGTGTGCCTCAACGTCTGCGCCACTCGCGTCCGTCCCTGCGCATCAGCTCGTCGGCGGCGGCCGGGCCCCAGGTACCCGCGTCATAGTTCGGGAAGCGAGGCCGCTCGCGCTTCCAGCCCTCGACGATCGAGTCGACGAGCGACCACTGCTCGTCGACCTCGTCCGCCCGGGTGAAGAGGGTCGCGTCGCCCAGGAGGCAGTCGAGGATCAACCGCTCGTACGCGTCGGGAAGCTCGACGCGGAATGCTCCGCCGTAGAGGAAGTCCATGTGCACGGTGCGAAGCTTCATCCCATAGCCCGGGACCTTCGCGCCGATCGCGAGCGAGACACCTTCGTCGGGCTGGACGTGAATCAGCAAGACGTTCGGCCGCAGCTCCTCGTCCGCCTCCTTCGCGAACGGCGGGTGGGGAGCACGCTGGAACTCGATCGCGATCGTCGTCTCGCGCTTCGCCAGCCGCTTGCCCGTGCGGACGTAGAAGGGGGTGCCGGCCCAGCGCCAGTTGTCGACGTGCAGCCTGGCGGCGACGAACGTTTCCGTGGTCGAGTTCCTGGCGACACCGGGTTCCCGCCGGTAACCCGGCACGCGCTTGCCCTCGACGTAACCGGCGCCGTACTGCCCGCGAACGACACTCTCCGGGATCGGCGCGCGCATCGAGTGCAGCACCTTCACCTTCTCGTTGCGTACGGACTCGGCCGTGAAGTCGGCGGGCGGCTCCATCGCGGTCAGAGCGACGAGCTGGAGCAGGTGGTTCTGGAACACGTCGCGGATCGCGCCCGCCTGCTCGTAGAAGCTTGCCCGCCCCTCGATCCCGATCGACTCGGCAACCGTGATCTCGACGTGGTCGACGAACTGGCGGTTCCAGATCGGCTCGAAGATCCCGTTCGCGAAGCGCAGCGCCAGCATGTTCTGAACCGTCTCCTTGCCGAGGTAGTGGTCGATGCGGAAGATCTCGCGCTCCTCGAAGGACCTGTTCAGCTCCTGATTCAGCCGGCGCGCGCTTTCCCGGTCGGAGCCGAACGGCTTCTCGATGATCAGCCGTGTCCAGCCCCGCCACCGCTCGCGGCGGTGTCCCAGCCGGTCGACGAGGATCGAGATCGCGTTCGGTGGGACGGCAAAGTAGAAGACCCGGTTGCCGGCGGTGCCGCGCTCCTTGTCGAGCTTCTCGAGCAGGTCGATCAGCCGGTCCTCGCCGCCGTCGTCGGCGAAGTCGGTGGAGAGGTAGCGCATGCCGGCCGAGAGCCGACGCCAGACCTTCTCCTGGATCGGATCGCGGCCAAACTCGCCGACTGCCTCCTTCATCCTGCTGCGGAAGCCGGCGTCGTTCTCCTTGCTTCGGGCCACGCCGACGATCGCAAACTGCTCCGGCAGCAGGTTGCGGACAGCCAGCGAGTAGATCGCCGGGAAGAGCTTTCTCCGAGTGAGGTCGCCGGACGCACCGAAGATGACGAGCGCGCAGGGCTCCGGCGTGCGCGGGAGATGCAGCCCTTCGCGGAGCGGGTTCGTTGTCACTTCTCGTTCGCGGGCTCGTCGGCGGGCTTGACGGCGTGGCCCCCGAACTGGTTGCGAAGCGCCGCGTTCACCTTCGCCGCGAACGATTCGTCCTGCCGCGAGGCGAAGCGTGCGAAGAGCGCGAGCGTGATCGCAGGCGCGGGCACGCTCTCGTCGATCGCGTTCATCACCGTCCAGCGGCCTTCGCCCGAATCCTCCACGTAGCCGCGGATCTTCTTCAGGCCCGGATCCTGCTCGAGCGCCAGCACGAGCAGGTCGAGCAGCCAGCTGCGCACGACCGAGCCGTGCTGCCAGAGACCCGCAACCTTGTGCAGGTTTACCGGGAACTCCGAGGCCTGCATGATCTCGAAGCCTTCGGCGAGCGACTGCATCATCCCGTACTCGATCCCGTTGTGGACCATCTTCACGAAATGGCCCGCGCCCGCAGGGCCGACGTGGGCGAAACCGCCGGGCTCGGTCAGGTCTTTGATGAACGGCTCGATCTGCTTGTACGCGGCCGCGTCGCCGCCAACCATCACGCAGTAGCCCTCCTTCAGGCCCCAGACGCCGCCCGAGACACCGGCATCAAGGAAGGCGACGCCCTTCTTCGCGGCTTCTGCGGCGCGGCGCTGGGAGTCGCGGAAGTTCGAGTTGCCGCCGTCGACGATGATGTCGCCGTCCTCGAGCAGGCCGAGCAGTGTCTGGAATGCGTTCTCGGTCGGATCGCCGGCCGGGATCATCAGCCACACGACGCGCGGTTGGGGGAGCTTGCTCGCCAGCTCCACCAGCGAGCCCGCCGTACGTTCCGGGTTCGTGCGGGCGTACGTCTCGACGGTGTGACCGTGCTCGCGCAGCCGCTCGGTCATGTTTGCGCCCATCCGTCCCAGCCCGACCATGCCCAGGTTCATTCGAGATCCTCCAATCGGATGCGCGCGACCGGGCGGCCGCGCTCCTTCAACGCCGCATAGTCTCCCGCAGCCTGGGCGCGAATCAGGCGCCCGAAGCCGAACTTTTGCCCGGGGATCGACAGTTCCTCGCCGGTGTCGTCCACGATCTGGAGGAAGCAGCCGATCGGCGCACCTCCCTTGTGGAGTTGGCCCGTGGAGTGCAGATAGCGCGGGCCGAGCCCGAGCGTGACGACGCAGCCGGTCTCACGGGCGCGGACGACGAGCGGTTGCAGGCTCTCCTCTGCGGCGGGGTCGACGAACGCCTGGATAGCGACGTAGTCGCCGGGACGAGCCTGCGCGAGCAGCTCCTCCACCGATGACTCGGGCTCGTTGGCCGGATTCTTTCCGGAGGCGAGGAGCTCGCGCGTCCGGTCCTTGGCCTCCTGGACGTTCGGCTGGTCGAACGGGTTGATCCCGAGGATCGCGCCCGCGACCGCGGTGGCGAACTCCCACCGGTAGAACTCCGAGCCGAGGTCGTGCGGCTCGTCGAGGAGCACCTCGTGCAGTTGCCGGTCCGCGCCGTCGGCCGTCTCGTCCGGCGCCGGCACGAGCCCCTTCCCCTCCTTGCCCGTCGACTCCGCGAGCAACTGTTCGACCCAGAGCCCGAAGCCGTACGGATTAGGCCTGATCAGCACCTTGTCGCGGCCCTGCTCCCAGGCGTGTCCGAGGGCCACCCCGAGGGTCAGGCCCGGGTTGTCGTCGGCGATGTGGCAGGCGTTCAGCATTGCCTCCGCCCGGTCGAGCAGCCTGTGGAGGTCGACGCCCATCAGGGCAGCCGGCACCAGCCCGAAGGCGGAAAGCGCGGAATAGCGCCCGCCGATTGTGGGCTCGCCCGAGAAGACAGCGCGGAAGTTGCGCTCCTTCGCCACCTGCTCGAGCGGGGAGCCCGGGTCGGTGATCGCCGCGAACTGCGCGCCCCGCTTCCCCGTGCGCTCCCAGAAGAAGTCGAGATGCGAACGCGTCTCGAGCGTCGTCCCCGACTTCGACGCGGCCACGAACAGCGTCCGGCCGAGGTCGAGCCCGTCGGCGAGCCGTCTGATCGCGGCCGGGTGCGTCGTATCGAGAACGTGAAAGCGGTCGTCCTCGAACGCGCGCCGGAGCACCTCGGGAGCCAGGCTCGACCCGCCCATGCCGAGCAGGACGACGTCGTCGGCGTCCTGCGCGACGCCGGCGGCGAACTCCGTCAGCTCGGCGACTCGCTCGCGCATGCGCAGCGGCTCGTCCAGCCAGCCGACCCACTGCGCCTCGTCGTGCCCGGTCCAGACGGTCGGGTCCCGCTCCCAGATTCTTTCAACGAGCTCCTCGGGTTGGATCAAGCGCTTACGAGCTCGCCGCGCTTGGCGCGGATCCCGTTGAGCAGCTCGTCAAAGGAGTCGGCGAACTTCTGGACGCCCTCCTCCTCGAGCACACGCGTGACGTCGTCGACATCGACACCCGCCGCCTCGATCTCCTCGAAGAAGCGTCGCGCCTCGTCGACATCCTGCTCGAGCGTGAGCGCGACCTCACCGTGATCCTGGAACGCCTTGATCGTCTCCTCGGGCATGGTGTTGATCGTCTCGGGCCCGATCAGCTCCTCGACGTAGAGAACGTCGCGATAGGCCGGGTTCTTGGTCGAGGTCGAGGCCCACAGGCACCACTGCTTCGAGGCGCCCCTGGCCTCCAACGCGGCCCAGCGCTCGCCGGCGAAGGCCTCTTTCCAGTTCTGGTACGCGAGCTTCGCGTTCGCGACAGCGAGGCGGCCCTTCAGCTCGTCGTGACCGCCGATCGCGTCGAGCCGCTTGTCGGCCTCTGTGTCGACGCGCGAGACGAAGAAGCTCGCCACGGACGAAACCGGTCGCGGGTCGCCGCCCGCCTCGACGAGCCGCTCGATCCCGCGGATGTAGGCCTCCATCACCTCGCGGTGGCGCTCCAGCGAGAAGATCAGCGTGACGTTGATCGACTTGCCCGAGGCGATCATCTCCTCGATCGGAGACAGGCCGGGCTGGGTCCCCGGAATCTTCACGTACAGGTTCGGCTTGTCGACGAGCCCGTGCAACCGCCGCGCCTCGGCGAGCGTGCCGGCCGAGTCGTAGGCAAGCGTCGGGTCTACCTCCATCGAGACGTAGCCGCGCAGCCCCTTTCCCCGGTCCCAGACGCTGTGCATCAGGTCGCAGGCCTCGCCGATGTCGCGGCCGGCGAGCGCGATGAAGATCTCCTTGGCGTCCTGCTCGTGCTCGACGAGCTCGCGCAGCTGCTCGTCGTAGGCCTCGCCTTGCGAGATCGCCTTCTGGAAGATCGTCGGGTTCGAGGTCACACCGCAGACGGCGTCCTCCTCCATCATCCGGGCGAGCTCGCCCTGATGGAGCAGGTCGCGGGAGAGAAAGTCGATCCAGACGCTCTGGCCGAGCTTCGAGAGTTCGTGGAGCCGCGATTCAGGCATAGGTCTTCCTTTCCAGGTCTTCGATCATCTTGAGCCGTTTCACGTAGCGCTCTCCTCCCCCGAAGCATGCCCCGAGGAACGTCCGCACGAGGTCGGCGGCCAGCTCGGCGCCGACGACCTCCGAGCCCAGGCAGAGCACGTTCATGTCGTCGTGCTCGACGCCCTGGTGGGCGGAGTACATGTCGTGGCAGATCGCCGCGCGGATGCCCGGAAGCTTGCATGCGGCAACACCGGCGCCGACGCCAGAGCCGCAAATCAGCACGCCGCGCTCGGCCTCGCCCGAAAGGATCGCCTCGCCGATCTCGCGTGCCTTGTCGGGATAGTCGATGCGGACAGAGTCGTCGAAGACGCCCAGATCGACGACATCGTGTCCGAGATCGGCGAGCTCCCGGAGCACCCGTTCGCGCAGCTTCACGCCACGGTGGTCGAACGCGACCGCCACCCTCATGGCAGCTACGTTACCGAGATGGACGACGTTCAGCTCTGGCGCGAGCTCGGGCAGCAGTTCCGCGTCGACTCCGTTCGATGCGCTGCCGAGGCCAAGTCCGGCCACCCCACCTCCGGCATGTCCGCCGCCGACCTGATGGCGGTGCTCCTCGCCAAGTACCTGCGCTACGACTTCGACGCCCCGGACGCGCCGACGAACGACCGACTCATCTTCTCCAAGGGCCACGCGTCGACACTGCTGTACGCGATCTTCCGCGCCGCGGGCGCGATCTCGGACGAGGAGATGCTCACCTACCGCCAGTTCGGGAGCATCTTCGAGGGGCACCCGACGCCGCGCATCCCCTGGGTGGACGTCGCGACGGGCTCCCTCGGCCAGGGCCTGCCGATCGGGGTCGGGATGGCGATCGCGGGTAAGTACCTCGACCGGCTGCCCTACCGGGTCTGGGTGCTGTCAGGCGACAGCGAGACCGCCGAGGGCTCCGACTGGGAGGCCTTCGAGCACGCGTCGCACTACGAGCTCGACAACCTGACCATGATCCTCGACGTCAACCGGCTCGGCCAGCGCGGCCCGACAATGAACGAGTGGCACCTCGACCGGTATCGCGCGCGCGCCGAGGCGTTCGGCTGGCACGCGATCGAGATCGACGGCCACGACATCGAGCAGGTCGACGCCGCGTACGCGGAGGCACAGTCTACGACCGTCCGCCCGACGGTGATCATCGCCCGCACGATCAAGGGCAAGGGTGTGAAGGCGGTCGAGAACAAGGACGGCTGGCACGGCAAGCCGCTCGACGATCCCGAGGCGGCGATCGAGGAGCTCGGTGGCCTCCGCAACATCACCGTCGTGGTGGCGAAGCCCGAGCCCGGCGAGCCGCACGTCTTCGAGACCGGCCCGCTCGAGCTGCCCCGCTACGAGGTCGGCTCCGAGATCGCCACGCGCAAGGCCTACGGCGAGGCGCTGGCAGCTGTCGGCTCGGCACGCGGCGACGTCGTCGCGGTCGACGGCGAGGTCTCGAACTCGACCTTCGCCGAGATCTTCAAGGCGGCGCATCCCGACCGCTTCTTCGAGATGTACATCGCCGAGCAGCAGATGACCGCGGCGGCCGTCGGCCTCCAGGCGCGCGGCTGGCGCGTGTTCGCCTCTACGTTTGCCGCCTTTCACTCTCGCGCCTACGACTTCGTCCGGATGGCGGCGATCAGCCGCGCGTCGATGTGCCTGTCCGGATCGCACGCGGGGATCTCGATCGGCGAGGACGGCCCGTCGCAAATGGCGCTCGAGGATCTGGCGATGTTCCGCGCGGTGCACGGGTCTACGGTCCTCCATCCCTGTGACGCCAACCAGACAGCGAGGCTCGTCGCCACGATGGCCGATCTCGACGGCATTTCCTACATCCGCACGCTGCGGCCGAACACGCCGGTGCTGTACGGGCCGGACGAGGAGTTCCCGGTGGGCGGGAGCCGCGTGCTGCGCTCGTCCGCCGAGGATGAGGTCACGCTCGTCGGCTGCGGGATCACGGTGCACGAGTCGCTGAAGGCCGCCGACGCGCTGGCGAAGGACGGGATCAACGCGCGCGTGGTCGACTGCTACTCGATCAAGCCGATCGACGGCGAGACTCTCGCCGCCGCCGCCGAGGAGACAGGGCACCTCGTCACCGTCGAGGATCACTGGCCCGAAGGCGGCCTCGGCGAAGCGGTGCTGTCCGCCCTGGCCGAGCAGGGCGCCCGCGCCGCCGTCACCCGGCTCGCTGTGCGTGAGATGCCGCACTCCGGCAAGCCCGCGGAGTTGCTGGCCGCGTTCGGGATCGACGCCGAGGCGATCGCCAAGGCCGCACGCGCACTCGTGCGGTCAGGGGTGCCGACGACCTAGCCTGTACGGCGGCATGGCCGTCGTGATCGGAACCAACCTGCGCAAAGAGCTCGCCGGCGGGCTGCTCTTCGACGGCGTGTCGTTCAAGGTCGAGCGCCGCGAGCGGCTCGCGCTCTCCGGCCCGAACGGCGCCGGCAAGACGACCTTGCTCCGGATGCTCGCCGGCGAGACGGGTATCGACGCAGGACAGCTCGTGCTCGACAAGGGGACCCGCGTCGCGCTGCACGACCAGCGCCCTCCGCTCGACCTGGGCCTCTCGCTGCGCGAGTACGCGCTGCTCGGCGCGCGCGACCTCGTCGCACTCGAGGAGGAGCTGCGGCGGCTGGAGACCGCGATGGCCGCCGGCGACCACGGGCAGGAGACGATGCGGCGCTACTCCGAGGCGCAGTCGCGCCTCGAGCATGCGGGCGGCTACGCGTGGCGCGAGAACTCGCTCGCAACTCTGCGCGGGCTCGGCTTCGCCGACGACCAGCTCGACCGGCGCCTGGAGACCTTCTCCGGCGGCGAGCTGACGCGGGCCTCACTGGCGCGCGCGCTGGCGGGCGATCCCGACCTCCTGCTGCTCGACGAGCCGACGAACCACCTCGACGTCGAGCGGCTCGAGTGGCTGGAGCGCACGCTGGTCGGGCTGGACGCGGCCGTCATCCTCGTCGCCCACGACCGCTGGTTCCTGGAGGCGACCACGACGGCGGTGCTCGAGCTCGAAGCGGGCCGCTCGACCTACTTCCCCGGACAGTGGCACCTCTGGCGCCGCGAGAAAGCCGCGCGTGCGCTCGACGCGTCGAAGTCGATCGAGCGCTACAACGCCGACATCGCCCGGCTCCAGCGGTTCGTCGACCGGTTCCGCTACAAGAAATCGAAGGCCAGGCAGGCGCAGGCCAAGCTCACGCACATCGGGCGGCTGCAGAAGGAGCGGACGCAGGCCTCCGACGAGCTCGCGCTGCTCTCGCGGCGCTCAAAGCGGCTCGGCTTCGAGTTCCTCAACCCGCCCCGCAGCGGCCGGACCGTGGTCGAGGTCGAGCGGCTGACGCTGAGCGCCGGGGAGAAGCCGCTCCTGCACGACGTCTCGCTCGCGGTCGAGCGGGGAGAGCATGTCGCGCTCGTCGGCCCGAACGGCAGCGGAAAGACGACCCTGCTGGAGACGATCCTGGGCCGGCGAGGTGCCGACGCGGGCCTCGCTCGGCTCGGCCACGGCGTAGTGCCGGCGTACTTCTCGCAGCACGAGGCCGAGCTGGACGAGCGCGGCTCGGTCCTCGACTGCGTCCAGGCGATGACGGGACTGCGGCGACCCGAGGCGCAGACGCTGCTCGGGCGTTTCCTCTTCTCCGGCTGGGAGGCGCACGAGAAGGCGGTCTCGGTGCTCTCCGGCGGCGAGCGGCGGCGGCTCGCGCTGGCGATCGTCGTCGCGTCGGGCGCAAACTTCCTGGTCCTCGACGAGCCGACCAACCACCTCGACCTCGAGAGCCGCGAGGCGCTCGAGCTCGCGCTCGAGAACTTCCCGGCGACCGTGCTGCTCGTTTCGCACGATCGTGCACTGCTCGACGCGGTCGCCGAGCGGACGCTCGCGATCGAGGACGAAACGATCCGGGGCTATGACGGCGGCTGGGCCGACTACGTCCGCGCGCGCGAAGCGCGCAGGGCTTCCGCCCCGGCAATTCTGGTGTCTGACACCAAAAAGGTGCCCGCGAGCAGGGGAAGTCACATTCCCGTCGAGGTTTCGACAAGGCCGAAGCGGCCGAGCGAGCTCGAGCGCGTCGAGGCCGAGATCGCCCGTCAGGAAGAGACGGTCGCCGACCTCGAGCGGCGGCTCGCCGACGACTGGGGTGACATCGAGCTGCTTGCCGCCCACCGTGCAGCGCGCGACGCGCTCCAGGCGCTGCTCGACCGCTGGGAGACGCTCTTCGAGCAGGCGCAGGCCTGAGGTGCTCTGATTTCGGGGATGAGCGAGACGCGCGACTTCCTGCGCTCGATCGACCTCCCGCCGGGCGACCTGAACGACCTGCCCGACTCGACGGAACGCTTCCCCGACGGCGCGCAGTACCGGATCGAGATCCCGAGCACGGAAGGGCCGCGCTGCCTCGAGGCGGTGCTCGAGGAGGCGGCCCGGCTCGAGGTGACGGTGCACCGGGTCTCACAGGGGAGCGGCGTCTTCCTGCTCACCGACAAGGAGTTGGACGAGACCGCCCGGCTTGCCGCCTCGGCGCCGGTCGAAGTCAGCCTCTTCGCGCGGCCGAATGCAGGCTGGGACATCTCCGCGATGGCACGCTCGACCGCCGGCGCAGTCGTCGCGCCCACGGCGCGCGGCCAGGAGCAGGTTGTCGCCTGCCTTGACGACGCGCGCCGCGCCGCCGAGCACGGTTTCCGTAGCGTGCTGATCGCGGATCTCGGCGTGCTGTCGACGTTCGCCGACGCCCGCCGCGCCGGCTTTCTCCCCGAGGACATGCAGGCGAAGGTGTCGGTGATGCTGCCGGCCGCAAACCCGGCCGCCGCTCGTGTCCTGGTCGACCTCGGCGCGAACACGATCAACCTGCCGACGGACCTGACGCTGGCCCAGATTGCGGCCATCCGGGCCGCCGTGGATGTTCCGCTCGACGTCTACGTGGAGGCGCCGGACAACGTCGGCGGCTTCGTCCGGCTGCACGAGATCCCGGAGCTGATCCGCGTCGCGGCGCCGGTCTACGTCAAGTTCGGGCTGCGGAACGCGCCAGACGTCTACCCGGCGGGCACGCACCTGGATTCGACGACCGTCGCGCTCTCCCGCGAGCGCGTCCGCCGCGCCCGCCTCGGGATGGAGCTCCTCGCCCGCTCCGGCTACGAGCCGCAGACCTCCGAGCTCGGCGCCGAGGGCCTTGCCGTCCCCGTCCTGGCGAACTAACTCTCGAACGTTGCGATCAGCGCATCCGCAACGACCTTCAGCGGCCGGCCGGCCAGCTGGCTCGCGCGCCGCAGCCGCTCGAACGCCTCCTGCTCGGTCAGCCCCTCTTTCGCCATCAGCAAGCCCTTCGCGCGCTCGATCGACTTCCGCGCGGCGAGTGCCTCCGCGAGCGATTCCGCCTCCTCCCGCAACGCCGCCAGCTCCTCGTGCCGTGCCCGGGCGGCGGCGATCGCCGGCAGCAGATCGGTCTCGCGGAAGGGCTTGACGAGGTAGCCGAACACGCC
>DATCPA010000090.1:0-57200 GCA_036564335.1 Gaiellaceae bacterium
GAGCAGATCGAGCTCCGTGCCCCCGGCTGCGTGACCTCCGATCGAGCCGCGCCCGTCGACGATCGCGAGCGGAACGTGGCTGTGGCCGACGAGGGTGAGCTCGGCCCCGGAATCCTCGATTGCGTCGCGCGCCGCCTCCCAGGTGAGGACGTACTCCCAGACCGGATCGCGCGGGCTCGCGTGGTAGAGCCGGACACCCTCGCGCTCGGCGCTCGAGCTGAGCGTCTCGAGGTACGCGCGCGCGGCGGCCGAGAGCGTGCCTCGCGTCCACTCGGCAGCGGCCGCCGCGTCGGGTGAGAAATCGAGCAGGTCGAGCGTGCCGAGGACACCGAGGTCGTGGTTGCCGGCGAGGCAGAGCTGGGTGCCGGCTGCGACCCAGGCGCAGCACGCATTCGGCTCCGGGCCGTACCCGACCAGGTCGCCCAGGCACCAGACCTCATCGGGCGATTCCTGCTCGATCGCCTCGGCTACCGCTTCGAGCGCGTGCAAGTTAGCGTGGATGTCGGAGATGACTGCGACGCGCATGAGGGTCCCGCTGCGGCTCGCAACCTTAACGACGCTCGCCGGGGGCTGGGCAGCGGCCTCGTACTTCCTCTGGGACTCGACACGCGTCCCGGGCGACCTCCACGTCAGCGGCCTTCACGCCCGCGACTTCTTCACCGCGAGCCTGCTCCGCAAGGGCGACCACTACGAGCGATTCCTGCGCTTCGACTCCCTGCTGGCCACGGTGGTGACGATCGTCGTCTTCCTGCTCTACGCGCGCTGGGGCAAGCGCTTCCTGCGCGACTCGGCGGCCGGGCCGATCGGCTCGGGGATGCTCCTCGCGATGCTCGGCTTCGGGCTCGTCTGGCTCGTCGGGCTCCCGTTCCAGATCGCGGCGTTGTGGTGGGAGCGCCGGTACGACGTCACGCACGTCAGCTACCTCGAGGTGATCTTCGGCGGCTGGGCCGCTCTCGGGGTCGAGTTCGTCTTCCTCTGCGCCGCGGTGCTGGTCGTGATGGGCCTGTCGAAGCTCGTCGGCCGGCACTGGTGGATCCCGGGGGCCGCCTTCTTCGTCGGGCTGTTCGCGCTGTTCACGTTCATCTCGTCCTACCTCATCACCGGCGCCCACCCGCTGCGGGAGGAGCGTCCGCAGCTTGCCGCCCAGGCGGAGCGCCTCGCGGAGCGGGAGGGGGTCGGCGGCATCCCGATTCGGGTCGAGGACGTCCACGGCCAGACGAGCGCCGCCAACGCCTTCACGACGGGTTTCGGCCCGTCACGGAAGGTCGTCCTCTGGGACACGCTCCTGGACGGCCGCTTCTCGGATGCCGAGGTGCGCTTCGTGCTGGCGCACGAGTTCGGCCACCAGGCGCGGAGCCATCTCGTCAAGGGCATCGCCTGGTATTCGCTGTTCGCGTTTCCCGGCGCCTTCGTGATCGCCTGGGCGACGCGCCGCCGGGGCGGGATGCGGCGACCCGAGGCGATCCCGCTTGCGCTGCTCGTCCTCGTCCTGCTGAACACGGCCGCCACGCCCTTCCAGGCGGCGATCGCCCGGCACCTCGAGCGGGAGGCCGACTGGATGGCGCTGCAAACGACCCGCGACCCGAAGGCGGGGGAGGCGCTCTTCCAGGACTTCGCGAAGACGAGCCTCGGCGACCCGAATCCGCCGACGTGGGCCTACCTCTGGTTCGACGACCACCCGACGCTGATGCAGCGGATCGGGATGGTCAAGGCCTGGGAGGCGAGGAACGGCTAGGAGGGCTTGGTGGAACGTTGCTCGGCGGCACAGACCATCTTCCGCCAAGCTCTCCTAGGACTGGGGCGGAGCCTCGGGCAGGTTCCGGATGCCCTCGCGCGCCGAGTACTTCGACCACGAGTCCTGCATCGCGTCGATCAGCTCCTTCATGAAGCGCGTGGACATGTTCACGCGCGAGACCACGACGCCCGGGATGTCACCCTCCTCGACCTCGTGGTCGATGCGCGCGAACGTGATCGTGAACTCGTAGTCCGAGAAGCTGACGTTCGCGAAGTTGGCGTAGACGCCGCCCAGGTACTCCGGGTCGATGTGGATGTTGAGCTGGCGCTCCTGGCTCTCCTCGTCCACGGGCACGGATACTACTCGCGTGGGCACGCCCTACACCCTCCGCCACTTCAGGCTCGCGCTCGCCGCGTTCTTCGGCGTGCTCGGCGGTGGGACGCTCGCCTTCGCCCTCGCTCTGAACGAGAGCGCGCTCGAGGCGTTCTACCGGTCGACGGTCACGGTTTCGCTGACCGGGATCGACACGAAACCGCAGGGCGTGGGCGGGGAGGTGATCACGATCGTGCTGATCCTCGCCGGAATGGCAATCTACGGCTACCTCGCGAGCTCGGTGGTCGAGTTGATCGCCCACGGGGTGCTGACCGGAGCGATGGCCGAACGGAGGAGACGCCGCATGATCGAGCGGACTACCGACCACTACATCATCTGCGGGTACGGCCGCGTCGGCCGGCAGGTCGCCGGCGAGTTCCGTGACGCGAACGTTCCGTTCGTCGTGCTCGACTTCAACCCGGACGTGGTCGAGATCGCACGCGAGCACGGCGTGCCGTACATCGACGGCAGCGGCACGAACGACGATGACCTCGCCGAGGCGGGGCTCGACCGTGCCCGGGGACTCGTCGCCTCCTCGGACTCCGACGTCGACAACCTCTACATCACCGTCTCTGCGCGGTCGGAGCGGCCGGACCTGACGATCGTCGCACGTGCCTCCACCGAGGACGCTGCCTCCAAGATGCTCCGCGCCGGAGCTGACCGGGTCGTGCAGCCGTACGCGTCGGCGGGCCAGGAGATCGCCGCGCTGATGCTCAAGCCTCAGGTCTCGGCGTTCCTCGACATCGTCTCCCGCCACGGCGGGCCTGACCTGCGCTTCGAGGAGATCGAGATCACCCGTTCCTGCCCGCAGGCGGGGCGGACGATCCGCGATACGCGTGTCCGTCACGAGACCGGTGCGCTGATCGTGGCGCTGAAGAAGGCGGACGGCAGCTTCGACACGACGCCCGACCCGGATGCCGAGCTCAACGTGGGCGACGTGCTGATCGCCGTCGGCACCGAGGGTGAGCTGAGGTTGCTCGAAGACCTGTTCGAGGCCGTTGCCGACTAGGAGCGCCACCGCGCTCTCGCGCCTCGAAGCCGGCCTCTCCGAGGCGGCAGGCATGGAGATCGAGCTCGAGCGCCCGTCCGATCCCGCGCACGGCGACTACGCGACGAACGCGGCGCTGAAGGCCGCGCCCGCCCGCGGACGCTCCCCGCGCGAGCTCGCGGAGGAGCTCGCGGCGGCCGCCGCCGGGCTGCCCGAGGTCGAGCGGGCTGAGGTTGCGGGCCCGGGCTTCGTCAACCTCGTGCTGACTCAGGACTGGTTTCGCAGCGCTCTGGAGGAGGTCGTCGCCGCCGGTGACGAGTATGGCGCCGGGTTCGCGACGGCGCGCGAGCGGGTCCAGGTTGAGCTGGTCTCCGCAAATCCGACGGGCCCGATCACCGTTGCCTCGGCCCGCAACGGCGCCATCGGGGACTCGGTGGCGAGGCTGCTCGCGCGGGCCGGGCATGAAGTCGAGCGCGAGTATTACTACAACGACGCCGGCGTCCAGATGGAGCGCTTCCGTGAGTCGGTCGAGGCGGTTCGTCGCGGCGAGGAGCCGCCTGAGGACGGCTACCGCGGCAACTACGTGCGAGAGCTTGCGGCGACTCCCGGCGATCCCGTGCCGCCCATGCTGAAACAGATCGAGGCAACACTCGAGCGGTTCCGCATCCACTTCGACTCGTGGGCGCTGCAGAGCGCCCTGGCCGAGCGGCTGCCGGAGCTCCTGCCACGGGTGGACACGTACGAGCAGGACGGTGCCGTCTGGGCCCGCTCATCCGCCTACGGCGACGAGAAGGACCGCGTCCTGATCCGCTCGGAGACGGGCGAGCCCACCTACCGGGCCGCCGACGTCGTCTACCTCGTGGACAAGCTCGAGCGAGGCTTCGACCGCGCGATCTACGTGCTCGGCGCCGACCATCACGGGACGGTGAACTGGTACGCCGCGGTCGCCCGCATGGTCGGCTACGACCCCGAGCGGGTCGAGGTGCTCCTCTACCAGCTCGTCCACCTGACGGAGGGCGGCGAGCAGACCAAGATGTCGAAACGGCGCGGCGACGTCGTCTTCCTCGACGACTTCATTGACGAGATCGGTGTCGACGCTGCACGCTGGTATCTCGTCAACCGCAGCCCGGACCAGACGATCGAGATCGACGTCGACCTCGCCGCCGAGCGCTCCGAGAAGAACCCCGTCTACTACGTCCAGTACGCGCACGCGCGGATCGCCGGGATCATGCGGAACGCCGCCGAGCTGCCGGTCGCCGCGACGGATCCCGAGCTCGGCGAGCAGGAGCGCGAGCTCGTCAAGCGGCTTCTCGAGTTCCCGCAGGTCGTGGCCGAGGCGGCCGAGCGGCGGGCGCCGCACATGCTGACCGTCTACGCGATCCGCGTCGCCGACGATTTCCACCGCTTTTACCACCACAACCGGGTGATCTCCGACGACGAGGTGCAGCCTTTCCGGCGCGACCTCGCCCGGGCGGCGCAGACGGTGATCGCAACAGCGCTCGACCTGGTCGGGATCGAGGCCCCCGAGCGGATGTAGCCGGTAGGCGCGGGCCCGTTCTAGGATTGTCGCGGTGAGCCAGCCTCCGGACCGAAATCTCGCGCTCGAGCTCGTCCGCGTCACCGAGGCGGCGGCGATGGGGGCGGCCCGGTGGGTGGGACGCGGCGACAAGGAGGCCGCCGACCAGGCCGCCGTCGACTCGATGCGCCTGATGCTCGACACCGTGACGATGAAGGGGATCGTGGTCATCGGCGAGGGGGAGAAGGACAAGGCGCCGATGCTCTTCAACGGCGAGGAGGTCGGGAACGGCCAGGGCGCGGACGTGGACGTGGCGGTCGATCCGCTCGAGGGGACGCGGCTGACTGCGATCGGGGCGCCGAACGCGATCGCCGTGATCGCGGTCGCGGAGCGCGGGACGATGTTCTTTCCCGGTGCCGCGGTGTACATGGACAAGATCGCCGTCGGTCCGGCCGGGGCGGACGCGATCGACATCACCCTGCCGGCCGCCGAGAACGTTCGTCGCGTGGCGAAGGCCAAGGGGGTCGAGCCCCGGGACATCACCGTCGTCGTCCTCGACCGCGATCGGCACGAGTCGCTGATCGCGGAGCTGCGGGATGTCGGCGCGAAGGTGCGTCTGATCATGGACGGCGACGTCGCTCCGGCGATCGCTGCTGCGCGCGACGGCACCGGGGTGGACATGCTGATGGGCGTGGGGGGCACGCCCGAAGGCGTGATCTCGGCTGCCGCGATCAAGTGCCTCGGAGGCGCGATGCAGAGCCGGCTCTGGCCGCGCGACGACGGCGAGCGCTGGCAGCTCGTCGAGGCGGGCTACGACGTCGAGCGCGTGCTGACCCAGGACGATCTCGTCGCCGGCTCCGACCTGTTCGTCGCTGCGACGGGCGTCACGGACGGCGCGCTTCTGCGCGGCGTGCGCTTCGAGGACGGCTCGGCGCTGACCGAGTCGATCGTGATGCGCTCACGCTCGGGAACGATCCGCCGCGTACGCGCCGAGCACCGGCTGGCCAAGCTCCGGCAGATCACCGGCGAGCGCTACCGCTAGCTCGGCCTAGGCCGCGACCTTCGTCTCCATGTCGGGCGAGTAGGAGCCCGAGCGGGCCAGGCTGTTCAGCCGCGCCCGGTGCAGGTACGCCGCCTGCCCCGCACCGACGTTCGCGGCCTCACCTAGCCATGCTTTTAGGGCAGGCGCTTGCAGCGCCCGCCCATATGAGAACGACAGCTCCCACGGATGCGGGCCCATCGCGTTCATCGCGTTCAGGTGGGCGGTCGCGTCCTCGTCGGTCTGACCGCCGGAGAGGAAGACGATCCCCGGCACCGCCGCCGGCACGTGCCTCCGGAAGCAGCGCACGGTTGCCTCGGCGACCTCCTGGACGCCGGCGCGCTGCGGGGCCTCGTAACCCGAGAGCACCATGTTCGGCTTCAGCAGCATCTGCTCGAAGTGAACGCGCTGGTCGCGCAGTTCGGTGAAGACCGCGTGCAGCGTTCGCGCGGTGACGTCGAAGCTCGTCTCGATCGAGTGGTCGCCGTCCATCAGCACCTCCGGCTCGACGATCGGCACGAGGCCGGCTTCCTCGCTCAGCGCGGCATAGCGGGCGAGCGCATGCGCGTTCGTCCAGACGCAGTATTCGCTGGGAATGTCGGCCCCGATGGTGATCACCGCGCGCCACTTGGCGAAGCGGGCCCCGAGCTCGTAGTACTCCGCGAGCCGCTCCCGCAACCCGTCGAGCCCCTCGGTGATCTTTTCACCGGGTGCGTTCGCGAGGTCTGTCGCGCCCTTGTCGACCTTGATCCCGGGAATGATGCCCTGGCTCTCGAGCAGCTTGGGGAACGGCGTGCCGTCTAGCGAGGACTGGCGGATCGTCTCGTCGTACAGGATCACGCCGCTGACGTAGTCGGCTGCGCCGTCGGTGGTGAAGAGCAGGTCGCGGTACGCGCGCCGGCTGTCTTCGGTGGACTCGACCCCGATCGAGTCGAACCGCTTCTTGATCGTCCCGTCGCTCTCGTCGGCTGCGAGGATGCCCTTCCCGGGCGCGACGAGTGCGCGTGCGGTCTCCTCGAGGTTGTGTCCCATTGTTTCCTCCTCTGTCTCTACCATCGACGATTATCGCCGTTCTCGTCCTCGTAAGCATTCTGTTTGGGCGCGATGGAAAATCCCGGGTGCGGGAATAATCGAGCGATGGGGAAGCGGGTGGCGTAGCGGTGGCACTTCTCCTTGGCGGAGCTGCCCAGGGCGCCCCGAAGGTCACCCCCGCTAATACCTCGCTGCCGACGATCTCGGGGACCGCGGCTGTGGGCGAGACTCTGAGCGCCTCGAGTGGTTCTTGGTCCGGATCGACCCCGATGAGCTTCAGCTACCGCTGGCTGCACTGCAACTCGGGCGGGGCCAACTGCGGGGACATCTCCGGGGCCACGAGCCAGACCTACAAGGTGTCGCGTGAGCAGGCCGGGCGCACGCTGCGGGTCTCGGTCACCGCCTCCAATTCGAGCGGCTCGGCGAACGCGGTATCGAACGCCACGGCGGTGGTCGCCAAGGGTCAGGAGCCGGAGAACACGGCTTTACCGACGATCTCGGGGACCGCCAAGGATGGGCAGACGCTCACCGCCTCCAACGGCACGTGGGCGAACAACCCGACCTCGTTCTCCTACCAGTGGCGCCGCTGCGATACCGCGGCGAACAATTGCAGCGACGTGGGCAACGATCGTCAGACCTACGTGGTCGAGCAGCGCGACGTCGGCTCGACGATGCGCGTCTGGGTGAATGCGAAGAACGCCTTCGGCGGGAACACGGTCGCCTCCGGGCCGACTGCGGTCGTTGCTCCTCGTGGCGCGCTGCCGGCCAGCACGGCGCCGCCGGTGATCTCGGGCCTCGCGCAAGACGGGCAGACGCTGGGCGCGAGCGTCGGCTCGTGGACGAACGGTCCGACCCGCTTCACGTACCGCTGGTTGCGTTGCGACAGCGCCGGCAACAACTGCGACTCGCTCGGCTCCGGGTCGACGCAGCGGCTGAGCTCCGCCGACGTCGGACACCGGATCCGGGTCTCCGTGACTGCCGCCAACCAGTACGGATCCAGCGGCGCAGCCACTTCGGTGCCGACCGCGGTCGTCACTTCGGCTCTGCCCAGCGGTGCCGTCAAGCTGCCGAACGGCCAGGTCTCGCTGCCGATCGAGGCGGTGCTACCGCCCGAGCGCCTGGTCATCTCCTCGGCTGCCTTCGTCCCGACCCGGCTGCACACGCGGTCTGCATTCATCGGCCGCTTCCGCGTCACGGACACGCGCGGGTACGTGATCCGTGGCGCGCTCGTCTACGCGCTCGGACTGCCGTACTCCTGGGTGCGGAATGCCCCCGAGGTGGTCACGGGCACGGACGGCTGGGCGACGATCCAGTTCTTCCCGACGTCGCGGATGCCGCTCCGGCGGGCCGCGCTCGTCTTCTTCGTCCGGGCGCGGAAGGGAGGGGACAACCCACTCGCGGGCGTCTCCGCGCGTCGGCTCGTGCAGGTAGGGATCGGCTAGTAACACGGGGGAAACCCGGTTTCCCCCGTGAGCCCCCTCGCTTGCTCGCTCCGCTCGCCTCGTGCGCGCACCCTTGCTGCGGTCGTGTGCCGCGCCCGCGCAGGTCGGGCGCGGCGGCTAAACAGCAGGCAGAGGCACGCTATCCTTGGCCCTGCGCGGGGATAGCTCAGTTGGCAGAGCATCAGCTTCCCAAGCTGAGGGTCGCGGGTTCGAGCCCCGTTCCCCGCTCACGCTTCGCTCGCGGCGGCTGCGCCGCCGCTTCGCTGGCTTCACGGGGGAAACGGCCGGTTTCCCCCGTGTGCCCCCTTCCCAGGGTTTGAGACTCGCGCGGATGCGGGCGGTTGTGGGCCGCGCCCGCCAGGTCGGTCGCGGCGGCGGCTGCCCGGCCCCCAGCGATCACTGAGCCGGCGCCGAGTCCGCGGAGACCCAAGCAACGATCTCGCCACGACTCCATGAGTACCGGACCGGCGCGGATCAGCGATCATCCAACCATGCAGGTCGGCGTCGTCTTCCCGCAGACCGAGATCGGAGCGGATCCGGCCGGCCTCCGCGCCTTCGCGCAGGCCGTGGAGGAGCTCGGCTACCAGCATCTGCTCGCCTACGACCACGTGCTCGGCGCCGACGTCAGCGCCCGCCCGGATTGGTCCGGGCCGTACACGGCCGAACACCAGTTCCACGAGATCTTCGTTCTCTTCGGCTATCTGGCCAACGTGGCGCCGGGGCTCGAGCTCGTCGCGGGCGTGCTCGTGCTGCCGCAGCGCCAAACCGCGCTCGTCGCGAAGCAGGCGGCCGAGATCGACATCCTCACGGGCGGCCGCTTCCGGCTCGGCGTCGGCCTGGGCTGGAACTTCGTGGAGTTCGAATCGCTCGGCCAGGAGTTCCGGAACCGTGGGCGCCGCGTCGAGGAGCAGATCGAGGTGCTGCGGCGGCTGTGGACGGAGCCCGTCGTCACCTTCGACGGCGAGTACCACCGGATTCCGGCTGCCGGGATCAACCCGTTGCCCGTCCAGCGGCCGATCCCGGTCTGGATCGGCGGCTCGGCGGAGGCGGCGATCCGGCGCGCGGCACGGCTCGCGGACGGCTTCTTCCCGCAGCGGCCGCTCGAGGGCGGCTGGCCCGAGACGATGGAGCGGTTCCGCGGCTGGGTCGAGGAGGCGGGCCGACATCCGGCCTCGATCGGGATCGAGTGGCGCGTGAGCATTGCGGAGGGCGGGCCCGATGACTGGCGCCGCGAGGCGGAGGAGTGGCGCGCGCTCGGAGCGACCCACCTCTCGGTGTCGACCATGCGGGCCGGGCTGGCCGGCCCCGACGCGCACATCGAGCGCATCCGGCAGGCGGCGGAGGCGCTCCTCAGCCTCGGCTGAACTTGCCCGCAGCGCGGACGGGCATAGCCCGCCCGCGCGCGAATTCCCGCAGGCGGCTAGCCGCCTCCGGTGGGCCAGGCCGCGGCTAGCTTGGCCCGCGTCTCGAGCAGGTGCTCGGGCAGCACCTTCACGTCCGCGAGCACAGGCATGAAGTTCGTGTCGCCCGCCCAGCGGGGGACGACGTGCTCGTGGACGTGGTCGATGACGCCGGCGCCGGCGATTCGCCCCAGATTCCAGCCGAGGTTGTAGCCCTGCGGCTCGAAGGTCTCGGCGAGCGCCGCCATGCCGCTCCCGGCCAGCCGGTGCAGCTCGAGCACCTCCTCGTCCGAGAGGTCGCCGAAGTCGGCGACGTGGCGGAAAGGCGCGACCATCAGATGACCGGACGCGTACGGGAACTTGTTCAGCAGCGCGAACGCGTGCTCCCCACGGTGGACGACGAGCATCTCCTCGTCCACGCCGGCGGCGGCGAGGCAGAAGATGCAACCCTCGAGCTCGTCCGCCTGCTGGATGTACTCGAGGCGCCAGGGCGCCCATAGAGGCTTCGTCATGGGTCGCTTCTACCAGACCGTATGGGTGCGAGTCAGCGACTTGCCCACTGCGCCGCCGCGACCGGCATGACGGGCGCGGCCCACGACCGCGCGCCGTGAGCACGCTTCAAACCCTGGGAGGGGGGATCATGGGGGAACCGGCTGTTCCCCCCAAGCTAAAGCCAGCGCTTGTACCGGAAGAAGCTGACCAGGCCGATGGCGATCGCGATCATCGCTCCCACGATCCCCCAGAACGCGCCGGCACTGCCGAAGCCGGGGAAGTCCACGTTCATGCCGAAGATGCCGGAGAGGAGCGTCAGCGGTAGCAGCACGACGCTGAAGACGGTCAGGATCCGCAGCACGTCGTTCTGCCGGTGCGAGATCACCGACTCGTTCGTCTGCTCGAGGCCCTCGACCACTTCCTTGTAGTTGTCAAGCAGGTCCCAGATCCGCTCGGCGGCGTCGACGATGTCGTCAAAATAGAGGTCGAGATCCTCCGGCAGGTAACGCGGCACGTGCCGCTCGAGCAGGCGGAGCGTCGAGCGCTCGGGCTTGATGATCTTGCGGTAGGAGATGATCTCCTGCTTGACGTTCGAGAGGTCGCGGACGACGTCTTCCGCGCGGCCCTCGAACATCTCGTCCTCGATCGAGTCGAGCTTGTGCCCGATCTTGTCGAGGATCGGGAAGCAGTAGTCGAAGAGGTCGTCCAGAGCGTGGTAGAGCAGGTAGCCCGAGCCCTTCGAGAACAGGGTCTCGCGCAACTCCTCGTCCTCCTGGCAGCGGAGGAAGAGTCGCGTCACCGGTAGCAACTCGACGTTCGGCAGCGTGATCAGGAAGTTGGGGCCGAGGAAGAGGTCGAGCTCGGCCGCGTTCAGCCGCTGCACCGCCTTGTCGTAGGCCGGGAAGTGGAGGACGGCGAAGAGGTACTCGGGGTATTCGTCCACCTTCGGCCGCTGGCGCTTCGAGAGCACGTCCTCGAGGTCGAGGGGATGCCAGCCGAAGCGCTCGGCGAGCCGCGCTGCCTCGTCGGCAGTCGGCGCGTCGAGGTGGACCCAGGTCAGGCCGTGAGCGGTGAGCTCAGCGAGCCGCGGCTCGCGCGGGGCGACGACCTCGGCAACGGCGCGCGGGCCCGTTCGCTTGATGCGAGGCAGGCTGGGCATTCGTACTGAGGGGCTCGTCCGTCCGCATGACTATCCCATTCTACTTCCCGGGGCGGCCGCCGTTCAGCACGGCTCGGATTGCGCCTGGCAGGAATCGAACCTGCGACCTCGCGCTCCGGAGGCGCGCGCTCTATCCCCTGAGCTACAGGCGCTTGCGGGCCGTAGTGTATCCGCGTGGAGTTGAGCGCCCGGATCGTCTCCCTGGAGCTGGCCGAGCCGTTGACGATTTCGCGTGGATCGCAGGACACGGCCGAGTTGGTCGAGGTCGAGATCCGGCACGAGGGGGTCTCGGGCTACGGCGAGGCGGCGCCGATCGACCGTTACGACGAGTCGCCGGAGTCCGCGCTCGCATACGCAGAAAGCATCTCAGGCGACCTCGGAGACGACCCGTTCGCACTCGAGGAAGTGATGCAGCGGCTGCCGGCGGAGCAGTTCGCCGCGCGGGCCGCGGTGGACGCAGCGCTGCACGATCTGTGCGGCAAGCTGATCGGGGAGCCCGTCTGGCGGCTGCTCGGGCTCGAGCGCCTCGGGCCACCGACCTCATGGACGATCGGGCTCGCCGATCCGGACGAGATGGCTCGCAAGGCAGCGAGGGCCGAGGAGAGCGGCCGGTTCCGCCGGCTGAAGCTGAAGATCGGCGGCCGCGACGGCCTCGACGTCGAGCGCGTGCGCGCCGTGCGCAGCGTCACCACCGTGCCGCTGCAGGTGGACGTGAACGAGTTCTGGACGCTCGAGCAGGCGCTCGAGGCGCTGCCGCAGCTGAAGGAGATCGGCGTCGTGTACTGCGAGCAGCCGCTGGCCGCCGGCGATCCGGCCGGTGCCGAGCTGAAGAAGAGCTCGCCCCTGCCGATCTACGTGGACGAGGACTGCCACACGCTCGGCGACGTTGCCGGCTGCGGCGCGATCGCGCACGGGATCAACATCAAGCTCGACAAGTCGGGCGGGATCCGCGAGGCGGTGCGCATGGCGCACGCCGCGCGCGCGCTCGGCCTAGGCGTCATGCTCGGCTGCATGGTGGAGTCGGGCCTCGGCATCGCCGCCGGCACGGCGATCGCGAGCCTGTGCGACCACGTCGACCTGGACGGCAACCTGCTGCTCGCGAGCGACCCATGGCCGGGCGTCGAGCTCGTCGACGGTATCCAGACCCCCTCGGAGGAGCCAGGTCTCGGTGTCAGGCACCTCTCGGGCTCCTGAGGCGCCGGGCGGCGGCGGAGCCGGGCTTCGCCCGGCGGGAGCCGGCGCCGCTCAGGGGCACGAGAAGCGGTATCTGATCCTCGCTGAGGGCCGCTCGGGCGATCCGCACTACGGCAAGACGATGCGCGGTGTCGCCCGGTACGGCGCGGAGCCGGTCGTGGCCATCCTCGACTCCGAGCGAGCGGGGGAGACCCACGAGGGAATTCCGATCGTCGGCACGGTCAACGAGGCGCTCTGCTTCAAGCCGACGACGGCCCTCGTCGGCGTCGTCACCCCGGGCGGCCGCTTCCCGCCCGCCTGGCGTGAGCTCCTGAAGAGCTCGATCGCCAAGGGACTCGACCTCGAGAACGGGCTCCACGAGTACGTGACCGATGACTCCGAGCTGGTCGAGCTCGCCCGGCGCTACAAGGTCGAGCTGCGTGACCTCCGCATGCCTCCAGAAGGACTGAACGTCCCAACGGGGCGCAACCTCGAGGTCGACGCGAAGATCGTTCTCACCGTAGGCTCGGACTGCGCGATCGGGAAGATGACCGTTTCGCTGGAGCTCGACCGCGAGGCCCAGCGCCGCGGCCTCAGGTCGGTCTTCGTCCCGACCGGTCAGACCGGGATCGCGATCGCCGGGTGGGGGATCTCCGTGGACGCCGTCGTTTCCGATTTCGTCGCCGGCGCGGCCGAGCGTTTGGTCGTCGAGGGCGCAGCCCGCGGCGGCGAGCTCCTCTGGGTGGAGGGGCAGGGCGCGCTGCTGCACCCTGCGTACTCGGGGGTCACGCTCGGCCTGATCCACGGCGCCGCACCGCACGCGTTCGTCCTCTGCCACCACGCGGGCACGACCGAGATCGAGGGCTACCCCGGGCACCCGCAGGCGCCGTTGCCGGAGCTCGTCGCGCTGCACGAGGCGATCTCGCTGCCGATCCGCAAGGCACCCGTCGCGGCGATCGCGCTCAACACGCGTGGGCTGGAGGAGGACGAGGCGCGCGCCGCCGTCGAGGAGGTGGGCGGAGAAACGGGCCTGCCGACGGACGATCCGGTCCGCTTCGGGCCGGGGAAGCTGCTCGACGCTGTGGTGGCCCGACTGCCTTAGGGGGTTCGTGCAGGCTACGGCGCGAGGACGAAGAGGAGGGAGGGGGGTCTACCCTGGGATCCCTCGACTCCGACTCGCGCCGCAGACTAGAGATCATCCTCGCTTTCGGTCAGAAAGCAAGAGGTTTCGTGCGTTTCTCTACAGACAAGGACTCAGTTTTCCCGGCCCTTGACACGAACACATGTTCGTCGTACTATGGCGAACACATGTTCGCTCGCATCGTTGTGATCCTGGCTCTGGTCGTTGTCGCGGTGGCGTGGGGCGCGCGACGGTCCGACGGCGCGGGTGGCGAGCAGGCGTACGTCGTTCGGACCGGGGACACGCTCTGGACGATCGCCGCCTCGCACTACGGGGGCGACACCCGAGAGGGCGTCTGGCGCCTCCAGGACCGCAACCACCTCGCCGGCACGCTCGTGCAGCCCGGCGAGCGGCTGATCCTGCCGTAGCGCCCTAGACTTGCCGGGAGACCGGCAATGCCTCCTTAGAACCATGGACCTCGACATCGTCTTCCTCGGCACGTCCGGCTCGATGCCGACGGCCGACCGTGCGCCCACCGCGCTGCTCGTCCGCCGTGGCGGCGAGCGCCTGCTCTTCGACTGCGCCGAGGGCACCCAGCGCCAGATGCTCCGGTCGTCAGTGGGCCTGCTCGACCTGCAGGAGATCTTCCTGACCCACTACCACGCCGACCACTATCTCGGGCTGCCCGGGATGCTGAAGACCTTCTCCCTCCGCGGGCGCGAGGCTTCGATGAGGATCTACGGCCCGCCCGGGCTCAGCGACCTGTTCGGCTCGCTGCGCCGGATCTTCGGCAAGCTCACGTACCCGTATGAGCTGGTCGAGCTCCGGCCCGGCGATACGCTCGACCGCGTCGACTACCGGCTCGAGACGTTTGCGGTTGCGCACGGCGTCTCGTCGGTCGGTTACGGGCTCGTCGAAGCTGAGCGGCCGGGCCGCTTCGACGTGGAGACGGCCGACTCGCTCGGCGTTCCTCCGGGCCCCGAGCGCGGGGCGCTCCAGCGCGGCGAGCCGGTGACGCTCTCGGACGGACGCGTCGTCACGCCTGACCAGGTGCTCGGTGCGCCCCGGCCCGGGCGGACGCTCGTGATCGCGGGCGACACCTCGCCCTCGGAGACCGTGCTCGAGGCCGCGCGTGGCGCGGACGTGCTCGTTCATGAAGCGACCTTCCTCGAGGACGAAAAAGAGCGCGCGCGGGAGACAGCCCACTCGACCGCGCTCGAGGCGGCGGAGCTCGCACGCGACGCAGGCGTCTCGATGCTGGCGCTCACGCATCTCTCCAACCGCTATTTCGGGCCGGAGGCGGCACGGGAGGCGCGGGCCGTCTTCCCCGAGACGGTCGTTCCCAGGGACTTCGATATCATCGACGCTCGCTTCCAGGAGCGGGGCGGGCCGCAGCTGATCAAGGGTGGCGCGCTTCCGCGCCGAGGAGATCCCGAACCAGCCGAGAGCCCAGCGCCCGTGGAGGAGCCCGCCCGATGACCAGAATGGTGCAGGTCGCGCTCGCCGAGGATGTGACCGAGGCCGAGGAGTTGCAGGCCATCCTCGAGGCGGCCGGCATCGAATCGGAGCTGGAGACGGCGGTCGAGCACCACCCTCGCGCCACGGAGGACGCGCCGCAGAAGGTGCTGGTGCCCGAGGCGTCGCTCGAGGCGGCGCAGCACGCCATCGAGGCGATGACCGACTCTGATGAGCTCGTTTCCGACGCCTGATTTCGGCGTCGTCGCAGAGGTCTATGACGAGGTCCGGCCGGCCGACGGGCACTGGCGGGAGGTATTCGAGCTGCTCGTCGTAGAGGCCGGGCTGACCCAGGGGCGTGTGCTCGACGTCGGTTGTGGGACGGGCCGGCTCGTGGGCGCGCTCGCCGAGCGAGGAGTCGACGCTGCCGGCGTGGATGTCTCGCCCGAGATGCTCGCCGTCGCGCGTCGCAAGCTTCCACGTAGCACGTTCGCCGAGGCGCGGGCCGAGCAGCTTCCCTTCCCCGAGGCTGCGTTCGACCGCGTCGTGTTCAGCCTCGTCGTCCACCTGATCGACCGGCCGGAAGCGTTTGCCGAGGCCTACCGGGCTCTCGCCCCGGGCGGGACCGTCGCGATCCTCACCTTCGACCGCCCCCACTTCGCCGCTTACTACCTCCAGGAGTACTTCCCCTCGATCCAGGCGATCGACGAGCAGCGCTTCCCCGACGAGGAGACGCTGTGCCGCGAGCTCGCGGCCGCCGGGTTCGGGCGCACGGGCGTCGTGCCCCTGCAGCAAGAGGCGACCCTCGATCGCGCGTCGGTGCTGCGGCGCGTGAGGGCCCGCCACATCTCGACGCTCCAGCTCGTCGGAGAGGACGAGTACGCCGCCGGCCTCAGCCGGCTCGAAAGAGAGTTGCCCGACGTTGTCGCCTACACGACCCGGTTCCTGCTCGTCGTCTCCGAGCGATGAGGTCGAAGAGCGCCGACCAGCGGCTGGGCGAAGCACGTGCCCGCCTCACCCGGCTGAAGGCTGCGGAGGCGCACTCGGCCTTCGAGGCCGGCGCGGTGCTCGTCGATACGCGGTCGAGCGACGAGGCGCGGGAGCAAGGTGCGATCCCGGGCGCGCGTCGCCACGCGCTCTCGGTCGTCCTCTGGCGGCTCGACGAGCTTCCCCGCGACACCCGGGTGATCCTGATCTGCCGTCACGGCTACTCGTCGAGCCTGGCCGCGGCCCAGCTGCAGGAGCTCGGGTTCCGCGACGCGACCGACGTGATCGACGGCGTGGAGGGCTGGCTCGCGGCCGGACTACCGGTCGACCCCTGGCCAGGGTGACCGAGCCTGCGCACGATCCGCACGACGTCCTCCGGACCGGATAGTCTGCGGGCCGCACCGTTCCTTTAACCCGGTCCAGTGAGGCCGGAAAGGAGTCAGATGCAAGCGCACGCCCGCAGTCCTCTCGCGAACGCCTACACGCCGTGACCGGCGTCGATGTTGCGCCCGCCCGCGTCGTCCTCGATGCGGAGGCACTCTCGCGCACGCTGGCCCGCATCGCACACGAGATCGTCGAGAAGAACCCCGAGCTCGACACGGTCGCGCTGGTGGGCATCCACACCCGCGGCGTCTCGCTCGCGCATCGCCTGCGCCGGCTGATCCAGGAGTTCAGCGGCGTCGAGGTCGACCTCGGAACGATCGACATCACCTTCCACCGCGACGACGTCCACGTGCGCGCGGGCGGGCCGCCGCTGCACGCGCAGCCGCTCGTCCGCGACACGAAGCTGGACTTTCAGCTCGAAGGGCGCACGTGCGTCCTCGTCGACGACGTCCTCTACACGGGCCGCACGATCCGCGCCGCGATCGAGGCGCTGTTCGAATACGGCCGCCCGGCCCGGGTCCAGCTGGCCGTCGTCGCCGACCGCGGCCACCGCGAGCTGCCGATCCGCCCGGACTACGTCGGTAAGAACCTGCCCACTGCTCGCGGGGAGCGTGTCCAGGTCCAGCTCCTCGAGGTCGACGAGGTCGACCGCGTCCTGATCCTTCCGGAGGCTAGGTGAGCCCCCCGGCAACGCCGGGCGGCGCCTGGCCCGCGAGCACGCGTCGCCATGCGGCGTCCTCAGTCGCGCCCGTATTCGCGAATACGGGCGCTCCCTGCGTCCTTGCCTGGCTTGGTGCTCACGTGCCAGGCATCCACCAACGTCACCGGGGGGCTCACACATGACCGACATCCACCTCGTGCGGGACGAGCTGCTCCCGCCGTCCGATCCGCCGCCGAGGCGACACCTGATCTCGATCGCCGACCTCGAGCGGGACGACGTCGAGCGGCTGCTCGCGACCGCCCGCAGCTTCGAGCAATCGCTCGAGCGGGAGATGAAGAAGCTCCCGACTCTGCGCGGCCGACTTGTCGTGAACATGTTCTTCGAGTCGTCGACGCGCACCTCGTCGAGCTTCGAGCTGGCCGCGAAGCGGCTCTCAGCCGACGTAATGTCGATCAAGGGGACCGGCTCCTCGGTCGACAAGGGCGAGTCGCTCAAGGACACCGTCCTCACCCTCGACGCCTACGACCCGGATGTGATCGTGATCCGGGACGCCCGTATCGGCGCGCCGGACCTGGTCGCCCGGGTCACCGGTGCGCATGTAGTCAACGCCGGTGACGGGAAGCACCAGCATCCGACGCAAGCGCTGCTCGACCTCTACGCCATCCAGCAGAGCCTCGGCCGCATCGAGGGCCTGCACGTCGCGATCGTCGGCGACGTGCTCCACTCCAGGGTTGCGCGCTCGAACATCCAGGCGCTCGCGCTGATGGGCGCTCGGGTGACGGTTGTCGGGCCGCCGCCGCTGATCCCCCGTGGGATCGAGGCAATGGGCTGCTCCGTCTCGACCGACATCGCGGCGATCAAGGACGCCGACGTGGTCTACGTCCTGCGCATGCAGCGCGAGCGGATGCTCCCCGGAGCGAACTACGTGCCCAGCCTCCGCGAGTACACCGCCCGGTGGGGGGTGACGCCCGACCGCGTGCGCCCGGGGCAGAAGATCATGCACCCCGGGCCGATGAACCGGGGGGTCGAGATCGACCCGCGGGTCGCCGACTCGCCGCAGTCGCTGATCGAGGCGCAGGTGCGCGCCGGCCTCGTCGTGCGGATGGCCGTGCTCTACGACCTGCTCACGCACGGCCCGGTCGAGGTGGCGGCGAAGGTCGTCGAGGAGGTGGCCTGATGCTCTACGGGAAGAGCGGCCGTCCGGACGACCTCGTCGTGCGCAGCGCCAGGGTGATCGACCCGGGTGAGGGCATCGACGGGCTGCTCGACGTTCGCGTCGATGCGGGCGTGATCACCGAGATCGGGCTGAACGTGAGCCCGAACGGCCACCGGGTCGTCGAGGGGCGCGGGCTCGTGCTGGCCCCGGCCTTCGTCGACCCGCACGTGCACCTGCGCACGCCGGGGCGCGAGGACGAGGAGACGATCGCCACCGGCACGGCAGCCGCCGCAGCGGGGGGGTACTGCACGATCCTGGCGATGCCCAACACCGAGCCGGTCGTCGACTCGGCGGCGGTGCTCGGCTCGCTGATCGAGGCCGCGCGGGAGGAGGCGGAGGTGCAGGTCGGCTTCCTCGCAGCGATCACCAAGGGCCAGGCGGGGGAAGAGCTGACCGAGATGGCAGAGCTCGCGGACGCGGGCGCGGTCGGCTTCTCGGACGACGGCCGTCCTGTCGTCGCGCCGGGCGTGATGCGGCGGGCGCTCCAGTACCACGGCATCACCGGCCGGCGCATCGCCGTTCACTGCGAGGAGCCGACGCTCTCGGGCGCCGGGCAGATGCACGAGGGCGCCGTCTCGGCCGAGCTCGGATTCGCCGGCTACCCGTCGATCGGCGAGAGTGCGATGGTCGCCCGCGATCTCGCGCTCGCCTCGTACGAGCGCCAGCCGCTCCACCTGCTGCATCTCTCCGCGCGAGAGTCGGTGGACGAGCTCCGGCGCTGGCGGGCGGCAGGTGTCGCGGCGACCGGCGAGGCGACTCCGCACCACCTGGTGCTGACCGACGATGCGATCCGCTCGCTGGACTCCAACCTGAAGATGAACCCGCCCCTGCGCAGCGCCGACGACCGGGCCGCGCTCGTGGAGGCGGTGCGCGATGGGACAATCGACGTCATCGCCACCGATCACGCACCCCATGCGGCCCACGAGAAGGACGTTCCGTTCGAGGAGGCACCGTTCGGCGTCACCGGTCTCGAGACCGCCTTCGCCGCGCTGAACACCCACCTGGTCATGCCGGGCCTGCTCTCGTTGCCGACGCTGCTCGAGCGGATGTCGGCCGGGCCGGCGAGGGCCTTCGGCCTCGAGCGGCCACGAATCGCCGTCGGCGCGCCCGCGAACCTCGTCCTGCTCGACACGGAGACCGCGTGGCGGGTCGGCGACGGCGGCTTCCGCTCGCGCTCGGGCAACTCGTGGCTGCTCGGCGAGACCGTCAGGGGCGCGGTCCGCCTGACCGTGGCGGCCGGCCGGATCGCGTACGCCGGCTCCGGAGCGGGAAACGCGTGACGGGGTTCCTGGCACTCGAGGACGGCACCGTCTTCCACGGCACGTCCGTGGGCGCGCAGGGGTTCTCCTTCGGGGAGGCGGTGTTCGCGACGGCGATGACCGGCTATCAGGAGCTCGTCACCGACCCGAGCTACGCCGAGCAGATCCTCTGCTTCACAGCCCCGATGGTCGGCAACTACGGCGTCGCCGAGGGCCGCTCGGAGTCGAAGCGGACGCACGTGCGGGGCGTGCTCATGCGCGAGGCCCGCGGCCCGGCGTGGACGGACTGGCTCTGCGAGCGCGGGGTGGTCGCCCTCACCGGGGTGGACACCCGCTCGCTCGTCCTCCACCTGCGCGAAGGTGGTGCCATGCGATCCGCGATCGTCGCGGGCGACGCGTCCGAGGACGAGGCGCTGGACGCCGTGCGGTCGCAGCCCTCGATGGAGGGCCGGGCGCTGGTCGCGGCAGTCTCGACGCCCGAGCCCTACGTGTACGCGGAGGAGGGGCGGCTCAGGATCGCGGTTGTCGACTATGGGACGAAGCGCTCGATCCTGCGGCGCCTGGCCGGCGCCGGGGCGGCGGTGACCGTCCATCCCCATGACGTGGACGCGGACGAGCTCGCCGGCTACGACGGCGTCGTGCTCTCGAACGGGCCCGGCGATCCCGACCCGCTCGAGGCGGAGACAGCCGTCGTCCGCGAGCTGCTCGGCCGCGTGCCGGTGTTCGGGATCTGCCTCGGCCACCAGCTGCTCGGGCTGGCCACGGGTCACGAGACGTTCAAGCTGCCCTTCGGGCACCGCGGCGCGAACCACCCGGTGCTCGAGCGCGCGTCGGGCCGTGTGCTCGTCACCTCGCAGAACCACGGCTTCGCGGTCAAGCCCTCCGAGGAGGGCGAGGCGACGGCGGTGTCGCTCTACGACGGCACCGTCGAGGGGTTCGACTTCCCCGACCTGCGCGCGCGGTCGGTGCAGTTCCATCCGGAGGCAGGGCCGGGTCCGCACGACGGCTGGCCGTTGCTCGAGACCTGGGTCGAGGAGACGTTCGCTGCCGCGGCGCACTGACATCGACTCGGTCTGCCTGATCGGCTCAGGGCCGATCGTGATCGGCCAAGCCTGCGAGTTCGACTACGCCGGCTGCCAGGCGCTGAAGGTCCTCCGCGAAGACGGCTTCCGCACGATCGTCGTCAACTCGAACCCCGCGACGATCATGACCGACCCCGGTTTCGCCGACCGCACGTACCTCGAGCCGCTCGACCTCGAGGGCGTCGCCGACGTGCTCGACCGCGAGCGGCCCGACGCATTGCTGCCCACCATGGGCGGCCAGACCGCCCTCAACCTCGCGATGCAGCTGGTCGAGGCAGGGGTGCTCGAGCAGTTCGGCGTCGAGCTGATCGGCGCCGGGATCGAGGCGATCCGCCGGGCCGAGGACCGCGAGCTCTTCCGCGAGGCCGTGCGGAGCGTGGGGCTCCGCGTGCCCAGCTCCCGCATAGTCACCTCGGCGGCCGACCTCGCCGGAGTCTCGCTGCCCGCCGTCGTGCGGCCGGCGTTCACTCTCGGCGGTCACGGCGGGGGCTTCGCGTCGACCCCGGAGGAGCTCGGACACCGGGTCGAGACCGGCCTCTTCGAGAGCCCGATCAGCCAGGTGCTCGTCGAGGAGTCGGTGCGCGGCTGGGACGAGTTCGAGCTCGAGGTGGTGCGCGACAAGCGCGACAACGTGGTCGTCGTCTGCTCGATCGAGAACCTCGACCCGATGGGCGTGCACACCGGCGACTCGGTCACCGTCGCGCCGCAGATGACGCTCTCTGACCAGGCGTACCAGGAGCTGCGCGACGCGGCCGCGGCCGTGATCCGCGCGGTCGGGGTCGAGACCGGCGGCTCCAACATCCAGTTCGCGCGCGAGCGCGGGACCGGCGAGCTGCGGGTGATCGAGATGAACCCGCGCGTCTCCCGCTCCTCCGCGCTGGCGTCGAAAGCGACCGGCTACCCGATCGCGAAGGTCGCCGCGAAGCTGGCCGTCGGCTACACGCTCGACGAGATCCCGAACGACCTGACGAAGTCGACGCCGGCGAGCTTCGAGCCGACGCTCGACTACGTCGTCGTGAAGTTCCCGCGCTTCGCGTTCGAGAAGTTCCCCGGCGCCGACCGTACGCTCGGTACCCAGATGAAGTCCGTCGGCGAGGCGATGGGGATCGGCCGCACCTTCCGCGAGGCGTTCTGGAAGGCGATGAGCTCGCGCGAGCTAGATCCTTCCCCGGCTACGCCGTGGAAAGATCTAGACGACATTCCCGAGGGCGTGCATCCGTGGTTCAAGAGTGAGATCGAGCTCTTGAAGAAGGAGGGTCCACCCGCCGGGAAGCGCGTCTACCGCAAAGTCGACTCGTGCGCGGGAGAAGTTGCTGCCGAATCGAACTACTACTACTCGACCTTCGACGAGGCAGACGAACCAAGGGCTAACCACCGGCCGGGCAGGCCGGTGGTGGTGATTCTGGGCTCGGGCCCGAACCGGATCGGGCAGGGGATCGAGTTCGACTACTGCTGCGTCCACGCAGCCCAGAGCTTCCGCGCCCTCGGCTACGAGGCGGTGATGATCAACTGCAACCCCGAGACCGTCTCCACCGACTACGACACCTCCGACCGCCTCTACTTCGAGCCGCTCGGCGCGGAGGAGGTGCTCGCCGTCTGCGAGCGCGAGCAGCCCGACGGGGTCGTCGTCCAGTTCGGCGGCCAGACGCCGCTGAAGCTCGCGCGGGCGATCGAGGCCGGCGGCTTCCGGATCCTGGGCACGCCCTATGACGCCGTCGATCTGGCCGAGGACCGGGAGCGGTTCGGCGCGCTGCTCGACCGGTTGGGGATCCGCTGCCCGGAGTGGGGGATTGCCGAGAGCGGGCGCGAGGCAGCCGAGATCGCTCACCGCATCGGCTACCCGGTGCTTGTGCGCCCGTCGTACGTGCTGGGAGGACGGGCGATGCGGGTCTGCTACCGCGGTGCCGAGGTGGTCGAGGCGTTCCGCGCCGACCTGCGCGGGAGAGTGCTCGTCGACCGCTTCGTCGAGAACGCGATCGAGATCGACGTCGACGCGCTCTGCGATGGGGAGGAGACCTATGTCGCCGCCGTCATGCAACACGTCGAGGAGGCCGGCATCCACTCGGGTGACTCGGCCTGCGTGCTGCCGGCGCCCTCTCTGACCGGGACGACCGCGCGCGAGGTCGAGGAGATCGTCCGCAAGCTCGCGCCCGCGCTTGGGACAGTGGGACTGATCAACGTGCAGCTCGCGGTCACCGAATCGGGAGACGTATTCGTGCTCGAGGCGAACCCGCGCGCCTCACGGACGGTGCCGTTCGCCTCGAAGGCGACGGGCCTCAACCTGGTCGAGGCCGCCTGCCGGATCGCTGCGGGCAAGAAGCTGCGCGAGCTGGCGTTGCCGCCCGAGCGCCCGCCGGCTCAGGTCAGTGTCAAGGCCGCGGTGCTGCCCTTCGGTCGCTTCCCCGGGAGCGACCCCGTGCTCGGGCCGGAGATGCGCGCCACCGGCGAGGTGATGGCCTCGGCCTCCGACCTGCCGACGGCCTTTGCGAAGGCCGAGCGCGCGGCCGGGCGCCCGCTCCCGACCTCGGGCACGGCGTTCCTCTCGGTGCGGGACGCAGACAAGCCGGCGGTCGTGCCCGTCGCCGCCGCTCTCGCCGGGCTCGGCTTCAAGCTCGTTGCGACCGAGGGAACCGCGAGGACGCTGCAGGCGGCGGGCCTCGAGGTCGAGCAGGTGGCCAAGGTGGCGGAGGGCGGGGAGGCGACCGTCGTCGACCTCGTCCGCCGTGGGCGCTGCGACCTCGTCGTGAACACGCCCGTCGGCGGCTCGCTCCAGCGCACCGACGGCTACCGGATTCGAGAGGCCGCGCTCATCGCCCGCGTCCCGTGCATCACGACGATCTCGGGCGCGGCGGCGGCGGTGCACGCGATCGCGAACGCGCGCACCGAGCTGGCCCTCTCGCTGCAGGAGCGGATCGATGCCGAGACGCGAACGGCGAACGGTCACTGACAGCGAGGCCGTCGGGCCCTACACGCTCCTGCGCGTGGACCGGGGCGGGCTCGAGCCGGGCCTGCCCGGACAGTTCTTCATGCTCGAGGCGCCCGGACGGCTGCTGCCGCGGCCGATGAGCCTTTGCCTCGCCCCGCCCGATGAGCTCGCGTTCCTGATCGATCCGATCGGGCCCGGTACCGAGTCGCTGTGCTCGCTCCGCGCCGGCGACGCGCTGCACGTCTTCGGCCCGCTCGGGAACGGCTTCCGCCTCGACGTCGACCGGCCGCTCCTCGTCGGAGGCGGGATCGGAATGGCGCCGCTGCCGTACCTCTCCGATCGGCTCGGGCACCCAAGGGTCGCGCTCGGCTTCCGCTCCGAGTGGCACGCCGAAGCCGCCGCGCTCGTGCCGAACGCCGAGGTGGCGATCGACCCGACCCTGGTCACCGAGCTGATCGAGCCGGGCTTCGAGGTGCTCGCCTGCGGGCCGGAGCCGATGCTCGACGCTGTCCGCGCGCTGTGTCCGGGCGCGCAGCTCGCCTGGGAGGCGCCGATGGCGTGCGGCTACGGCGCCTGCTACGGGTGCGCGGTCGAGATCGGCGGGGCCTGGAAACGGCTGTGCGTGGACGGCCCCGTTCTGGCGGCGGCGGCCTGATGCTGCTCAACGCCTCGGGCTGCCTCGACGCGCTGACCGCACCCGAGACAGCGCGGCAGCTGGACGCCTTCGTGACGAAGACGGTGACGCCGCTACCCCGCGGCGGGAACGCGCCCATCCGGATCGCCGAGACGGAAGTCGGGATGCTCAACTCGATCGGGCTCGCCAACCCAGGACGCGAGGCCTTCCTCGCCGAGACGTTGCCGCGCCTGCGGGAGTTCGGCCTGCCGGTGTGGGTCTCGGTTGGAGGATTCTCCGCGCACGACTATGCCGAGACATGCGCGCGCCTCGAAGACGTCACGATCGAGCTGAACCTCTCCTGCCCGAACGTCGACGAGGCGCCCGAGTCGGCGGCCGAGATCGTCGCCGCCTGCAGGGCGGCGACGGCGCTGCCGCTGTACGCGAAGCTGTCGCCGGCGAGCTGGGACGTGGGCGCCGTCGCCCGCGCCGTCGAGGCCGCGGGCGCGGACGGGCTCTCGCTGGTCAACACGCTCCGCGGGATGAAGCTCGGCCCGGGCCTGGGTCCGGTGCTCGGCACTGCGACGGGCGGCCTCTCCGGCCCGGCACTGAAACCGGTCGCCCTCGCCGCCGTGCACGCATGCTTCCGGGCGAGCTCGCTACCGATAGTCGGGATGGGCGGAGTGGCCACCGGGCGCGACGCGCTCGAGCTCCTGGCGGTCGGTGCACGGGCCGTCGCGCTCGGCACAGTGCTCTTCTCGGACCCGTCCGCGCCGGCCCGGATCAGGGACGAGCTCGCCGCCGAACTGGCCGCGCTCGGGCTCTCTTCGGCCGACGAAGCGTGCGGTCTCGCCCACCAGGAGGCGTTGCCAAAAAGAAAACACCTCGATCTAGGGTCGAGAGTTTGATCGAAACACCTGCAAATCAAGTCAATCGAAGCAGGTTGACCCGCACCGGCAAGCTGTTAGACTCGCTCCCCGTATGGCGACGAAGACCCAGGCTACGGCGCCGGTTCGCTCTCTCGATCAGCGCATGGAGGCTCTTGCTCGAGCCAATGACATCCGCGTCCGCAGGGCACAGCTGAAGAAAGACCTGAAGCTAGGCAAGATCCAGATCGAAGAGATCCTCGACGATCCGCCGGCGTACGTCGGAACGGCGAAGGTGTTCGACATGCTGATGGCAGTGCCGAAGTTCGGGCGTGTGAAGGCGGCCCGCTTCCTCAACCAGTGCCGCATCAGCCAGTCGAAGACCGTCGGCGGGCTGTCCGAACGCCAGCGTGCCGAGCTGATTGGGCTCTTCAACCGGAGCTAGCCGAGTCTTCGTCGTGACCGGCCCCTCGGGGGCCGGGAAAGGCACGCTGATCAAAGCGCTGCTCGAAGACCTGCCCGAGCTCGAGGCGGCGATCTCGGCGACGACGCGGCTGCGCCGCCAGGGCGAGCAGGACGGTCGCGAGTACTACTTCCTCAGCGACGCGGAGTTCGCGCGGCGCGTCGCGGACGGCGACTTCCTCGAGCACGTCACGTACGTCTCCGGCAAGCGCTACGGGACGCTCCGCTCCGAGGTCGACCGGATCGCGGCGGCTGGGCGGGTTCCGGTGCTGGAGCTGGAGACCGAGGGCGCGCTGAACGTCAAGGAGGACGTTCCGGGCGCCGTCACCATTTTCATCACCGCGCCGATTCCCGAGCTCGAGCGGCGCCTGCGCGAGCGCGCAAGCGAGAGCGAGGGCGAAATCGGCGAGCGGATCGGCCTCGCCCGGAAGCAGCTCGCGCAGGCTGACGAGTTCGACTACGTGGTCGTCAACGACGATCTCGCGCGCGCCGGCCTCGAGCTCGAGGAAATAATCCAGCGAGAGTTAGCCGCGGCCGGTACCATGAGCCGGCCGTGATTCATCCTCGCATCGATGAGCTGCTCAACCAGGTCGACTCGCGCTACGCGCTGGTCATCGTGGCTGCGAAGCGTGCTCGCCAGATCAACAACTACCACCACCAGCTCGGTGAGGGCACCTTCGACGAGTTCCCGCCGCTCGTCGAGTCCCGCTCGAAGAACTACTTGACCATGTCCCTCGAGGAAGTCTCCGAGGGCAAGATCAAGTACACGTACAAAGCCTGACGGCTTTGTACTAAAAGGGCTGACACAGATGGCCCGTGTTCTTCTCGGAGTCACCGGTGGCATTGCCGCCTACAAGGCGTGCGAGCTCTGCCGGCTGCTGGTTCAGGCCGGGCACGAGGTCACGCCCGTGCTGACGCCGGACGCCGAGGGCTTCGTCACCGCCCGGACGTTCGAGGCGCTCGCCCGCCGGGAGCAGCCCCGCGAGCTCTACCCGCATCTCGTCGACGCCGACCTGCTCGTGATCGCGCCGCTGTCGGCGAACACGCTTGCCAAGCTCGCGCACGGGCTGGCCGACAACGTGCTCACGCAGCTGTCGCTTGCCTTCCGCGGCCCGACGCTGGTCGCTCCGGCCATGAACGTCCGGATGTGGGAGCACTCGGCGACGCAGGCCAACGTCGCGACGCTGCGCGAGCGAGGAGTCGAGGTGATCGGGCCCGAGGCGGGCGAGCTCGCCGAGGGCGAGACCGGACTTGGACGGATGAGTGAGCCGGAGGCGATCTACGCCCGTTGCCAGGAACTCCTCGCGCAGCCGCTGTCGCGCCTGCGCGACAGGACCGTGCTCGTGACTGCAGGTGGAACCCGTGAGCCGCTTGACTCGGTCCGCTTCGTCGGCAACCGCTCCTCGGGGCGGATGGGAGTTGCACTCGCGGCCGAAGCGGCCCGGCGGGGTGCGCGGGTGACGCTGCTTGCGGCCAACCTGGCAGTGCCTGCGCCCGCCGGGGTCGAGGTCGTTGAGACTCCCACGGCAGCCGACATCGCCCGCGAGGCGAAGGACCGCGCCGGCGCCGACGTCGTGCTGATGGCGGCCGCGGTCGCCGACTACGCGCCCGAGCAACTGGCCGGGAAGCGCCCGAAGAGTGGCGAGGCGTGGGAGCTGCGCCTGCACCCGACCGAGGACATACTCCGCGGCCTCGGCGAGTCGCGGAACGGCACCGTGCTGGTCGGCTTCGGCGCCGACGAGGGCGAGCAGGGGCTGGAGCGCAAGCGGCGGATGCTCGCCGAGAAGAACCTCGACCTCGTCGTCTTCAACGACGTCTCGCGGACCGACATCGGCTTCGACGCGCCCGAGAACGAGGTTGTGCTCGTCTCGGCGGCCGGCGAGCGCACCGTGGCGAAAGCGCCCAAGCAGCACATCGCGGCCGAGATCCTGGACGAGGTCGAGAAGCTGCTCTAAGCGGGCGCGAGGTGGAAGCCGCCGGCTTCCTCGAGCCGGGCGATCCTCGCCTCGAGCGGCGGGTGCGTGTCGAACAGCGACCTGAAGGACGACTGGATACCCGATGCCTGGTTGAGGGGGTTCTCGATGAACATGTGCGCGACCGCGCGCGGCGCGTGCTTCGTCTCCTGGGTGTCGAGTTGCAGCTTGCGCAGTGCGAGCGCGAGGCCCTCGCCGTCGCCGGTGATCTCCGCTCCCGAGGCGTCGGCGAGGTACTCGCGACGGCGGGAGACGGCGAGCTGGATCAGGACGGCGGCGATCGGGGCGATGACGAGCGCGGCCAGCCCGAGCGCGAAGGCGATCAGCCCGGCGTTGCCTCCGCTCCGTCTTCCGCCGCCGAAGATGGAGATCCGCAGCAGGAAGTCCGACGCGAGCGCAACCACCCCGACGAGCACGGCGACGAGCGTCATCAGGCGCACGTCATGGTTGCGGATGTGCGAGAGCTCGTGGGCGAGGACGCCTTCGAGCTCACGCTCGCTCATCAGGTTCAGCAGGCCCGTCGTGACCGCGACGTAGGCGGTCTGCGGGCTGCGCCCGGCGGCGAAGGCGTTCGGCGCGTTATCCTCGATCACATAGATCGGCGGCGTCTTCGGCAGGCCGGCGGCAATCGCGACCGTCTCGACGACGTGGTAGAGACGCGGATACTGAGCGCGGTCGGCCGGCTTCGCGCCCGTGACCGAAGCGACGATCTTCCCGGCGCTCAGCCAGCTGAAGATCGCGTACACGAAGCCGATGATTGCCACGACGATCAGCAGCGAGAGGTTGAACGCGAAGCCGAGGATTGCGCCGAGCCCGCCGACGAGGAGCGCGAACAGGATGAGCAGCCAGAGGGTGCGCCAGCGGTTCGCCCGGATCTGCTCCTGAAGCGTCACGGCTGCGGGAAGGACACGGCGGGGGCGTCGCGTGCGTCGGCCTCCGTCTCGAAGAACTCGCGCTGCTGGAACCCCAGCGCGCGGGCGACGATCACGGCCGGGAAGCTCTGCAAGACCGTGTTGTACCGGTAGACGGTCTGGTTGTAGTAGCGGCGGGCGGCGGCGAGCTTGTCCTCGATGTCTGCGAGCTCCTGCTGCAACGCCAGGAAGTTCTCCGAGGCCCGGAGCTGCGGGTATGCCTCGGAGACCGCCAGCAGGCGGTTGAGCGCGCCGCCGAGCACGGTGTCGGCCTGCGCGGCGGCTGCCGGGCCGCTTGCCTGCTGAGCGGCCGCCCGTGCCTGCGTCACCGAGTCGAACGTCTCCCGCTCGTGCGCGGCGTAGCCCTTCACCGCCTCGACGAGGTTCGGAACGAGGTCGGAGCGCCGCCTCAGCTGCACGTCGATGTTCGCCCAGCCTGTCTTGGCCTCGTTCCGGAGGCGGACGAGCCGGTTGAACGTGAGGACGAGGAAGAGGAGCAGGACGGCCGCAACCGCGGCCAGGACGATCAGCGCAATCAAGGTGACCGCGATACTAGATCCCAGTGGGTGGAGCGCGACTGGACGTGGTGGTGATGGCGGCGGGCGAGGGGCGGCGCCTGCGCCCGCTGACGGAGCGCTACCCGAAACCGGTCCTGCCGATCGACGGTCGCCCCGTGATCGCGACGCTGCTTCAGGAGCTCCGCGCGGCCGGGATCGAGCGCGTCACCGTCGTCACCGGCCATCTGGCCGAGCAGGTGGAGGAGTTGCTCGCGGGCTTTCCGCTCGAGCTGCGTTTCGTTCGCCAGCCGGAGCCGCTCGGCTCGGCGGACGCCGTCCGGCGGGGTCTTCAGGCGGTCCCGGCGCTGGTCGTCGCGGCCGACACGGTCTTCACGCCCGGCGACGTCGGTCGCTTCGTCGCGACGCCCGGGCACGCGATCGCCGCCCGCCGGGATCCGCCGCCGGAGCCTCCGGGGCGCTACGCGCTCGGGATCGAGGACGGCCGAGTGACCCGCGTCCTGGACGACGACCCGGCCAACCCGCTCGCGGCGGCGCCGCTCTGGCGACTGGGCGAGAGCTTCGACCCTGGCCTGCTCGATGAGCTCGGCGGCCCGCCGTACGAGCTGGCGGAGGCGTTTCAGCGGCTGATCGACGCGGGAGAGACCGTGCACGGAGTCGAGATCGGCCCGACACGCGACTTGACGCATCCGCTTGACTTGATGGAGAACAATTTTTCCTACCTGAGGGCACTGAGAGCAACATGACCGAGGTCTACGACTACTACCAGCAGGGACGGCGCCACCTGAAAAAGGGGATGGCCGCCCAGGCGACCGTGCCGCTCGAGAAGGCCAAGCGGCGGGCGCCGGACAAGGCGTCGATTCGCGAATCGCTCGGGATCGCCTACTTCCGCATCGGCCGCTACGACGAGGCCGCCGAGGAGTTCCGCGCGATCCTCGAGCTCTCGCCGACCGACGACTACGCCCACTACGCCCTCGGGCGTTGCCTGGAGAAGCAGGGCAAGGCGACCGAGGCGAACGGCCACTACAAGCTCGCTCGCTCGCTGCGGCCGCAGAGCCAGCAGTACGCGGCGCGCGTGATGGACCTGGACTGAGGGCCGTCGTTCAGCGGGTCGCGCGGGCCGCCGTCTCGCCCGGCGGCGAGATCGGCCCGGGCCTGTCCGTGCTGCTGGGCGTCGCGCGGGGCGACACGCCGGGGGACGCCGAGCGGCTGGCCGGCAAGGTCGCGCGGCTGCGGATCTTCGAGAACGACGAGGGCAAGTTCGACCGCTCGCTGCTCGGAACGGGCGGCGCCGCTCTGGTCGTCAGCCAGTTCACGCTGATCGCCGATACCGGGAAGGGCAACCGGCCGAGCTTCTCGGCGGCCGCGCCGCCCGAGGAGGCCGAGCCGCTCTACGAGGCGTTCTGCGCGGCGCTGCGCGCACTTGGCATCGAGGTTGCGGCGGGCGTGTTCGGTGCCCGGATGCAGCTCGAGCTGGTCAACGACGGCCCGGTCACGATCATCCTGGGCACCTAGACGTTGCCCTCGGGGAGCTGCCTGGCGCTGGGGCCTCTGGCGAAGATCAACAAAATGGCGAGGAGGCAGACGGCGAGATTTCGGGGCAGCGCGAGCCCGAACATCAGACCGATGTTGTTGAAGTGGTGCCAATGTTCCGGGAACCAGAGACGGGTGAGCACAACGGCCACCGCCAGCGTGAGTAGGGCAGCGCGGCGCAAGGTCAGGGCCACGAAGGGCACCAGCCAGACCAGATACTGCGGAGAAAAGACCTTCGAACACGCGATCGCGATCGCGATCGCGGCTGTGCAGCGGGCGATCAAAGCCTCCGTGGAAAGACTCACCATTGCCGAGCGCCACCAGAGTGCAAGCAGCGCCACCGCCCCGGCGATGCCGATCACCAACCCGAGGTGCGCTGCGTGACTGCCTTCGAAATTGATCGATCCATAGGACTCCTCCGTGCCGATCTCCCGCCATCCCAAGATGTGCTCGAAGCCGACGATCGATCCGGCGGTGCTCTCGATCTCAACCGGCCGGTCGATGAGATAGGTGAACGGGTAGCGAAGTCCTCTGAGGCTGAGGATCGCCGCTGCCCCGAAACAGATCCCCGTGGTGAGCGCGAACGCGGCGAGAGGGGCAAGCGTTCGCTTCCAGCCCACCGTGCGGAGAGCCTGCACGAGGAGGAGCGGTAGCAAGACGAGACCAAAGAGCTTTGCCGCGATTGCGAAGCCGAGCAGCGCGAAAGCAGCCGTCAACTGTCGCCTGACGAACAACGCCACAGCGGCAATCGTGAGGAGGGTCGGCCACATGTCGTACCAGGCAATCGCGATCGGACCGAGTGCGAGCGGGCTGACCCCGACCACAGCCGAGGCGGCGAGAACCCTCCAGGGTTCGTGCCAGAGGAAGTTCGCCGTACTCGCGACGATGAAGACGATGAGCAGCCCGCAGATCAGCATTGCTGCCTTGAACAGATCCATGTACGTCAGTCCCGCTATCCCGGCGTGCTGAAGCCCTTCCTGCGCCCACATCGGCGTCAGGAAGGCGAGCAGAGAAACAGGCGGATACTCGATGAGGAACTGGCGAATCGGTACCTCACTGTGCGTCTTCTGAGCGATGTACTCGTAGGTGTCTACGTCGCCTCTAAAGCGGTGCGACCAGAGTCCAGTGGTCGGGCTGGATGCCGCCGCTAGATAGAGGACGCAGCCCACGAGAGTCGCCACGAGCACCGGGCGGCGCCGGAGCGCGTTGAGCCTGGTCACGAGGCGAGTTGGAAAGCGTGCGGACAGGTCAGAGGCCTGGACTGACCTGGCGCCAGCACCAGCCGAGTCCGTCTTCACGTAGCGCAGTGTAGGCACGACGTCGGCGGCATGGGCGATGCCGCGCCCTGTGGCGACCTCGCCTGATCCGGGCGCGCGAGCGCGTTGCAGGGACGCCCGCTGCTATCCTGCTGAGACCACATTTCACCGGCTTGGCGAAATGGGCGCGCGGCGCCCATTTCTTGTGTAGGAGGACGTTTTGGCGCAGGTTCACGACAGGGAGCGGGAGCTGACAAGAGAGGTTTCGCAGACGGTGACGCAGGGCCTTCCAGGAGTGGAGGTGCTCGCCGTCGAGATCACCGGCCGAGAGCGGTTCACGGTCTACGTCGACCATCCGCAAGGGGTCGATCACGCTCTCTGTGCGCGCGTCACCGGTCTCCTGCGCGGCTATCTCGACCGCTACACGGTGGACGTCTCGTCCCCGGGGATCGAGCGTCCGCTGCGCACGCCCGCACACTTCCGCAACGTAGTCGGCCGCAAGGTCGCCCTGCGCACGGCCGACGAGATCGCCGGCCGGAAGCGCTTCCGCGGCGAGCTCGTCGCCGTCGGAGAGCGCTCGGTGCAGGTCGCAGCCGGCGAAAGCAAGGTGGACATCCCGTTCGAGGCAATCGTGCGGGGCAACCTCGTCGACGAAGGACAATGACATGAGAAGGGCGATGAGATGAGCAAAGAGATCATCGAAGCGGTCAAGACGATCGAGCGCGAGAAGGGGATCGAAGAGGACACGCTGATCCATGCGCTCGAGGACGCGCTCCTCGCCGCCTACAAGAAGACGCCCGGCGCCTCGCGCCACGCCACCGTCGAGCTCGACCCGGACAGCGGCGACTTCCGCGTGTTCTCGATCGAGCTTCCGAAGGACATCGAGGAGCGCCTGATCGAGGAGGCCCGCGAGCGTGCGATCACCGAGCTCGAGCTCCAGGAGGAGGAGACGGGCGAGCACTCGCACGTGCTGGTCTCCGACGAAGACCTGCAGATCGACTGGTCCGACATCGATCCTGCGCTGGTCCGCCGGGCCGATGTGACGCCCGAGAACTTCGGCCGCATCGCCGCGCAGACGGCGAAGCAGGTGATCCTGCAGCGGATCCGCGAGGCCGAGCGCGAGATGATGTACGACGAGTACATCGACCGCGTCGGCGAGGTCGTCACGGGCATCGTCCAGCAGGCCGGCGACCGCAACAACGTGCTCGTCGACCTCGGCAAGGTCGAGGCGCTGCTCCCTCGTTCGGAGCAAGTTGACGGTGAGCGTTACGAGCAGGGGAGCCGCATCAAGGCGGTGATCACCGAGGTGCGCTCGGGCACGAAGGGCCCGCAGGTGATCCTCTCACGGCGCGATCCGGAGCTGATCCGCACGCTGTTCGAGCTCGAGGTACCCGAGATCGCCGACGGCCTCGTCGACATCAAAGGCGTCGCCCGCGAGCCGGGCTACCGCTCGAAGATCGCAGTCGAGTCTCACGCCCAGGGCGTCGACCCGGTCGGCGCCTGCGTCGGCCCCCGCGGCTCGCGGGTGCGCATGGTCGTCTCGGAGCTCCGCGGCGAGAAGATCGACATCATCCCGTGGAACAACGAGCCGGCGCGGTTCGTCGCCAAGGCGCTCTCGCCGGCGCGCGTCCGTGAGGTCTACATCGACGACGAGACCAAGGAGGCGACGGTCGTCGTCCCCGACGACCAGCTCGCGCTCGCGATCGGCAAGGAGGGCCTCAACGCCCGCCTGGCCGCTCGCCTGACCGGGTGGAAGGTCGACATCCAGTCCGACACCGAGTTCGCGCAGGCCGAGGCGGAAGCGGCGTTCTCGGGAGCCGAGGGCGACGACTTCACCGGGCGCTGCGTGGCGATCCTGTCGACCGGCAAGCGCTGCCCGAACGCGGCACTGCCGGGCTCCCGCTTCTGCGGTGTGCCCGCCCACCAGGAGCTCGCCAAGCGCGAGGCTGCCGGCGAGGACCTCGGCGAGCAGATCGTCCAGCCGGGCGGAGCCGAGCCGGAGGAGGACGAGGCAGGGGACGTACAGGAGGTTGCTGCCGAGACGGTTGCGGAGGAGCCGACCGACGGCAGGGACAGTCCTCAGGTGACCGTCCCTGAAGCGACTCCGCAGGAGCCCGCCGCCGCCGGCGAAGCCGAGTCGACCGCTGTTGCTACTGCTGCTACCGCAGAGGAGCCCGAGCCTGCTGCGTGACCCCGGAGCCCGTCCGCACCTGCGTCGGCTGCGGCCGCAAGGCGCCGCAATCGGAGCTTCTGCGCTTCGTCGCGCCGGACGGAACGCTCACGCCCGGACGGCGCCGGCCGGGGCGCGGGGCGTATACGTGCCGGCGGCTCGCCTGCTTCGAGCGCGCAGCCTCGCGACGGGCGTTCGCACGTGTGCTGCGGCGCTCCGTGAGCGTCGATCCGGCTCTGGCGGCCCTCTACACTGAAGACAATGGCTGACGGTCCCAACAAGCCCAACCGCCCGATCCGTCCCCGCCAGGGTGGCATCTCGGGGCGCAAGCGCCGTGTCGTGATCGACACCGGTGCGGCCCGCCCGCGCCAGGACGACCGCCGCTCGCGCGAGCAGCGCGGCATCGCCCCGACGAAGCAGCCGCGCGAGATCGTTGCACCGACCGGGCCGGTCACTGTCCCGTCCGGCGTCACCGTCCGCGAGCTGTCCCAGGCGCTCGGTATCCCCGTCGCCCAGATCATCAAGATGATGATGGGCTTCGGCGAGATGGTCCAGATCACGCAGTCGCTACCCGACGACGCGGTGCAGTTGATCGGGACCGAGGTCGGCCGTGAGATCACGATCAAGCACACCAACGAGGAAGAGGTCGAGCCCGAGTCTTACGAGGACGACCCGCAAGACCTCGCCGCGCGGCCGCCGGTCGTGACGATCATGGGCCACGTCGACCACGGGAAGACGACCCTGCTCGATGCGATCCGGCAAGCCTCGGTGGTCGAGACCGAGGCCGGCGGGATCACCCAGCACATCGGCGCGTATCAGACCGCCCACAACGACCGCAAGATCACCTTCCTCGACACGCCGGGCCACGAAGCGTTCACGGCCCTGCGCGCACGAGGTGCCAAGGTCGCCGACATCGCAGTCCTCGTCGTCGCGGCCAACGACGGCGTGATGCCGCAGACGCGCGAGTCGATCGCGCACGCGCGCGCCGCTGAGATGCCGATCGTCGTCGCCGTCAACAAGGTGGACCTGCCCGAGGCGAACACCGAGCGCGTCCGCACGGAACTGACCGCCGAGGGGCTCCAGCCCGAGGAGTGGGGAGGGACGATCCAGTTCTCGGACGTCTCCGCGCGCGAGAAGAGCAATCTCGACGACCTGCTCGAGAAGGTGCTGCTCGTCGCCGACGCAGAGCTGGAACTGACGGCGAACCCGAATGCGGAGGCCTCCGGGCCGATCATCGAGTCACGCCTCGACGTCGGCCGCGGGCCGGTCGCAACGATGCTCGTCCAGCGCGGCACGCTGCGCGTCGGCGACGCGATCGTCGCCGGCGATGCGCACGGCAAGGTGCGCGCCCTCCAGAACTACCGCGGCGAGAAGATCAAGGAGGCACGGCCCGGCGACCCGGTCGAGATTATCGGCTTCGACAAGCCGCCGCCCGCCGGCGAGCTCGCCCGTGTCGTCGAGAACGACCGCCAGGCACGCCACCTCGCCCAGGTGCGGGCCGAGCGCCTGCGCCGCGAGCAGCGCGCGACCCAGTCCAAGCGGGGCGTCTCGCTCGAGACACTGTTCTCGGAGTTCCAGACCGGCGCAGTGCAGGAGCTGAAGCTCGTACTGAAGGCCGACGTCCAGGGGTCGCTCGAGGCGGCGCTCAACGAGCTGTCGAAGATCGACCACTCGGAGGTCGGAGTCAACGTGATCCACAAGGACGTCGGTGGGATCACCGCCAACGACGTCAACCTGGCCGCCGCCTCGGACGCGCTCGTCGTCGGCTTCAACGTGCGCCCCAACGCCGAGGCCCGCCAGCTCGCCGAGCGCGAGGGCGTCGAGATCCGCACGTACCGCGTCATCTACCAGCTGACCGAGGAGATCGAGCAGGCGCTCGTCGGCATGCTCAGGCCTGTCAGCCACGAGGAGACGACCGGTGAGGCCGAGGTCAGGGCCCTCTTCCGGGTCTCGCGGCTGGGCACGATCGCCGGCTGCATGGTCACCAGCGGTGTCATTCGCCGCGGCGGCAAGGTGCGCGTGATCCGCGACGGCACGGTCGTGATCGAGACCTCGATCTCGCAGCTGAAGCGATTCAAGGACGACGTTCGCGAGGTCCAGGAGGGCTTCGAGTGCGGGATCCTGCTCGAGGGCTTCAACGACGTGAAGGAAGGCGACGTCCTCGAGGTGTACGAGGTCCGCGAGGTCGAGCGCACCGATCTCAGCGAGTCGCCCTTGTCGGCTCCAGCCGCTTCGTAGTCCCACCGACGGCCGACCGCGTTTCGAGCGACAATCCGGCCATCGGCGCGGGTTACGTTGGCATCCTCTCGGTTGAGCTGCACTTCCCGGAAGCGGGATCGCTGAAGGGAAAGCGCAAGCACGTCAAGTCGGCGAAGGCGCAGCTGCAGAACCGTTTTGGAGCATCCGTGGCCGAGGTCGACCACCACGACCTCTGGCAGCGCAGCCGGCTGGCGATGTCGTGCGCCGCCCGCGAGGTGGGCGAGCTCCACGCGCTGCTCGACAGCGCCGAGCGCTGGCTGCACGGCCAGGACTGGGTGGTCGCCGGCGTCGCCCGGCGGATCGTCTCCCTCGACGACTGACGGCCTGCGTCGGGAGACTCGCGGTACCGTACGAGCGATGAGCGGGCGCATGCGCAGGGTGAACGAGTCGGTGCGGCAGGTGCTGTCGGAGACCCTGCCGGAGCTCAAGGATCCCCGGATCGGATTTGTGACGGTTACCGGCGTCGAGACCACGACCGACCTTCGGCACGCGCGCGTGTTCGTCAGCGTCTTCGGCTCCGAGAAGAAGCAGCAGGCCACCCTGGACGGGCTGGCCGCCGCCCACGGCGTCCTCCAGGCCCGCATCGGTCGCGAGCTGAGAATGAAGCGGACCCCTCAGCTGACCTTCGAATACGATCGAACGGTTGAAGAGGGCGTTCGCATGAGCAAGCTGATCGACGAGCTCGTCCGTGACGAGTGAGCTGATCGCGGTCGCAGACGCGATTCGCTCGAACGACCGCTTCCTCCTCGTCACCCACGAGAACCCCGACGGTGACGCGTTCGGCTCGATTCTCGGCACCAAGCTGGCGCTCGACCTGCTCGACAAGGACAGCGTGATGTACCTCTCCGGCGACCTGGGGCTCCCGGACGAGTACTCGTTCCTGGACCTCGCCGACCTGCGCCGCGAGCTGCCTCCCGACGCGGGGGAGCGGGTCGTGTTCGCGCTCGATTGCGCCACCGCGAACCGCACGGGTCTCGCCCCTGAGTTCCTCGAGGCTGCGCCGCTCGTGCTCGACGTCGACCACCATCCCGACAACACGCGCTTCGGCCGGATCAACTTGATCGTCCCGGACGCGTCCTCGACCGGCGAGATCGTCCGCGACCTGCTCGCCGAGCTCGGGGTGGCGCTGACGCCCCAGATCGCCGAGGCGCTCTACGTCGCCCTCGTCACGGACACCGGCCGCTTCCAGTACGCGAACACGACACCGAAGTCGCTTCGGCTGGCCGCCGAGCTGGTCGAGGCCGGAGTGGACGTGCAGCGGATCTTCCAGGGCATCTACGAGTCGGTCGAGTTCGCGAAGCTCAAGCTGCTGGCGAAGGCACTCGACCGTGCCCAGCTCTACGAAGGCGGCCGCCTGGTGATCACCTACCTGCTGCGCAGCGATTTCACCGAGCTGGGCGTGGGCGAGGAGTACGCCGAGGGGATCATCGACTTCCTCCGCGCGGTTGACGGAACGGAGATGGCCGCGGCGATCCGCGAGCCGCCCGAGCCGCCCGAGGCGCCGCACCGGGTCTCGATGCGATCGTCCCGCGATGAGCTCGACGTGTCTGCCATCGCCCGCAAGCGGTCAGGCGGCGGCCATCGCCAGGCCGCGGGGTTCTCGACCGACGAGTCGGTCGAGGAGATCATCGAGTTCATCCGCGGCGAGTTCGCAAATGCCTCCGCGCGCGCTTAGGCCGAGCGGGCTGGTTCTTGTCGACAAGCCGGCGGGACCGTCCTCCTTCCAGGTGATTGCGGCAATCCGCCGCCGCACCGGGGCACGCACCGGCCACGCCGGGACGCTCGATCCCTTTGCGACGGGGCTCTTGCTCGTGTTGTCCGGTGCGGCAACCAGGCTGGCGCCGTGGCTGGTCGGGCTCGACAAGCGCTACCTGACGGAGGTCGATCTCTCGGCGCGGACTTCGACCGGCGACCCGGAGGGCGAGCCCGTGGAGGAGCTCGAGCCGCCGGCTCCGGACGAGCTCGAGCGCCGGCTCGCGGGCCTGCGCGGCGAGGTGGAGCTGCCGATCCCCGCCGCCTCGGCGGTCAAGATCGGCGGTGAGCGCGCGTACAGCCTGCACCGCCGCGGCGAGGTGGTGGAGATGCCGGTTCGGCGCTCCCGGGTCGACGCGCTCGAGCTGGTGTCCTACGAGGACGGGGTCGCGCGGCTCGATCTGCGCGTCGGCTCGGGGACGTACGTCCGCTCGATCGCCGACGCCCTCGGCGGCCACTGCCGGATGCTGCGGCGCCTCGAGGTCGGGCCGTTCTCCGTCGAGGAGGCCGACGAGGAGCGAATGCTGCCGGCTGCGGAGGCGCTGCCGTTCTTGCCCGCGGTGGAGGTGACCCCGGACGAGGCGGCGGCGATCCGGGGCGGCCGGAGCCATGCGGCCGCGGACACCCGCGCCTTGCTCGACGGGGAGCTCGTCGCAGTCGGGCGGGTGGTGATGCCTGTATGAAGGTCGCCCACTCGATCACGGAGCTCGAGCGGAAGGAGCGAGCCGTCGCGCTGGGGACCTTCGACGGCGTGCATCTCGGCCACCGCCGCGTGATCGAGACGGCGCTCGAGGCCGGCGGGACGCCGACGGTAGTCACCTTCCATCCGCACCCGCGCCGCGTGCTCGGGTACGGGGTCGAGCTGCTGACGACACTCGAGCGGCGGCTCGAGCTGCTCGCGGAGCTCGGCGTGGAGGAGACGCTCGTGGTCGAGTTCACGCTCGACCTCCAGCGGATCGAGGCCGAGGCCTTCGCACGGGAATACCTCGAGCCGATCGGGACGCGGACCGTCGTCGCCGGGCCCGATTTCCGCTTCGGGCACAAGCGCGAGGGCAATCTCCAATTGCTGGAGCAGCTCGGCTTCGACGTGCGGGTCGTACCGGCGGTCGAAGGCGTGTCTTCGTCGGCGATCCGGCAGCTGCTCCACGGCGGCGACGTTGGAGGAGCGGCCAGGCTCCTCGGGCGGCCCGCCGAGGTCGAGGGCCTGGTCGTGGAGGGGGATGCCAGGGGCGGGACGCTCGGGTTCCCGACCGCGAACCTGGCGGTCGAGCCGGACATGCTCGTCCCGGCGACCGGCATCTACGCCGGCTTTGCCGCCGGTCCCAAGATCGAGGGAAAGAGAGCCGCGGTCTCGATCGGCGTAAACCCGCATTACGGCGGCCACGAGCTGCGGGTCGAGGCCTTCCTGCTCGGCTTCGCCGGCGACCTGTACGGCAAACGCCTCGTGGTCGAGCTCTGGCGGCGGTTGCGCGACGAGCGGGCGTTCGGCAGCGAGCAGGAGCTGATCGACCAGATCGCCCGGGACGTCGAGCAGACCGAGCACGCCGAGCGGCCGATCTGAGAGTCAGATGGTCGCGGCCGTGCCGCTCCGCCTCGAGTCGGCGGCCGGCCCTGCGCGTGAGACGAGGCTGACGCCGCCGAAGTAGTGATGCTTTCCGGGCCAGCGCCTCACGGTCAGGCCACATTTCTCCAGCTCGGCGAGCGCGCTCTCGTCGACGCCCTGCTCGGCGTTGACGACGCTCCCGGCGCGATGGGCCCGGGGCCGCTCGACCGCCGCCTGCGGCTCGAGACCCTCGTCGAGGATCGCAGCGGTGACGCCGACGAGCGCGGTTCGGAGGCGGGTCCCACCGGCCGAACCGATCGCGAGCGCGGGGCCCTGGTCGTCGACCGCGAAGCTCGGGGCCATCATGCTCTGCATCCGGCTGCCCGGCTCCAGTGGGCCGACGAGCAGGTCGACCTCGCCGAGCATGCTGTTCAGGTGCAGGTCGAGCCCCGGCAACCAGTCACCGGAGCCGAGGCCCAGGCTCGTCGTCAGCACGCAGGCATTGCCCTCGTCGTCGACCGTGACCAGGTTGGTCGTGTGCGTCTCGGCGCCGGCCGCGGCGTCGAGGGCGTCGAGGAAGACGAGTGTCCGCTCGGGCTCCGGGCGACCGCGGAGAACCGGCATGCACTCGAGCGCGAGCGCAACCCCTGCGAGGCCGGAGCGGGTGAGGAAGCGGGTGCCGGCGTAGGGCGCCTGAACGGCCTCCGACCACGTCGCCTCGTACTCACGGAGATCCCGTCGGGTGACGAGTCCCCCGCGTTCCTCGAGCAGCTCGACCAGCGACGCCGCGATCGAGCCCCGGTACACGCTCGCAGCACCCTCCTCGGCCAGGAGCTCGAGCGCACGGACGAGCCCCGGCTGCTCGAGCAGCTCGCCGGGCCGGAGGAGCCGGCCGCCCGGCGCGTAGATACGCGCGCCTTCGCGCATCGTCATCACGGGCTCGAGCATCTCGAGGCAGGAGACGTGTGCCGGCGGCATCGGCACTCCCTCCTGTGCCAGTCGCAGCGCCGGGGAGCAGAGGTCACGCCAGGGGAGCCGTCCGTGCTCGCGCCAGAGCGCGTCCAGCCCGGCGGGGAGACCGGGCACGGCGCAGGAGGCGGGCCCAACGGCGTAGTGAACGAGCTCCTCGCCGAACCGCACGTCGAGCTCGAGGAGCTCGCCGCCCGTTCCGCCCAGGCGCGCAGAATGCGCGCCGGTCTTCTGGCCGGGCGCAGCCGGCTTTGCCGGCTGTGCTCCCAGCCTCGGGACGGCGCAGAAGCAGTCGAGATTGCGTGCCTGTCCGCTACGCGCGTCCCAGTAGATCGCGTGCCCGCCTCCGAGCAGGCCGGTCATCACCGTTTCCGCGACGCAGGACGCGAGGGAGGCCGCCACGGCGGCGTCGGCGGCGGTCCCGCCGGCTTCGAGGACCTCGATGCCGACGGCGGTGGTGGCGGGGTGGCCCGCAGCAACAGCTGCCGGGAGCATCCTTGCTACCCTACGGCAGACCGCAATCTCGGCCGTACGTGGCGCTTCCCACGGCGCGCTGGGATCGCGGAGACATCTACTCGGAGGTCACATGACCCTCACCAAGGAAGCGAAGCTGGACATCGTCGGCAAGCACGGCCGGCACGGGAGCGACACCGGTTCCCCGGAGGTGCAGGTCGCCCTCCTGACGACCCGGATCAACGAGCTCACCGGGCACCTGCGCACCCACTCGAAGGACCATTACTCGCGTCGCGGGTTGCTCAAGCTCGTCGGCCGGCGCCGCCGACTGCTCAACTATCTCCAGCGTACGAACCTGGAGAGCTATCGCGCTCTGATCAAGGAGTTGGGCCTGAGGAGATAAGGGGCCCGTAATCGAACCGGAGAGTGGAAGTTTGAGCGAGCGCGCGACCAGGCCGGCGCTGACTCAAACCTCCACTCTCCACGGAAAAGTGGAGGAATGACATGAGTGTTGCCACCGGCAACGTGACCGCGGTCTCATTGACCGTCGGTGAGCAGGAGATCAGCTTCGAGACGGGCAAGCTGGCCAAGCAGGCCGACGGCGCCGTCGTCGTCCGTTCGGGCGAGACGATGGTGCTGGCGACGGCGCAGGGACGGATGGAGGCGCGCGAGGGCGCGGACTTCTTCCCCCTGACCGTCGACGTCGAAGAGCGGATGTACGCCGCCGGGAAGATCCCGGGCGGCTTCTTCAAGCGCGAGGGACGCCCCACGGAGCGGGCGATCCTGACAGCGCGCATGATCGACCGGCCGATCCGGCCGTTGTGGCCGAAGGGCTTCCGCAACGAGGTGCAGGTGATCTGCACCGTGCTCTCGGCCGACCTCGTCACGCCGCACGACATCCTCTGCATCAACGGTGCTTCCGCGGCGTTGATGATCTCGCCGCTGCCCTTCAGTGGGCCGGTCGGCGCTGTGCGCGTGGGGATGATCGACGGTCAGCTCGTCATCAATCCGACGCTGCAGGAGATCGAGAACGAGAGCACGCTCGACCTGATCGTCGTCGGCACCAAGGACGGGCTGACGATGGTGGAGGCGGGCGCCGAGGAGATCCCCGAGGACACACTGCTCGCAGCGCTGGAGCAGGCCCACGAGGAGATCATCAAGCTCTGCGAGGCGCAGGAGGACCTGGCGCGCCAGGCCGGCAAGCCGAAGTGGCTCGACACCTCTCTGACGAGCGAGCTGGACGCGGCGCACGGTGACCGCATTCGTGACCGCATCCGCCAGGAAGGTCTCCGTGAGGCCGCCGCGGCAGTGGAGGAGATCTCCGCCGAGCTCTCCCCGGAGCTGACGATGGAGTCGACCGAGGAGGACATCACCCGCCAGGTGCAGGTACGGGCGAGCCTGAACGCGCTGCTCGAGAGCCTCAGGCTCAAGGCCGTCGAAGGCCCGGTCCGCGAGCAGTTCGAGACCGAGCTTCGCGCGCTCACCGATGCAGAGCAGGACTCGAAGGAGCTGAAGTCCGCGAAGCGGAACCTGCTCTTCGACCGGATCGTGGAGACCGTGGAGCTGCCGTTCCCGGTCGGTGTCTCACCCGGCGAGGGCGAGGCTGCCCTCAAGGACAGCCTGACGAAGCAGTTCGTCAAGCGGGCAGCCGAGGCGATCTACAAGGACCTCGTCCGCAAGAAGATCGCGATCGAGAAGCGGCGCCCGGATGGGCGCGGCACGGACGAGATTCGCCCGATCGAGTGCGAGGTCGGCGTGTCACCGCGCACGCACGGCTCGGCGCTCTTTACCCGCGGGCAGACGCAGATCATGAGCCTGCTGACGCTCGGCACGGCCAAGGAGGGGCAGCGGATCGACGATCTGTCTCTGGAGACGGACCGGCGGTTCATGCACCACTACAACTTCCCGCCCTACTCGGTCGGCGAGACCGGGTTCATGCGGGGGCCGAAGCGCCGTGACATCGGTCACGGGGCGCTGGCGCAGCGGGCGCTGGAGCCGATGATCCCGACGGCCGACGAGTTCCCCTACACGATCCGCATCGTCTCCGAGACACTGGAGTCGAACGGCTCGTCGTCGATGGGCTCGGTCTGCGGCTCGACCCTCGCCCTGATGGACGCGGGCGTGCCGATCAAGGCCCCGGTGAGCGGGATCGCGATGGGTCTCGTCAAGGAGGGCGAGGACTACGTGATCCTGACCGACATCCAGGGCGCGGAGGATCACCTGGGCGACATGGACTTCAAGGTCGCCGGCACCCGGGAGGGTGTGACCGCGCTTCAGATGGACATCAAGATCACCGGCGTCACCCAGCAGATCATGCGCGAGGCGCTGACGCAGGCGAAGCAGGCCCGCGAGTTCATCCTCGACAAGATGGGCGAGACGATCTCGGAGACGCGCACGGAGCTCTCCGAGAACGCGCCGCGCATCTCGACGGTGAAGATCGACCCGGAGAAGATCGGCATGGTGATCGGCAAGGGCGGCGAGACGATCCGCGCACTCGAGTCCGAGAACGACGTGCAGATCGACATCGAGGAAGACGGGACGATCCTGATCTACGCGACCGACGGGGCGAAGGCGGCCTCGGCGATCGAGGCGATCGAGTCGATCACGAAGGAGCCCGAGGTGGGGGACACCTACACGGGCAAGGTCGTCAAGACCACGCAGTTCGGCGCCTTTGTCGAGCTGAAGAAGGGCACGGACGGACTGCTCCACGTCTCGAACGTGGGCCCGGGCCGGGTCGCTCACATCGAGGACGTGATGGAGCGCGGCGACGTGGTCGACGTGATCGTCCAGGAGGTGGACAAGGCCCGGGGCCGGATCGGCCTCAAGCTCGTCGCGAAGCACGAGAACGGATCGCTCGTCCAGCCGGAAGAGCTGATCGAGCGTGCGAAGGACGCGCCGCCTCGCCCCCGCGAGGAGGAGCGCCCGCGGGGCGGCGACCGCGGACGCGGCGGCGGCCGCGGCGGGCCGCGCCGCTAGGAGCTGAGGTCGGGGCGCCGGAAGCTTTCCGGCGCTCCGACTTGCGCTGCGCTACCCGAGGCCCGGCGCTTCCGCCGGGGCCCCGAGATCCTCGCGGTGCATCATCGTCAGCGTGGCGATGAGGCCTGCGACCCCGAAGCCGACGGCGACCCAGAACGCGAGGCTGAAGCCGTTGGTCAATGCCGACGAGATCGAGTCGCCCGCCTTCGTCAGGTGGTGGGTCCGGGTCGTCGAGACTGTCGACAACACGGCGACGCCGAGCGCGCCGCCGATCTGCTGCGACGTGTTGATCAGCCCCGAGGCCAGCCCTGCCTCGTGCGGTGCCACCCCCGCGAGCGCCGCGATCGACACGGGCACGAACGAGAAGCCGAGCCCGACGCCGATCACCAGGAAGCCGGGCAGCAGGTCGACCGCATACGAGCCGCCGGCGGAGACCTGCGTGAACCAGAGATTGCCGAGCACCATCAGGAGCATCCCGAAGGCCAGTGACGGCTTGACCCCGATCCGCGTCACGAGCGCCTGGGCGATCCCGGAGAAGACGATGGCCGTCAGCGCGATCGCCAGGTAGCCGACGCCCGTCTGCAGCGCGGACAGGCCGAGCACCTGCTGCATGTACAGCGAGAGCATGAAGAACATCGCGAAGGTCAGCGCGCCCAGCAGGAAGCCGACGACGTTCGCGCCGCTCAGTGTCCGCAGGCGCGTGAAGATCCCGAGCGGGACGAGCGGCGCCTTGGAGCGCAGCTCGACGGCGATGAACGCAGCGTGGAGGAGCGCCGAGGCGGCGAAGATCGAGAGTGTCTGCGTGGAGCCCCAGCCGACGCTGTCCGCCCGCGTGAGCGCGAAGACGAGTAGCACGAGAGCGCTCGTGATCAGGACCGCGCCGGCGGCGTCGAAGTGGCGGTGTTCCGTGTCCGCGCGGCTCTCGCGCACGACCGAGCGCGTCACGAGCAAGGCCGCGGCGCCGACGGGCACGTTGACGAAGAATCCACTCCCAGCCGAGGTACTTGGTGAGCACGCCTCCGGCGAGGACGCCGACGGCAGCGCCGCCGCCGCCCATCGCGCCCCAGATCCCGAGCGCCTTGTTCCGTTCGGATCCCTCCTGGAATGTCGTCGAGATGATCGAGAGGGCCGCGGGCGAGAGGATCGCTGCACCGAGCCCCTGCACGGCGCGCGCCGCGATCAGCGTCCCCTCGGAGTTCGAGAGGCCGCAGGCGAGCGAGGCGAGGGTGAACAGCGCAACCCCGACCATGAACACGCGGCGCCGGCCGAGCAGGTCGGCTACTCGGCCGCCGAGGAGCAGGAAACCGCCGAAGGTGAGCGCGTACGCGCTGAGGATCCACTGGAGATCGGACTGCGAGAAATGGAGGTGACTCTCGATCGACGGCAACGCGACGTTCACGATCGAGACGTCGAGGATGACCATGAAGAAGGCCGAGCAGAGGAGGGCAAGAGCCCACCAGCGCTTCGGATCGGGGACGGCTCGTACGACTGCTTCCACGAACGTGGCTCCTTTCTCGGGTGTCCGTATTCAAAACGCGGGTGCGGAGAGGCTATTCCTACAACGCGGCCGGACGCGGAAATCGACAGGCCGCGAGTACGATCCTCCCGTGCAGGGGTACGTTCTCAGCGAGCTCGACTCGGGCGAGCGCCTGATCACCGAACGGGTGGCGAGCGTCCGCTCGGTCTCGCTCGGCTTCTGGATCGGCGCCGGTGCCCGCGACGAGCCTGACACCAAGGCGGGCGTCTCGCACTTCATCGAGCACCTGCTCTTCAAGGGCACGGGCTCCTATGACGCGCAGCAGATCGCGGAGGTGTTCGACGAGATGGGCGGCGAGCTGAACGCAGCCACGTCGCGCGAGCACACGGTCGTCTACGCGCGCGTCCCGGACCGTCACCTCGAGGACGCGCTCGACGTGATGGCGGACATGGTCTTCGCGCCGGCCTTCGCCGATCTCGACTCCGAGCGTGAGGTCGTGCTCGAGGAGATAGCGATGGTCGAGGATGCGCCGCAGGACCTCGTCCATGACCTTCTCTCCGAGGCTGTCTTCTCGAGTCATCCGCTCGGCCGGCCCGTGATCGGACGGGCCGACGTGATCTCCACGATCGGAAGGCGGGCGATCGCGTCCTACCATCGCAACGCATACGTGGCCGGGAACATCGTGCTTGCCGCCGCCGGGAACCTCGAGCACGACCACGTCGTCACCCTGCTCGAGCGGGCTGCCCGGCAGCGCGTCGAGCCGCCGGCGCGGCGCACCAAGGTGCGCACGCCGCTGGTCCGGGAGCCGGCCCCAGGCCTGCGCTTCCAGCGCAAGGACACCGAGCAGTTCCACGTCTGCATCGGCTCGACCGGAATCTCGCGCTCCGATCGCCGCCGCTTTGCCGCCTCCCTGCTGGACGCGATCCTGGGCGGATCGGCTTCCTCACGGCTGTTCCAGGAGATCCGCGAGAAGCGCGGGATGGCGTATTCCGTCTACAGCTTCGCTTCGCAGTACACCGACACCGGGCTGGTCGGGATCTACCTCGGCACGCGCGAAGAGAATCTCGCAGCCTGCCTGGAGATCGTGGCCGGCGAGATCGCGGACATCGCGGGCGGCAATCTGCGTGGCCGCGAGCTGGAGCGGGCCAAGGAGAACCTGAAAGGGCGGATCGCACTCTCGATGGAGTCGACCTCGAACCGGATGAGCCGCCTGGGACGCTCGCTGATCACCGACACCGAGCTCCTGTCCCTCGACCGGATCATCGCGGAGATCGACGCAGTCGAGCCGGTTGCGGTCGCCGAGCTGGCGGGCGTGCTGCTGGAGCCGGGGCGGATCTCGGCTGCGGGGATCGGGCCGAGCGAGGAGCGTTTCCTCGAGGGAGTCGAGCTGGTCCACCCGGGCCTTGCCGCAGCAGCGTGATCGCTCGCCTTCCGCTCGCGTCCGTGGGGGAAACCATGTTTCTCTCGCGGGGCGTTGCCCCGCATGCGAGGACACCGGCCGCGGGTGAGCTGGCCGCGGCCGGCTTTCCCCCACGGACCCCCTTCTTTCAGAGGCGATGCTCATGGGGGAACCTCCCGGTTCCCCCCGGCCCCCTCCACACTCATCGGCCGGCACCCGGCCGATGAAGGTCCTGCTGAACGGCCGTGGTGGGAAGGTCGGCTCGGTGCTCGGGCCGGCGCTGGAGACGGCCGGGCACGAGCTGGTCGACGGGCTCGGCTCCGCCGAGGCGATGGTCGACTTCACGCGGCCGGACGCGGTGGTCGGCAACGTCGAGGCTGCTCTCGCTGCCGGCGTGCCCTGCGTCGTCGGGACGACGGGCGCCGACCTCGAGGGCGTGGGCGAGCGCGCTCGCACCGCCGGGCTGGCGGTTTTCTTCGCGCCGAACTTTGCGCTCGGGGCCGTGTTGATGATTCGTTTCGCAGCGGAGGCCGCGCGGCACCTGCCGAACGCCGAGATCGTCGAGCTGCACCACGACACGAAGTTGGACGCCCCCTCGGGGACGGCGAAGGCCACGGCGGCGGCGATGGGCGGCGACCCCCAGATCCACTCAGTACGGCTTCCGGGTCTCGTCGCGCACCAGGAGGTGCTGCTCGGCGGGCCGGGCCAGCTACTGACGATCCGCCACGACACGCTGTCGCGGGAGGCGTTCGTGCCGGGCGTGCTCTTGGCGCTCGAGCGGCTCCGGGACCTGCCGCCGGGTCTGACTGTCGGTCTCGACGCGCTCCTCTAGGAAAGGTGGCGGAGGCAGCTTTCCCTAGTACCATCCGGTGATGCTCGGCGAGGTTCTGACGGCGATCGTGACGCCGTTTCGCGAGGACGGCCCGATCGACTACGACCGCTTCCGCGAACTGGCCCGCCACCTCGTCGACCACGGCAATGACGGCCTGCTCGTCTTCGGGACGACAGGCGAGTCGCCGACGCTCTCCGACGAGGAGAAGCTGGAGCTGCTCTCTGCAGCGCTGGACGCCGTCGGCGACCGCGCGACCGTCCTGGCCGGCACCGGCACGTATTCGACTGCGCACTCGGTACACCTGACCGCCCGCGCGCACGAGCTCGGCGCTCACGGCTTCGTTGTCGTCACGCCGTACTACAACAAGCCAACCCCACGTGGGATCGTGGAGCACTTCCGCGCGATCGCCGCGTCGAGTGACCGGCCGGTGATGGTCTACAACATCCCTGCGCGAGTGGTGATCAACATCGAGCCGGAGACGATGGAGGAACTGGCCGGCATCGAGAACGTCACCTCGGTGAAGCAGGCGAACGACGACCTCGACCAGGCCCGGCGCATCGTCGAGCTCGGCCTCGATCTCTATTCGGGCGACGACAACGTCACCTTCCCGTTCCTGCGGGTGGGCGGCGCCGGCGTCGTCTCCGTGCTCGGCCACGTCGTCGCCCCGCAGATCAAGGCGATGATCAGGGCATACAAGCAGGGCGACGAGGAGGGGGCGCGGCGGATCGACGAGGAGCTCGAGCCGGCCTACGAGCTGCTCAAGATCACGACGAACCCGATCCCGATCAAGGCGGCGCTCAACCTGCTCGGTCACGAGGTCGGCGGACACCGCCTGCCAATGGTCCCCGCGAGCGACGAGGAGGCCGCCCGGGTGCGCGACTGCCTCGAGCGCGCCGGCCTGCAGGTTCCCGCTCCAGCCTAGCCTCGGGGCGAATCCGGCCCGGGGATACACTCAGCCGGTGACAGCGGCATTCCTACGCGTCATCCCGCTCGGCGGGCTCGGCGAGGTCGGCAAGAACATGACCGTCTTCGAGCACCAGGGCGCGAGCCTCGTCGTCGACGCCGGCCTGGCGTTTCCGCGCGACGAGCACCTCGGCGTCGACCTCGTCCTCCCCGATTTTTCGTACCTGCGCGACCGGCCGCCGGGCGAGCTGAAGGCCGTCGTGCTCACGCACGCTCACGAGGATCACGTCGGCGCGCTCCCGTACCTGATGCGCGAAGTGGAGGTGCCCGAGGTCTGGGCGACACGGCTGACGCTCGGGCTGGTCAAGTCGAAGCTCGACGAGCACGGGCTCCTGCGCGCGGCCGAGCTCCGGGAGATCGACCCCGAGGGCGACCCGCTCCAGCTAGGGCCGTTCCGGCTCGAGTTCGTGCGCATGGCGCACTCGGTCCCGGACAACGTCGCCGTCCTGATCGAGACCGACGCGGGCCGCGTGCTCCACACGAGCGACTGGAAGCTCGACCACACCCCGGTGGACGGGTTTCGCACCGACGTCGGGCGGCTGGCCGAGATCGGCAACCGCGGCGTCGACCTGCTGCTCTGCGACTCCACGAACGCGGAGCGCCCCGGGTTTACCGGCTCGGAGCGATTGGTCGGGGAGGCGTTCCGCCAGATCATCCCGCAGAGGGAGGGGCGTGTTCTCGTCGCTTCGTTCGCCTCGAACGTCCACCGGATGCAGCAGGCGATCGACGTGGCCGTGCAGACCGGTCGCAAGGTCGCGGTCGTCGGCCGCTCGATGCGCAAGAACCTCAACATCGCCGGGAACCTGGGCTACCTGGAGGTGCCCGACGGCACGATCATCCAGCCGAAGGAGCTCGATAACTACCAGCCGCACGAGGTGCTGATCCTCTGCACCGGCAGTCAGGGCGAGCCGATGTCCGCGCTGACGAGGATCGCCTACCGCGACCACCAGACGGTCGAGGTCGAGCGCGGTGACACCGTGATCCTCTCGGCGCGGCCGGTGCCGGGGAACGAGCTCCGGGTCCACGACACGATCAACCAGCTCTCGAAGGCGGGCGCCGAGGTCCTGCACGAGGAGAACGCCGTCGTCCACGTCTCCGGGCATGCCAACCAGGAGGAGATCCGCACGCTCTACGGCCTGGTGCGACCGAGGGCGGTGATGCCGATCCACGGCGAGTACCGGATGCAGGCCGCGAACGCGCGGATGGCGCAGCAGGCAGGAGTGCCGGCGGACGCGATCGTGCTGGCGGAGAACGGCTCGGTGGTCGAGCTCGGGCCGAACGGAGCCTCGATCGTCGATCAGATCGAGGTCGGGGTCACCCTCGTCGACGGGCTCGGCGTCGGAGACATCGGGGACGTCGCGCTGCGCGACCGCCGCCACATGGCCGAGGACGGCGTGCTGATCATCGTCGCCACGCTTGCCAGCCAGAACGGCAGGCGGTCGGCGGCGGCGGAGGTGATCGCGCGCGGCTTTGCGGACAGCGAGCCGCTCCTGGACGAGATGCGCGCGGAGGCGGAGAGCGTCCTGAACGAGTGCCTGGCCGACAACATCGTCGAGATCAAGCTCCTTCAGGAGCACCTGCATGACGGCCTCGGGCAGCTGGTCTATGACCGGATGAAGAAGCGGCCGATGATCCTGCCGGTGGTGGTCGAGGTCTGATGAGCGCTCTGCTGGACGGCTGGGCAGGGGTGCTGGCCGGGAACGCCGCCGAGGAGAGAACCGCGCGGCGGCTGATCGGGCAGCTCTCGGCCTGCGAGGTGGCCGCACTTTCCTTTTGCCGGCTGCTGGAGCGCTGGGCCCGCGGCGACGCAGATCCCAGCACGCCCGGGCGGCGGCAGGCTGCGCTGCGGCGGGCGGCCGAGCGGGCGGAAACGGCCCTCTCCGGGCTGGACCAGCCCTTGGGGCGATACCTGCTCGAGCTCGAGCCGGAACAGGCGGAGGGACGCTCGTGGTACGGCGAGCCGGGCGCGGGTGAGCTTCGGGACTGGCAGGACGTGCTCGAACGGGCCGGCGTCTCCGTCTCGCCCGTGCGGGTTGCGCAGGCCTATCTGGAGCTGGCAGTCCTGGTGCGGGCGCTCGAAGGGCTTCGAGCGTCGGCGGATATCGGCTCGGAGCCCGACCGCTCTTCGCTCTGGGCCGGTCTGTTCGACCTGCGCGAGAACCTGCTCGGGCGGACGCTCGAAGACCTGCGCGCGCTGGCTGCGTAGCGCGCGCCGTGGCCGCGGCGCCCACGATCGCCGTCGTCGGGTCGATCAACCTCGACCTCGTCGCACGTTGCGAACGGCTGCCGCGGCCGGGGGAGACCGTGACGGGCGCAACCTTCGAGCGGGTGCCGGGCGGAAAGGGGGCGAACCAGGCGCTCGCGGCCGCCCGGCTAGGAGCCCGGGTGCGGATGACCGGCGCGGTCGGAGACGATTCCTTCGGGGAGGAGGCTCTGGCGCTGATCCGTGAGGGCGGAGTCGACCTCGACGGCGTTCGGCAAGTCGATGAGCCGACCGGGGTTGCGCTGATCCTGGTCGACGCTGCCGGAGAGAACCAGATCGTCGTCGCTCCCGGCGCGAACACGCTCGCGCAGGCAGGTGAGCCCGCACGAGTCGATGCAGTGCTGTGCCAGCTCGAGATCCCGGTCGAAACGGTCGCGAGCGCGGCTCCGCATGCCCCTTTCTTCTGTCTCAATGCCGCTCCCGCGAAGTCCCTGCCGCCGGCGCTCCTGGCCTCGGTCGACCTGCTGGTGGTCAACCGCTACGAGCTCGAGGCGGTCGGGCAGTTCGACGGCCTGACGGCTCTCACGCTCGGAGCGGAGGGGGCCGTCCTGCTCGAGGGCGGGCGCGAGGTTGCACGCGCCGCCCCGCCGCCGGTCGAGGCAGTGGACGGAACCGGCGCCGGCGATGCATTCACCGCGTGCCTGCTCGTCTCGATGCTCGAGGGCCGGCCGCGGGACGAGGCGCTACGCCGCGCCTGCGCGGCGGGGGCTCTCGCCGCGTCACGCCCGGGGGCGCAGCCCTCGCTACCCACCGCGGCCCAGGTGGACGAGATACTCAGCGCATGAAGATCATCCTCGACTGCGACCCGGGGCACGACGACGCGATCGCGCTCATGCTCGCGCTCGCGAGCCCCGAGATCGAGCTGCTCGGGGTGACCACGGTCCACGGCAACCAGACCCTCCCGAAGACGACTATCAATGCGCTGAAGCTGCTCGAGTTCGTGGGCCGGACGGAGATCCCCGTCGCTGCCGGGGCCGACCGGCCGTTTCAACGCGAGCCCTACGTCGCCGCCTACGTCCACGGCGAGAGCGGGATGGACGGGCCGACACTGCCTCAGCCGACCGGCACCCCCATCGATCGGCACGCGGTCGACTTCATCGCAGAGACCGTGCTCGCGTCCGCCGAGCCGGTGACGCTCGTTCCGACCGGCCCGCTGACCAACATCGGGCTGTTTCTCGCTCTGCATCCCGAGGCGGCCGCGCGCGTGGAGCGGATCGTCCTGATGGGCGGTGCGATCGGCGAGGGCAACGTCACGCCCGCGGCCGAGTTCAACATCTGGTGCGACCCGGAGGCTGCCGACCGCGTCTTCTCGAGCGGCCTCGACGTGACGATGATCGGCCTCGACGTCACCCACAAGGCGATCGTCGGCCCGGCGCATACCGAGCAGCTGCGCGCGTCCGGCCGCGTCGGCGCGATGGTGGGAGAGCTGCTCGACTTCTACGGGCGCTTTCACCGCGAGACGTACGGGTGGGACGGTTCCCCGATTCACGATGCGGTCGCGCTCGCCCACTCGTTCCGTCCCGGGATCGTCCAGACGGTGCGCACCGGCGTGAGAGTCGACTGCGACGGCGGGCTGGGCCGCGGCCGGACGAACGTCGATCTGTACGGCCGGATGGGCTGGGAGGCAAACGCAGAGGTAGCCGTCGACATCGACGCCGGCGGTTTTGTCGAGCTGCTGCTCGAGCGAATCGCCTCGCTGGGGTGAAGCTCGGCGCCATCACGCTCCAGGACGCGCCCTGGCAGGAGCTGGTCGACCGCTGGCGCAGGCTCGAAGAGCTCGGGGTCGAGACGATCTGGGTCGCCGACCACCTGGGCCACAAGGGCCTCGAGCCCGGGGAGCCGTGGTTCGAGGCGTGGAGCTGCCTGACTGCGCTCGCCTACGAGACCTCCAGGCCCAGGATCGGGCCGCTCGTCAGCCCGATGACCTTTCGGAACCCGGCCGTGCTCGCGCGGACAGCCCTGACGGTGGCCGAGCTCTCCGGTGGCCGGCTCGAGCTCGGCATCGGCTCGGGTGCGTCGGAGTTCGACCACCGATACGCACAGGTGCCGATGTGGAGCCCGAAGGAACGCGCCGCGGCCTTCGCCGTCTGGGTCGAGCGCCTGCTCGAGGTGCTCGCCGACGAGCGCTTCTACCCCAAGCACGAGATTCCGCTGACGATCGCGGGTCGCGGCAAGACGATCCTCGGACTCGCCGCCCGGTTCGCCGATCGCTGGAACACGTTCGGCGGCTTCGGCGTCAGCGCCGAGGAGGCCCTTCGCCAGGCTCGCGAGGACAACGCGAGGCTCGACGAGCTCTGTGCCGAAACCGGCCGCACGGTGCTTCGCTCGGCGCTCCTCGGCTACCACGCGTTCGTGGCCGAGACACCGTGGCGCTCCGACGAGGCGTTCGCCGACGTCGTCGAGCGGTGGAGCGATGCGGGCTTCGACGAGCTCGTCTTCTACTACCCGCCGGATACAGCGATGCCGGAGGGGTCGGTGGCCCCGGGCGTGTTCGAGCGGGCATTCGCTGCCCAACCGCCTGGCCGCTGACGCAGGGTTGGACGACCCGCCGTCGAAGTCGCGCTCATGGCGCGCAAGAAGCGTCCCCACAAGGTACGCCCGAAGACGCCGTCGCGGGTCAAGAAACGCACGCGCCGGCGCTCCTCGGCGCGAGGACATCAGCATCCTGAGCTGATCGGCCTCGGCCTGGCCGCATTCGGCCTGTTCATGGGCAGCGTGCTCTGGGCGGGGTGGAACGGCGGCTACGTCGGCAAGGCGATCGGCGACGGCCTGGTCGCATCGCTCGGCGGCACCGCGTACGCGCTGCCGGTTGCGTGCACGGCCGTCGGTGCGCTGATGGTCGCCAAGAGCGACCTGCCACGGTTTGGGCCGTTCCGCACCGGCCTCGTCGTCACCGCCTTCGGGCTCGCGCTCGTCCTCGGCCGCGCGCACGGCGGCTACCTCGGCAGGGGCCTCGAAGCCGCCCTCGGCCGCCTGATCGGGACGACCGGAACGCAGCTGCTCGGCGGCTTCCTGCTGCTCGCCGGCGGCCTACTGATCACCGGCGCCTCGGCGGGCGCATTCCTACGTGGTTCCGGCCATGCGTTTCGCCGCGCGGCCCGCAGCAGGCCCGCCCGCCGCCGGGCCGGGCCCGTCGTCCCGCCCCTGCCGGAGCCCGAGCGCATTCCCTTTCCGGTCCACGCCCCGCCCGTCGACGGCGTGCAGGAGTTCCCCGACATCGTGGCGCCTTCACCGCTTCTCGTTCTTCCGGAAGAGCCCGAGGCGGACAATCAGCCTTCGCTGTTCGACATGGCGGAGACCGGCGACGAAGCCGTGTACACGCTCCCCGACCGGGGTGTCCTGCGCCGTTCCAAGGCGGCCGCCCGCGGCGAGACCGAGTCGAGCGCGCGCGTGGGGGAGGCCCTGATCCAGGCGCTCGCGAACTTCGGCGTCGATGCGAACCTGGTCGGCGAGATCTCGGGTCCCCGGGTCACCCGCTACGAGCTCAAGCTCGCCCCCGGCACGAAGGTGTCGAAGGTCGCGGCCCTGAAGGACGACCTCTCCTACGCGTTGGCGACGACCGAGATCCGCATCCTGGCGCCGATCCCGGGCAAGCAGGCGGTCGGTGTCGAGGTGCCGAACCACTCGCCGAACCTCGTCACGCTCGGCGACATCTACGACGACCTGCCGGCGACGTCGAGCCCGCTGTCGGTCTGGCTCGGCAAGGACATCTCCGGAAACGCGATCTGGACCGATCTCGCCCGGATGCCGCACCTGCTGATCGCCGGCACCACCGGCTCGGGCAAGTCGGGGTGCATCAACACGATCCTGACCTCGATCCTGCTCCGCGCAACGCCCGATGAGGTGCGGATGATCCTGATCGACCCGAAGCGGATCGAGCTCGGCTACTACGAGTCGATTCCGCACCTGCTCACCCCGGTCGTCTCCAGTCCGAAGACCGCGGCCGCCGCGCTCGCGAACGTCGTGGGCGAGATGGAGCGCCGCTACGAGCGGATGAGCCTCGTCCGCGCGCGCAGCCTGCCGGAGATGAACCGTGCCCTGCGGGGCCGCGGCGAGAAGCCGTCGCCGTACCTGCTCGTCGTGATCGACGAGCTCGCCGATCTGATGATGATCTCGCCGCAAGAGGTGGAGGACGCGGTCATCCGCCTCGCGCAGAAGTCGCGCGCGGTCGGCATCCACCTCGTGCTGGCCACGCAGCGCCCCTCGGTGGACGTGATCACCGGGATGATCAAGGCGAACGTGCCCTCGCGGATCGCGTTTGCCGTCTCCAGCCAGACCGACTCGCGGGTGATCCTCGACCAGGCGGGCGCGGAGAGCCTGCTCGGCCAGGGCGACATGCTGTTCAAGCCCCTCGGTACCTCGCGGCTGCAGCGCCTGCAGGGGGCCTACGTCTCGGAGGAGGAGGTCGCGCTGGTCGTCGAGCAGTGCCGCGCGCAGCGCGAGCAGGAGCTGGACGAGTCGCTGCTCGAGGCTCCCGAGCGGCCCGTCGAGGACGGCGGCGACGAGGATGGCGAATTCGACCCGGACGAGGATCCCCTGCTCGAGCGTGCGATCGAGGTCGTCGTCCAGGCCCAGACGGCATCCGTGTCGCTGCTCCAGCGCCGCCTGCGGGTCGGCTACACCCGCGCGGGCCGCCTGATCGACATGCTCGAGCGGCGCGGGATCATCTCGCCGTACGAGGGCTCGAAGCCTCGCCGCGTGCTGGTCGGAGAGACCGAGACGCTCGCGTCCTGATCGGCCGCATTCCAGGGACTGCGACCTAAGATCACGCCGTGACGCGGATCGCGGTCGTCGGCAGTTACGGAGCGGGCCTGACGTTCGGCGCTGAGCGCGTACCGGAGCGCGGGGAGAGCGTGATCGGCTCGCTCTTCCGCATCGACCACGGAGGCAAGGGATCGAACCAGGCGGTCGGCGCGGCGCGACTCGGGGCCGAGGTCGCGTTCCTCACCGCCGTCGGCCGGGACACGTTCGGCAACAGCGCCTTCGAGCTCTGGGCGCAGGAGGGCGTGGACGCCGGCGCTGTCATCCGCACCGAGCTGCCGACGATGACTGCCGCGATCCTGGTGGAGGCGAGCGGCGCGAACCGGATCGTGATCGTCCCCGGGGCGCTCGAAGCGCTCACGCCGGCGCATGTGGACGAGTTCGCGTCGCAGATCGCGGCGGCCGACGTTCTCCTCGTCCAGCTGGAGATCCCGCTCGACACGGCGCTGCACGCCCTGGAGGTCGCGCGCCGCGCCGGCGTACGCTCGATCCTGAACCCTGCGCCCGCTCCTGCGCGGCCGATCGCCCCCGTTGCCGACTACGTGACCCCGAACGAGACCGAGATACCGGCCGTCGAAGGTTGCGAGGGGACGCTCATCGTCACGCTCGGGGAGCGAGGAGCCCGGCTCGGCGACGAGATCGTCCCCGCCTTCCCTGCCCGGGTGGTCGACACCACCGGCGCGGGGGACGCGTTCTGCGCCGCCTTCGCCGTCGCGCTCGCAGAAGGCGCCTCCGACCTCGACGCCGTCCGTTGGGGGTGCGCGGCGGGAGCGCACATGGTCGAGCACGAAGGCGTCGTTCCCGGCCTGCCGGCGCGCGCGGAGCTCGAGCAGCGGCTCGCGGTCGCCGTATGACCCGCCTGATCATCGACACCGACACCGCCGGCGACGACGTCTTCTCACTGCTGATCGCCCTCCGCGACCCGCGGGTGCGGCTGGAGGCGATCACCGTGTGCTGCGGGAACGTGCGCTTCGACCAGGAGGTCGAAAACGCCCTCTATACGGTGGAGATGGCCGGGCGCTCCGGTGAGGTGCCGGTCTACGCCGGCTGCGCAGAGCCGCTTGCCGCAGAGTGGGTGGGAGCTGAGTACGTGCACGGCCAGGACGGGATGGGCGACTCGTTCTTCCCGCAGGCGAAGCAGCGGCCGGAGCCGGAGCACGCGGTCGACGAGCTCGTCCGGCGGATCGACGAGAGCCCCGGCGAGCTGACGATCCTGGCCCAGGCCCCGCTGACAAACCTTGCTGCCGCGGTCGAGCGCGACCCGTCGCTCCCCGGAAAGGTCGCCCACCTGTACGTGATGGGCGGCGGGGTCGGAAACATCACCCCCGCTGCCGAGTACAACTTCTTCGTCGACCCCGAGGCGGCGAAGATCGTGCTCAACGCGGGCTTCCCGTTGACCCTGTTCACCTGGACGCTGACGCGCACGCACGGCGTCTTCGACGACGCCAAGCTGGCGCGCATCGCCGCGCTCGAGACACCGCTCGCGGTGTTCTTCGGACAGGTGAACCGGAAGGCGCGAGAGTTCGACGACAAGGTCAACCACCTCGGCGGTTCGACGCATCCGGACTCGATGGTGGCGGCCGCGATTGTCGACCCGTCGCTCGTACTTACCGCGGAGGACGCGGTCGTCGACGTCGAGACGGGCGGCGAGCTGGCGCGCGGCTGGAACCTGATCGACACGCTCGGGCGGACCGGCCGGGAGCCGAACGCGCGGGTTGTCACAGACTTCGACACCGACCGGTTCTTCGAGCTGCTGCTCGCGACTCTCGCATGAGTCGCTCGCTGCTCGCTCGCTCCCGCGGGGGAAACCATGTTT
>DATCPA010000117.1:0-11777 GCA_036564335.1 Gaiellaceae bacterium
CGCCGCGCCGCGGCGGCGATCGTCGTCGCCGCGGCCCGGGCAGGCGGACGCAGGTCGGTGAGCACCGCGACCGCGCCGATCACCACCGCGAGCAGCCCCAGCTCGGCGACGAAGCCGATCCGCTGCAGACGCCTCCGGTTGAACCAGGCGAGGCTGAGCACGCCCGCGAGCACGCCTGTCTTGACGAGGACCGCGCGGCCGTAGCCGGTGTCGACGACCGACGCGAACGACGGGAAGGCAGCAATCGCGCGAGGGACGGAGGCTGCGCCGAGGAGCGCGACGGCGATCAGCGCGAGCGGCGGGAACCGTCGCCGGGCTCGTTGGCTGCGGTTGAGCACGAGGAGCGTGAGCCCGCCGATCCAGAAGGCGGCGGCTCCCACGTGGACGAAGTCGGCGAGAGCGACGAGCGCGCGGAGCCGGCGCGGGTCGAGCGCATGTCCGGCCAGGGTCGGGGCGGCAAGCTCGAGCAGTGCCAGAGCGGCGACGGCGTGACGCAGCGGCGGCACCGCGATCGAGGCCAGAGCCGCCGCGGCCCCGACGAGCGCGACGATCGCCGCCGTCTCCGTCACACGCCCGAAGCGCGTCGCGTCGGCCGCAGGCTCGAGCGCAAGCAGGCCGAAGCCCCCGCCGGCGACGAGCACGAGGCCGGAAGCGACGAGGGCGGTCTCGAGGCGGGCCCGGCCCGGCTCGAGCAACACCCGGCCCGCGAGGGCGGCACCGCCCGCGAGCAGGACGCCCATGAGGAAGAGCAGTCGCAGGACGACCGAGGCGAGCGACGGGCCGCCCCCCGCCGAGAGCGTGGGCACGGGCGTCGGCAGGCCGGTGCCGACGCCGAACGCGAGCACGCCCTCGATCAGGTGCCCGTCGTTCGAGATCACGCGCCAGCGGACGGTGTACGCCCCACGCGTGAGCCCGGGGCGGAGCGGGATCACGAGTGCGCGGTCGTTCCCGCCGAGCCGCCGAGCCGGCCCTCCAAGCACCGAGCGTCCTGCGGCATCCACAGCCCGGTCGCCTCCGGCAGGCCGGACGGCGTCGTCGAAGAGCAACCGGACGTCCGCCGGCGGAGTCGCCAGCACGGCGCCGTCCGCCGGCTTCGATCCGACCAGCCTTGCGTGCGCGGACGCGGCCGCGGGGAACGCGAGCGCAACCACCGCGAGGGCGAGGACGATGCGCTTCAGCTACTGGCCCTGCGGAAGGACGAGCTCGAGCAGGTCCTGCCCCGCCGGCACGAAGCCCCGGCCGCGGTAGAACGCCGTGGCGCGCTCGTTGCCGGATTCGACCACGATCTCGAGCCGACGCGCGCCGGTCGAGATCGCGTACCCCTCTGCCCAGTCGAGCAGCTGCCGGCCGACGCCTTCCTCCTCGTGCGCAGGGTGCACGCAGAGCTGTTCGATCCGCAGGGCGTCAGCGGATTGCTCGAGCGCGACGTATCCGGCCGGCTCCCCGGAGAGCTCGGCGACGAACACCGTGTCGCGCGCCAGCGTGGCAAGCGTACGGTGGTCATCCTGCTCCGCAAACGCGAGCTTTGCGACTCCGAACAGGAGGCCCTCGTCATCGGCCCGGAAGGGCCGCATGATCACCTTGCGGTACGGCACTCCGACGGGTGATGCTAGCGCCTAAAGGAGGTTGGCGAATGACCTATTCGATCAGCTCTCTCGACGAGCTCGGCGAGGGGTACGGCTTCAGGAAGATCCGCCGGGCACTCGGCGTGAACGCGTTCGGCGTGAACGCGCTCGTGATGCCGCCCGGCTACGAGGGCTTCCACCACTACCACGACACGCAGGACGAGCTCTACTTCGTTCACAGCGGGACGGCGCGGTTCGAGATCGGAGACGAGGTGCGCGAGCTGGGGCCGGGCTGCCTCGTCCACGTCGAGTCGACGACCCCGCGCAAGTTTTCGAACGCGGGTGACGACGATCTCGTCGTCCTGGTGATCGGGGGGAAGGACGGCTACGTCGAGCGCGACGGGCACCTCCTCGACCCGGAGCAGGACCTCGAGCGGCGGCAGGGCTTCGGCGCGTAACCCTTCTAAAGCTCGTCGCGGACGATCTGGGCTCCGTCGGCGAGCGCCTTCAACTTCATCTTGGCGACCATCCGAGGCAGCGCCTTCATCCCGCAATCGGTCGAGAGGGTGACGCGATCGGCGGGCACGTGCTCGAGCACCTTGCGGGCCCGTCCCGCGATCTGCTCGGGGCTCTCGATCATCATCGAGCGGATGTCGAGCACGCCGACCTGGACGGACTTGTCCGCCGGGAGATTGTCCAGGAACTCGACGCCTGCCATCTCCCGGTTCGCGTAGTCGAGCACGAACTCGTCGATCCCCGGCGTCTCGAAGAAGTGCGGCAGCACGGTCTGGTACCCCTCGGGGAAATTCGCGCTGAGGATGTCGTTCCCCCAGGCGTTGCCGAAGCAGAAATGCCAGCCGATCTTCGCGTCGACGCCCTCGCAGCACTTGCCGACGACGTCGGCGATCCACTCGTAATCCTTCTCGTCGCCCGTGAACAGCGGTAGCCAGGCACCGAGGTCCTCGAGTTGGAGGTACTCCGCACCGGCCTCGACCAGGTCCTTCATCTCGGCGTTGAAGATCGGAGCCAGCGCGTAGCACAGCTCCTGGGGGTCCTTGTAGTGCTGGAAGTAGACGTGCCAGGCCAGGTTGACCGGGCCGGCGCCGACCGAGACCTTGATCGGCTTGTCCGTATAGCGCCTGGCGATCTTGTAGAGGTCGGCCAGGCGGATCGGGCCGCGCGTGACCGGGCCGCTGTTGATCACACCGCCCCAGTCGGTGAGCAGCGCGTTGACCTTGTTGTACTCACTCTCGGCGGTGATCGAGGGGTGCTCCTCGCGGGCCGGATCGAACCCGCCGATCCGCTCGTACATGTACCAGCAGAACGAGCCGATCCCGCCGACGTAGTCGTCGTACGACATCTGGCCGTCGGTGACGATGTCGAGGCCCGCCTCCTCCTGGTCGTGAAGGACAGCGTGCGTCGCGTCGTGGTAGGCCTCCTCGTGCTGGACCTCCTTGAACGCGACCCTGACGTCACGGCCGCGGAGCTGCTGTGTGAACCAATGCGGGCGCGGATACGACCCGACCATGGTGGTCGGAAGGATGGTGTCGACGATCTTCCGGGGCATGTATGTGCTCCTCGTCCGTGAGGGGCGCCCGGGCCGGGCGCGCGTGCCGGACAGCCTACGACGTTGATCGAGCCGTCGGCAACCGCGTCGGTCGTATCCTCAGGCCTGCATGCACCACATCGGAAACCTCAAGGAGACCCCTTCGCGTCCGGGCGTCTATGCCGGGCACGCTGACGGGTACGCGCGCTTCCCGATCGTCGACCGCGCGGCCGGCTCGGTTCATCAGGTCGTCGCCGTGGCCGAGCTCGCCCCGGGCGGAAACGTGCCGCTCCATGCGCACGCGTACGAGGAGGCGATCTACGTCCTCGGCGGCAGCCTCGTGTTGACCGTAGCGGGGGTCGACGAGGGGCTCGTCCCGGACGACTACGCCTTCGTCCAGGCCGGTGTCGCACACTCGCTCGCGAACCGCTCGGCCGAGACCGTGCGCTGGTACGAGCTCGGTGCGCCGCAGGCGTCGGACGGGTTCGAGGACACCGTCTTCCTTACCGAGACGTCGCCGGAGACGGACGTGGACGTCCCGTTCCACCGTGGCCACTTCGAAGCGGCCGAGCTGCCGCCGCCGAGCGACACCCTCGGGCTCGCCGGGTTCGGGGCGGCGAATGTCGGCGGCGCAACGCTGAAGATGCTGATCGACGGCGAGTTCGGCGCCAGCCAGTTCAACCTCTTCCTCGTCGAGTACGTGCCGGGCGGACTGATCAAGGAGCACGACCACCCCTTCGAAGAGTCGTTCTTCGTCGTCAGCGGCGAGATCGAGGCCGTTCTCGATGGAACGGCCTACGACCTGCAGGCCGGGGACTACTGCTGGAGCAGCGCTGCGAGCATGCACGCGTTCACGAATCGCTCCGCTGCGCCCGTGCGGTGGATCGAGACGCAGGTTCCCCAGCCGCCGAGCCGGCACCAGGCGCGCTTCCGCGGAGACTGGGAGGGTTAACTCGCTTCGCGTGCCAGCCTGGGCAGCAGCGCCATCAGGTCGTCGTCGCCCATCCCGGTCGCCATGCAGTCCTCGAGCAGCCCGCGCACGAGCGCCGTGGCCGGAAGCGGCACCCCGACCGCCCGCCCTGCGTCGAGCGCAAGGGTCAGGTCCTTGTGCATCATCGAGGACGTGAACGTCGCCGAATAATCGTCGGCTATGAGCGCGGCGGTCTTGTACTTGACGAACGGCGACCCGACGGCGCTCGCGCCCATCACCTCGAGCATCGCCGACCGCTCGAGCCCGCTCGCCTCGCCCAGCACGAGGGCCTCGGCAATCGCCTCGGCCGAGGTGGCGATCATCAGGTTCAGGGCGAGCTTCATCACGCGGGCCTCCTCGCCCGGGCCGAGGTAGAAGATGTTTGGCCCGACGTCGCGCAGGGCCGGCTCCAGCCGCTCGAACGCTTCCCGGTCGCCCGAGATGATGATCGTCAGGTTCCCCGCCTCGACGACGGACGGATTCCCGCTCACCGGGGCGCGGAGGTAGGCGATGCCCGCGGCACTTGCCGCCTCGGCAACGTCCCGCGAGGCCGTGACCGAGACCGTGCTCATGTCGACCACGGCGCGATCCGGCGCACCGTCGCGGAGCAGCCCGCTGTCCTCGAGCATCACGGCCCGGAACGCCGCGTCGTCGGCGACCATCGTGATGCAGGTATCGGCGAACGCCCAGATTTCGCCCGGAGAGGCGGCGCGGGCGGCGCCCAACTCGACCAGCGCGTCCGCGCGGCTCGCCGTGCGGTTGAACACCGTCACCGCGTGACCCGCGCCCAGGAGTCTGCGGGCGATCGGGTCTCCCATTCGGCCTAGCCCCACGATTCCGATCCTCAACACGCGCCCCCTCTCTCGCCGACTGCTCCGGCGAGGGTAACGCCCCCTGAGGGTCGGTGTTGACGAATGATGTCCGCTGATGTTTAGAATTGCTTAACAGCAACGACGGCGGAGGCGATGACGTGAACATTGCGTCGCGGGGCGCGACGATGGCGGTGGACTGGGAGCAGCGGGTCAACTTCGACCGGCTTCGCACCCATCGCCTCGCCCGGGCGAAGGCAGCGCTCGAGGCATCCGACCTCGGGGCACTCCTCCTCTTCGACCCGAACAACCTCCGCTACGTCACAAGCACGGCGATCGGCACCTGGGAGCGCGACAAGAACATCCGCTTCGCCCTGCTCGCGCGCGGCGAGGACCCGATCCTCTGGGACTTCGGCTCCGCCGCGCGGCATCACAAGCTCTACTGCCCCTGGCTCCCCGAGGAGAACTGGCGCGCCTGGGTGCCGCCGATGCGGGGTGCGATGCCGGACGAGACCGGGATACCGGACGATCTGGCCGCGCTGATCCTCGAAGAGCTCCGCGAGCGCGGCCTCGAGGGTGAGCCGCTCGGCCTCGACGTGCCGGACATGACCACGTTCCTCGCGCTCGCCCGGGCCGGGATCCACACGGCGGACGCGCAGCCGGTGATGCTGGAGGCGCGCAAGCTCAAGTCCGAAGACGAGCTCGCCCTCCTCGATCACGCAGCGGCGATCGTCGACGCCGTGTACGACGAGATCTACCGGACGCTCCGCCCCGGGATCACTGAGAACCAGGTCGTCGCGCAGGCGATGAAAACGCTGTTCGACCTCGGGTCGGAGCACGTCGAGGCGATCAACGCGATCTCGGGCGACCGCTGCAACCCGCACCCGCACACCTTCGCCGACCGGCTGCTCCGCCCGGGTGACCAGGCCTTCTTCGACATCATCCACGCCTTCAACGGCTACCGCACCTGCTACTACCGCACGTTCAACGTCAGCTACGCGACGCCGTCCCAGCTCGACGCCTACCGGCGCTGCCGGGAATGGCTGGACGCCGCGATCGAGCTCGTGCGGCCGGGCGCGACGACGGATCAGATTGCGGCGGTCTGGCCCACGGCCGAGGAAATCGGCCTGCCCGACGAGCGGGCCGCCTTCGGGCTCCAGTTCGGCCACGGGATCGGCGTCGGGCTCTACGAGTCGCCGATGATCTCGCGGCTGCATTCCCTGGATACTCCGGTCGAGCTCGAGGTCGGGATGGTGTTCGCGCTCGAGACCTACTGCCCCGCGAGCGACGGCCACTCGGCCGCACGGATCGAGGAGGAGGTAGTCGTGACGCCGACCGGGCCTCGCGTGCTCACCCGCTTCCCGGCCCAGGAGCTGCTCGTCGCCGGGAAGACGTACGTCCGAGGGGTCGATCTGCTCGAGGGCAAGGTCGTGGTGACCGGGGACGCCGACGGCGACGGCGCTCTGCCGGAGCCGACGCTCACGGGAACGCCGGCCGAGTGACGCGCGCAGGCGCCGCGGCCAAGGTGGGGTAGCGTGGCGGTCTCACGGACGGATAGTCAGGCCGGGCAGGACGTCGAGTTCCACGTCGCCCTCTACCGGCAGATGCTCCTGATCCGGCGGTTCGAGGCGCTCGTCCAGTCGCTCTTCCTGCGCGGCGAGGTCTACGGGACAACACATCTCTGCTCGGGGCAGGAGGCCGTGTCGGTCGGCTTCGCCAGCGCCCTCGGTGAGCGCGACCGCGTCGCGTGCACGTATCGGGGACACGGGCACCTCCTCGCGCGGGGCTGCCCGCCGGAGGCGCTGCTCGCCGAGCTGGTCGGGCGAACGACCGGCATCAACGGCGGCCGTGCGGGCTCGATGAATATGGTCGATCTCGACCGCGATCATCTCGGCTGCTTCGGGATCGTCGGCGGCAGCATCTCCGCAGCCACGGGCGCCGCGCTCGCGCTGAAGGGCTCCGGGCGCATCGCGACCGCCTTCTTCGGCGACGGAGCGACGAACCAGGCCTACTTCTTCGAGTGCCTGAACTTTGCGAAGGTCCTCGACTTGCCGGCGCTCTTCGTCTGCGAGAACAACGGCTACGGCGAGTACACGCCGACCGACGCCGTCACAGCAGGCGAGATCGGCGCGCGGGCTGAGGCGATGAGCATTCCCGCCGCCGCTGTCGACGGGATGGATGTCTGGGCGGTACGCGAGACCGCGCTCGAGGCGGCCGAGCGGGTCCGAGGCGAGGGAGCGCCGATGTTCGTCGAGGCCCGCACGTACCGGTTCGTCGGCCATTCGCGAAGCGATCCCGGGAAATACCGGCCCGAGGGGGAGCTCGAGCGCTGGCAGGAGCGCGACCCGCTGCTGGTCGCCGAGCGGCGTCTCGCGGAGGAGCACGCGGTCACGGCGACGCGGCTCGAGGAGGTCGCGGACGACGTTGAGCGCGAATTGGCCGAGGTCGAGCAGGCGGCGCTCGCGGCGCCCTTCCCCGAGCCGGCCGCCTTCTCGGAGTTCAAGGAGTGAGCGCGAGAGCTCGGCCCGCCACGCAGCCCGCGCCTGCTAACGCGCAGACGCTCGGAGCCAGGCTGAGAGAGGAACGCGACCGGCTCGGGCTGAGTCTGCGCGAGCTCGCCCGCCGACTCGAGGTCTCCCCGAGTCTCGTCTCCCAGATCGAGACCGGCAAGACGCAGCCCTCGGTGCGGACGCTCTACGCGATCGTCAGCGAGCTGGGGGTCTCGCTCGACGAGGTCTTCGCGCCGTCGGCCGATGGCCCGGACGGCCATTCGCTGACGGGCCCGCCGGAGGCGGGCCGGCGGACGGCTTCGGCCTCGGGCGTGCCGAAGGCGGGACCGGGCGCAGCCGAGGGTCACGGGCGCGTGCAGCGCCTGGCGGAGCGGAGGAAGATCGATCTCGGCTCGGGCGTGCACTGGGAGCGCCTGACGACCTGGGACGACCGGGACGTCGACTTTCTCTACACGACCTATGAGGCGGGTGGCTCGTCGAGCCCCGACGGGAGCCTGATGCGCCACAACGGGCGCGAATTCGGCATCGTTCTCACCGGCAACCTCGGTGTCACGGTGGGCTTCGAGGAGCACGTGCTCGAGCCCGGCGACTCGATCGCGTTCGAATCGAGCATCCCCCACCGCCTGCACAACGACGGAGACGAGGTCGTAACCGCGATCTGGATGGTGCTCGGCCGGCACCACCTCTCGTCCGAGCACTGAGGGCAGAGAATGCCCGATCGTTCAGCAGTCCTTGACATGCCCACCCCGGTCCGCCCGTGACCGGCGACACCGGGACCCGTGCGCTCGCGGACGGGTTGCCGGGTCATCGCCTCGTCCGTCGTGAGGACGTTGCTTTCGCCGATCCTTACCCGGGCCGCGGCAACGGCTTCCAGGCCTGCCGGCTCGTCGACGGTTCGACTGGCTCAACGCACATGGGACTCAGGCTGTGCTCGCTCGTGGACGGACACCTCGACACGCACATGCATTCGTACGAGGAGAGCTTCTACGTCCTCGAGGGGCAGCCGGTGCTCTACCTCGACGGCCGGGCAATCGAGCTCAGGACCGGCGCCTGCGGTGTCGCGCCGGTGGGCGTTCCGCATGCGTGGCGCGCCGCCGGCCGTGCGCTCTGGGTCGAGATGGTCGCCCCTCGTCCGCGCCCCGACGGCAGCGACACGTTCTTCCTCGGCTCCGCACCCGAAGGCGCAGGAGCGCCGATCGACGTCCGCGACCCGCGTAACCGCCATCTCTTCCTGCTCACGGAGGGCGAGATGGATCTCGAGCGCTTGAAGCGCGGGGCAGCCGCCGCCGCTCCGACCGTCTCCGCGAGCATGGCGACTGCCGTTCTGGCGTACAGCGGAATCGCAGTGAAGATGCTCGTCGATCAGAGGCTCGACGCCCAGCTCCACACGATGTTCATGGTCGATTACCAGCCGGGCGCCGTCGCGCACCCGCACGACCACCCGTTCGAGGAGTCGTACTACATGCTCGAGGGTGAGGTCGATGTCGTCGCGGACGGTGTGCGAGACACGCTCCGGCCCGGCGACGTCTTCTGGACGGCGACCGGGTGCGTTCACGCGTTCTACGAGACGCAGGGAGGCCGGGTGCGGTGGCTCGAAACGTCGGCCCCCGCGCCCCCACCGCGCTACTCGTACCGGTTCGACCGGGACTGGGACTATCTCGTCGAGCGTCTGGGTTCCGCTTAACCCGCCGGCGCCTCGCCCTGGCGCGTCCGTAAGCGGCCGACGCCTGCCCAGGCGGAGCGGAGGCGGGCGAGCAGCTCGGGCCCCTGGTAGAGGATCAGCGCCAGCAGGATCAGGACGCCGATCGTCATCTCGGCGTACTCCGTCGGCTGGTGGAACAGCGGCAGGATGTTGTCGATCAGCGAGAGGAAGAGCGCCGCGAGCAATGTCCCGAAGAAGGAGCCTCTGCCGCCCGCGAGGCTCGCTCCGCCGAGCACGGCCGCGGCGATGCTCTCGAGCGCCTGGTTGCCGATGATCGGGGAGCCGATCTGGACCTCGGCGGCGAGGTAGAAGCCGGCAATCGACGCCATCACCGAGCAGGCAACGAAGGCGAGGATCACCACGCGATCGGTCCTGATCCCGAGCCGCCGCGAAGACGTCTCGTCGAGACCGACCGCGCGGAGTGCCATCCCCGTTCGGCTGCGGTAGAGCCACATGTCTCCGAGCAGCGCCAGGATCACGACACCGATGAAGGCGACCGGCACGAAGCTCCAGCTCGTCGTCAGGGTGTCGACGGCGCCGCTCGAGATCGGCCCCTCTGGATGGTCGCGAAGCCAGAGCGCCGCGCCCTGGAGGATGCTGAGCGTGCCGATCGTGGCGATGATCGAGGGGAGGCGGAACACGCGGATGAGGATCGCGTTGAAGACCCCGACCGCGAGCCCCACGCCGACCAGCAGAAGAGCGCCCGGGATGAGCCCGAGGGTCGACGTCGTCGGCGTCATCGTGTACGACGCGACGACGACGCACAGCGTCATCAGAGCGGCGACCGAGACGTCGAAGCCGCCGACGAGCAACGCGCTCGTCTGGCCGAGCGAGACCAGCGCCAGCGGCATCGTCGCGAGCAGCAGGTTGCGGAGGTTGTAACTGCTGAGAAAGGCGTCCTGCCGAAGCGCCGTGTACCCGCCCACCGCGACGATCAGCGTCGTCATCAGGACGAGCGGAACCACGCCGCGAAACCTGATCCTGGCGATCGCAGCAGCCACATGAGCACCGGACGTCAGGACGGCCTCCCGTGGCCGGCGGTTACGCGCCCGCCTCCAACCGCCTGCGAGCCGACGATCGCCTCCACGATCCGCCGCTCGCCGAGATCGTCGCCGCGAATCTCGTCGACGATCTTCCCGCGGGACATGACGACCACCCGGTCGCAGAGCCCGGCCAGCTCGAGCGGGTCGCTCGACTTGACGACGATCGCGACGCCTTCCCTCGCCTTCGCGCGCAGGGCATCATAGATGTCGAACCGGGCGGCGACGTCCACGCCCTGTGTGGGCTCCTCGGCGAGGATGACGTTGACGTTTCCGCGGAGGAACGGGCGCGTCAGCGAGACCTTCTGCTGGTTGCCGCCGGAGAGGGACTGCACGGGTTGCTCGATTGACGCCATGCGGATGCTCAGGCGGCGAACGAGCTCGTTTACGGTGTCGCGCTCGCGCCAACGGTTCAGGAAGCCCAGGCGTCCCAGCCGCCGCAGCACCTGGATCGTGGTGTTTGCCCGCACGCTCAGGACCGGGAACAGCGCCTCGCTGGCCCGGTCGCCGCTGAGCAACACGACCCCTGCCCGAAGCGGGCCGAGCGGTGATCCGGTGTCGAGCTCACGGCCGTTGCAGGTTGCGCTCCCGGTGGCGCGCTCGATCCCGGCGAGGGCTCGGAGGAAGGGCAGCTGGCCGTTTCCCTCCGCACCGGCGATTCCCACGATCTCGCCCTTCGCGATCTCGAGGTCGATCGGCCCGAAGCGCTCGCCGCGGAGGCCCGAGACGGCGAGCAGCACCTCGGGGGCAGCGTCGGGAGCGTGCCGCTCCGGAAAGGCGAGCTGGAGCGGACGGCCGATCATCAGAACGACGAGGCTCTCCTCCGACATGCCTGCGGCCTCGAATGTGCCCTGAGAGACGCCGTCACGCAGGACGGTGATGCGGTCGGCGATGCCGAGCACCTCCGGCAGGCGATGGCTGACGTAGACGACGCCGACTCCCGCGCGGCTCTGCTCGAGCACGAGCGCGTGGAAGCGCTCCACCTCCTCGAGCCCGAGCGCCGTAGTCGGCTCGTCCAGGAGCAAGACCTTCGGCTTGGCGAGCAGCGCCTTGACGACCTCGAGGAACTGGCGCTCTGCGAGCGAGAGCGACCCCAGGGGCGCCGTCGGCGGGACCTCGAGTTGGAACTCCGCGAGCCGCTCGGCCGCCCAGGCCTCCATGCGGCGGTACGGCGGCTGGAGGTCGCCGGGTACTGCGAGGTACAAGTTCTCGGCGACCGAGAGGTCGCGGACATGCGAGTAGTTCTGGTACGCCATGCCGAGACCGAGCCTCCGGGCCTCGGCGGGAGATCCGCGCCGCCGCAGGCTGCCTGCGATCTCGACGGTGCCCTCGTCTGGGTGGACGAAGCCGCTCGCGATCCCGAGCAATGTCGATTTCCCGGACCCGTTCTCCCCGACGAGCGCGTGGATCTCGCCGGCGCGGCAGTCGACGCTGACGTCGCGAAGCGCCTGCACTGCTCCGTACGCCTTCGACACGCCGCGAACGGACAGCACGACGCCACTCACGGCTTTATCGACCAGGCTGTTCGAGGGTTTCGTCCGTCGCCGCGACCGACATGGCGGGCGCGGCACCCGACCGCCCGCCGTGAGCACGGTGATGTTGGGGAGGGGGGCTCGTGGGGGGAACCGGCTGTTC
>DATCPA010000030.1:0-7364 GCA_036564335.1 Gaiellaceae bacterium
CCTCGAAACAGCACACCGCCGTTCGCATCGCGCCCGCCTATTCGCGCCCGACGGTGCACGTGCTCGATGCCTCGCGCGTCGTCGGCACCGTCTCGAGCCTCCTCGACCCGGCCCGCATCGACGAGTTCGATCGCGAGAATCGCGAGCTCCAGGAACGGCTCCGCGCACAGCACGCCGAGCGCGATCGGAAGCCGCTGCTACCGCTGGCGGCGGCGCGTGCGAACCGCCAGCGGGTCTCGTTCGACGAACTCGCCGTGCCCCCGTTCACGGGCGTTCGGACGGTCGATCCCGACCTTGTAACAGTCTGCAACTTTGTCGACTGGCAGTTCTTCTTCCACGCCTGGGAGCTGAAGGGGAAGTTCCCTGCAATTCTTCATCGTCCCGAGGCGCGTGAACTGTACGACGACGCGCTCGCGCTGCTCGGTGAGATCACAAGTAACAGTCTGTTACAAGCGCGTGGGGTGTACGGCTTCTGGCCGGCGCAGGCCGAGGGGGACGACGTCGTGCTCGAGGACGGCACCCGCTTCTGCTTCCTGCGCCAGCAGTCCGACTACGGCGACGAGCGGCCGAACCGAAGCCTCGCGGATTACGTCGCGCCGGCCGGGGACGCCATCGGCGCGTTCGCCGTCGGCATCCACGGTGCCGGCGGGCTGGCGGCCCGCTACGAGACGGAGCAGGACGACTACCGCGCGATCATGGTCAAGGCGCTCGCCGACCGGCTCGCCGAGGCGTTCGCGGAGTGGCTGCACGCCGAGGTGCGGCGCGCCTGGTACGCGCCGGACGAGAAACTCTCGGCCGAGGATCTGGCCGCCGAGCGCTACCGCGGGATCCGGCCCGCATTCGGCTACCCCGCCTGCCCGGATCACACCGAGAAGGGCAAGTTGTTCGAGCTGCTCGGCGCGGGAGAGGCCGGCCTCGAGCTGACCGAGACGTACGCGACGATGCCGGCCGCGAGCGTCAGCGGGATCTACCTCGCGCACCCCCAGGCGCGCTACTTCGCCGTCGGCCGGCTCGCGCGCGATCAGGTCGAGGACTACGCGCGGCGGCAGGGGGTCGAGCTCTCGGAGGCCGAACGCCGGCTGCGCCCTAACCTGGGATACGAGCCGGCCGATCCGCTTGCTGTGGGATGATTCCGCGCGTGAAATGGTCAGGTCTTCTCGTCGTCGCTATTGCCGCGGTTCTCGCGGAGACGGCGCTCGCCGCCCAGGGTGACCCACAGAAGAAATTCACGAAGGCGGGCCAGGCTCGCGCCCGAGCCGTCTCTCTCAAGCTCGTCGACGTCGGCACGGGCTGGACGTCAAAGCCCTCGACCAACAACCAGGAGTCGAGCCCCCGTTGCTCGACCTACAACCCGGACCAGTCGGACCTGATCGAGATCGGGGATTACGACTCACCTGACTTCAGCCGGCCGGACGGCACGTTCGTTTCCTCGACGACGGGCGTGTTCAAGACAGCCGCGATGGCGAGGACCGGATACGCGCGAGTGGCTGTGCCGGCACTCCCGCACTGCTTCGCCGAGATCTTCAAGAAGGGGATCACGAAGCCGAGCTCGGCGACGATCCTCTCGGCGGGCCCGCTCTCCTTCCCGAAGTACGGCGACCGCTCGAACGCGTACCGGCTCACCTCCCTGGTCCAGACGCCGTCGGCCCGGGTGCGGGCGACGATCGACCTGGTGGTGTTCAATCGCGGCCAGATCGACGTCGCGATCATCTTCCTGGGCATCAACCAGGCGCTGCCCGCGAGCCTCGAGCAGGCGCTCGTCGCCAAGGTCGCGGCGCGCGCCTAGCGCTCCGAATGGTCACGCGATAGTCACCTGACTCTGGTACGGCGTGGGGTATCCTGGGCCCCGGCGCCTCGTTCGAGGCGCGTTTCATTTCCGGAAAGACACGGTTGCGGACCACCCTGAAGCGAGGAATCGGACGGGGCAGCGGCCTCGACGGCAACGGCCATTCGGTCCTGCCTCCTTCCGCGCTGACCCCGATGTCGCGGTACCGGCAGCCCGAGCCGCCGCGCCGCTCGACTGCCATGTTCGTCGGGCGCATCCTGCTCGGGCTGGTGCTCGTCGTGGCCATGCTCGCGGTCGCACTGGTCGCGGGCGTCTACCTCTGGTTCCACGAGAGCGTGGCTGCGATCCGCGCGCACTCGGTGGACGTGAAGTCCGCACAGAAGCTGCTCGGTGACGTCCCGGCTCCGGGCCACGCCGCGATCGCGCTCGTGATCGGCTACGACCACCGCGCCGGAGAGGCACTGTCCCAGCCGTCCCGGTCCGACACCGTGATGCTGCTTCGCGCCGATCCCGTCACGAAGAGCGTCTCGATGATGTCGTTCCCCCGCGACATGACCGTCAATGTCCACTGCCCGGGGCAGCCGACCTTCGTCGGGAAGATCAACTCGGCCTACGCCAACTGCGGGTCGAAGGGAACACTCCAGACGGTGCGTGACCTGGTCGGGCTGCCGATCAACTACCTGATCACCGTCAACTTCCGAGGCTTCAAGCAGATCGTCAACCGCCTCGGCGGCGTCTGGATCGACGTCGACCGCCGCTACTTCAACAACAACGCCGGCCTCAGCCCGACGTTCGGCTACGCGACGATCAACCTCCAGCCGGGGTACCAGCTGCTCACCGGCGGCAGCGCGCTCGACTACGTCCGCTACCGGCACACCGACTCCGACCTGTTCCGCGTCGCGCGGCAGCAGCAGTTCGTGAAGGCGATGAAGTTCCAGCTCGCGCACAACTTCTCGATCACGTCGGTACCGAAGATCATCGGGGCGCTGACGAAGAACATCGAGGTCGGTGTCGGCGGGGGCGGGGAGCTGTCCGGCAAGACAGTGCTCAGCTACGCGCTCTTCGCCTACCGCCTGCCGTCCGGCCACTTCTTCCAGACGCAGATCCAGGGGCTGACCGGCTACGCCGACCTGCGCACGGATCCCACGAACATCCAGGCCGCCGTCCAGGACTGGCTGAACCCGGACGTCGAAGCGGCCAGCACCGCGACGAACGTCGCCCTGGGCCGCAAGGTGAAGACGACCGCGCCGACCGCTGCGGAGACGACCATCACCGTGCTCAACGGCAACGGGGTTCCCGGCGCGGCCGGCACCGCGGGCTACCAGCTCGCCCAGCGCAGCTATCAGGTGCTCCAGCCGCCGGAGAATGCCACCGGCAACGCCCCGCGCCAGGACTACTTCCCTTCGAAGGTGTACTGGAATCCCGGGGTGGCGCGGTCGGAGGCCGCGGCCAAGGTGGTTGCCAAGCTGTTCGCGCCGGCCGACGTCGAGCGGATCCCGCCCCTGATCGTGCCACTCCAGCGGAACACGATGCTCACGGTCGTGGTCGGCACGCCGTTCCACGGCACGATCGCGCCGGCGTCCCCGACGCGCACTCCGACGACCCGCGAGCCGGCGCACGTCGTCTCGAACCCCTACGACACCACCACCCTCCTCGAGGCAACGCAGAAAAAGGTCCCGTTCAAGCTGATGACGCCGACGGTGATGGAGAGCTCCTCGTTCCCGGACCGGACCAAGGCGCTCTACGCGTACCGCATCCACGAGCACAACAAGGCGGTGCGGCTCGTCTTCCGGACCGGCAGCGGGGCCTACTGGGGGATCGAAGAGACCAACTGGCTCGACGCGCCGATCCTGGGCGACCGCAACGTCCATCACATCCTCTCCGGCCGGGCGTACGACTTCTACTACACCGGCCCGAAGCTGCACATGATCGTCCTGCGCCAGGCCGGCGTCTCGTACTGGGTCGTCAACTCGCTGCTCGACAACATCTCCAACGAGACGATGATCGCGATCGCCAAGGGGCTGCGACCGCTGCCGGCGAAGAAGTAGCCTTCCCGCCCGATGGCTCGCATCGCCTTCTTCGGCGCCGGATACGCCGGTCTCGTCAGCGGGGCCTGCCTGGCCGACCTCGGGCACACGGTCGTGATTCGTGACGTCGTGCCGGAGCGGATCGAGGCGCTGCAGGCCGGCAAGATGCCCTTCCACGAGCCCGGCCTCGGCGAGCTGGTCGCGAAGAACGCCGAGCGGCTCAGCTTCACGCTGTCGACGGAGGAGGCGGTCGCCGGCAGCGAGTTCCTGTTCGTCTGCGTCGGCACGCCGCCGACCCCGTCGGGCGACGCCGACCTCTCGAACGTCTGGTCGGTGATCGAGTCGCTACCGGCCGACCTCGGATCGGCCGTGCTCGTGATGAAGAGCACCGTGCCGGTCGGGACCGGGGAGAAGGTACGGGCGGCGCTCGACGCCCGCGGGCTCGGCCACGTCGGCTATGCGGCCTGCCCGGAGTTCCTCGCCGAGGGCAGCGCCGTACGCGACTTCATGGAGTCCGACCGCATCGTGGTCGGAGCGTTCGAGGACGCGGACGGCGACGGAGTCGAAGCGCTTCACCGGCAGCTCGACGCACCGGTCGTGCGCATGGACGTCCCCTCCGCGGAGATGGTCAAGCTCGCCGCGAACGCGTACCTCGCCACCAGGGTCAGCTTCATCAACGAAATTGCCAATGTCTGCGAGCTGGTCGGCGCCGACGTCGAGCAGGTCGCGCGGGGCATGGGCCTCGACAAGCGCATCGGCACGCACTACCTGCGCGCCGGCCTGGGCTACGGCGGGAGTTGCTTTCCGAAAGACATGTCATTCCTGAAGCTGCTCGCCGGCAACTCCGGCTACCACTTCCATCTCGTCACCGCGGTGATGGAGGTGAACGAGCTCCAGATGCGCCGGCCCGTGGCCAAGCTCCAGAAGCACCTCGGCCCGCTGCGCGGCAAGCGGATCGCGCTGCTCGGGCTGGCCTTCAAGCCTCATACGGACGACCTGCGCGAGGCGCCGAGCAGGGTGCTCACCTCGCGGCTCCTGGCCGAGGGTGCCGAGGTCGTGGCCTGGGACCCGGTCGCGGATGCGACCGGTGTCCTGCGCGGAATCGAGCTGGCGGACACGGTCGCCGGCGCGGTCCTCGGCGCCGACGCCGCGGTCGTCGTCACCGAGTGGCCTGAGCTTCGCGACGTCCCCTGGGGAGAGCTGCGCGGGACGATGCGTACGCCACTCGTGATCGATGGGCGCAACCACCTCGATGCCGACGCGCTGCGAGCCGCCGGCTTCGCCTACGAGGGCATGGGCCGGGCCGCCTCCCCGTTCGCATCGCTGCCGGAGACGCAGGAGCCGGAACGGAAGCTCCTCTCCGAGTAAGTGCCCTAGTGGAAGCCATCATCCTGGCGGGCGGCAAGGCGGAGCGCCTCGGCGACGCTGCGGGCGGGCGCCCGAAGGCGCTGGTCGAGGTCGGGGGGCGGCCGCTGGCCGCGTACCAGGTCGCGCAGCTCGCGGCCGCCGGGGTCGACCGCGTACTGGTCGCGTGTTCCGGGGGCAAGGGCGAGGAGTTCGAGCGCGCCCTGGCAGGGATCGGCCCGGAGATCGTCCCGGTCGAGGAGCCCGAGCCCCTCGGCCGCGGAGGCGGGATCCGCTGGGCGGCGCGGCTCTGCCGCGGCGGCGACGTGTACGCCTTGAACGGCGACGAGCTCGTCGATCTCGACCTCCATGCACTGCTGGAGCAGCACCGCGCACTGGAGGCGGCGGCGACGATCACCGTCGTGCCGCTCCAGTCTCCGTTCGGGATCGTCGCTCTCGACGACCACGACTTCGTCACCGGCTTCCAGGAGGCCCCGCGCCTCCCGCACTGGGTCAGCTGCGGGGTCTACGTCCTCGGCGAGGAAGCGCTCGCCCGCTTCCCCGAGCGCGGTGACCACGAGACGAGCACCTTTCCGGAGCTGGCTGCCGAGCACCGTCTCGGTGCCTTCCGGCACGAAGGCGCGTGGATCACCGTCAACACCCCGAAGGACCTGCGCCGCGCTCAGGAGTACCTCGCCGAGCATCCCGGCTGGTTGGCCGGTTGATCGGCACCAACCGGCAGGCGTAAGATCGCGCCGCCGTGGCTGATCTCTCTTCGCCGAACCTCGGCGGCCTCGACCGCTTCGCCTTCGAGCCACGGCGGGTCGAGAAGCCGTGGGGCTGGGAGCTCATCTGGGCGGAGACCGAAGCGTACGCGGGGAAGATCCTGTTCGTGAAGGCGGGTGAGTCGCTGAGCCTCCAGTTCCACAACGAGAAGGACGAGTCGTGGTACGTGCTGGAGGGCCGCGCGCACGTCCAGCTCGGCGCGAAAGGCGAGAGGCTGCTCGAGCAGGCCGTGGTCACCGCCGGGGCGGCGTTCCACTTCCAGCCCGGGACGGTGCACCGGGTCAGGGCGCTGGAGGACACACGCATCCTGGAGGTGTCCACGCCGCAGCTCGATGACGTGGTGCGCCTCGAGGACAGCTACGGGCGGAAGGGGACCACCGAACCTTGACATAGTTGTGCTAAGGTTGGGTCGATGGAGCTGACCGTCGGCAGAGCGGCGAGGCAGACCGGCTGGTCGGCCCGCATGCTGCGCTACCTGGAGGAGACAGGGCTCGTGGTACCGGCACGCCGCGCGTCCGGCTACCGTGTCTACGGGACGCGTGAGCTGAACCAGTTGCGCTCCCTGCGGGAGTTGCGGACGTGCTTCGGGGTCGAGTTGACCGAGTTGGCGTTCGCGGCACGGCTGCGGCGCGAGCCGGGGCTACGAAACGCCGTCCACACATGGCTGGCGGGCACGGAGAGCGCACTCGAGTGGGAGCAGCGCAAGCACGAGCGGCTGCTGGCCGCCTAACCGATCAATCGAAAGGATTCGATGGCGACGACGAAACGATTCGACGTGAAGGACCTGGCGCTGGCGCCCGAGGGCATCCGGCGCATCCAGTGGGCCGACCGGCAGATGCCGGTGCTGGCCGCGATCCGCGACCGGTTCGAGGCCGAGAAGCCGCTCAACGGCTACCGGATCTCGGCCTGCCTGCACGTGACGACCGAGACCGCGAACCTGGCCCGTACGCTCAAGGCCGGCGGCGCGGACGTCGTCCTCTGCGCGTCGAACCCGCTCTCCACCCAGGACGACGTCGCCGCGGCGCTCGTCGAGGAGTACGACATTGCCTGCTTCGCGATCAAGGGCGAGGACAACGACACGTACTACTCGCACATCGAGGCGGCCGTCGACCACAAGCCGCAGCTGACCATGGACGACGGGGCCGACGTCATCGGCGTGCTGCATTCCGCGCGGCGCGAGCAGCTCGGCGACATCATCGCCGGCACCGAGGAGACGACCACCGGCGTGATCCGCCTGAAGGCGCTCGAGGCCGACGGCAAGCTCGGTTTCCCCATCATCGCCGTCAACGAGGCGAAGACGAAGCACCTCTTCGACAACCGGTACGGCACCGGCCAGTCCACGCTCGACGGGATCATCCGGGCGACCAACGTGCTGATTGCGGGCAAGCGGTTCGTCGTCGGCGGGTACGGCTGGGTCGGGC
>DATCPA010000034.1:0-8886 GCA_036564335.1 Gaiellaceae bacterium
GGCGCCACCCGCGTGACTGCGCGACGGCCAGCGCCGTCACCGTCAGCCCCGCCGTGCCGGCGACCGCGAATGCGAGCTCCGTTCCGCCGATGTCGGCGAGCCAGCCGGCGAGCAGGCCGCCCACCGGAGCCAGGCCCGCAAACGCGAACAGGTAGAGACCGAGCACCCGGCCGCGCAGGCGGTCGGGTGCGGTCAGCTGGAGAATCGACTGGCTGTTCGCCGTCCAGGTCGAGAAGCAGAACCCGATCGCGAACAGGAGCAGTGCCGCGATCCCGGCGTTACGGACCGGCGCCAGCAGCAACATCCCGCTGCTGAACCCGGCCGAGCCGAGGATCAGGGCCCTCCAGCTCGCCCGGCCCAGCGCGGCGGCGCCGAGCGCACCGAGCAGCGCACCCGCCCCGAAGCACGCAAACAGCACGCCGAAGACCTCGGCTCCTGCGTGCAGCGTGCCCGATGCGAGCACCGGCAGCAGCACCCGGAAGTTGAACCCGGTCGCGCTGACGACGATCGTGATGCCGAGGACGAGCTTCAGCTGGGGTGAGCGCCACACGTAGGCCAGGCCCTCGCGGATCGCCCCTGCGGTCTTGGTTCCGACCAGCCCGCGGTCGAGGGGATAAAGCTCTGCGCTCCGCATCAGCAGCAGTCCGGCGAGAACGGCAAGGAAGGTGACAGCGTTGATCGCGAAGCACCAGCTGACTCCGAACGCAGCGATCAGGACGCCGCCGATCGCCGGGCCGACGACCCGCCCGGCGTTGAACAGACTCGAGTTGAGCGCGACTGCGTTCGGTAGCTCGTCGCGGCCGACGAGCTGGAAGGTGAGCGCGTGCCGGTTGGGCGCGTCGAAGACGAGGGCGGAGCCACCGAGGAACGCGAGCACGAAGTAGGGCCAGACCTGGTCGACGCCCGAGAACGCCAGCACGGCTAGGCCGGCAGCGACGACCATCGAGCTCGCCTGCGTCACGATCACGACCCGGCGGTTGTCGAAGCGGTCGGCGAGCGCGCCCGAGAAGAGCCCGAAGGCCATGAAGGGCGCGTAGCGCGCAAAGATGAGCAGGCCGACGTACACGGGCGAGTGGGTCAGCTGGAGCACGAGCCAGGGCAGCGCCGTGTCCTGCATCCACGTCCCGCTGACCGACACGAGCTGCCCGGAGAAGAAGAGGCGGTAGTTCCGGTGCTTCCGGAGGCTCGAGAACGTGCGTGAGTTGAGAGCCAGGAGCGCCGCGGTCATTCCGCGTCTTCCAGCAGCCGCGCCAGCGGCTCGATCGCCGCGTCCACGGCGGCCAGCTCCGGGGCCGAGAGCCCTTCGAGCCGCTTGGCGAGCCAGGCGGTCCGGCGGCGGCGGATCGAGCGCAGCGCACGCACGCCCTTCGGGGTCAAAGCAAGGCGGATCCGGCGCGCATCGTCGGGCGAGCGCGTCCTGACGACGAGCTCGGCCCGCTCCATGCGGTCGAGATAGCGCGTCATCGCAGGAGCGGAGACGCCCTCGCGCGCGGCCAGGTCGCGCATTCCGACTTCGGGGTTCTTCCGGATCTGGGCGAGGAGCGAGGCCTGGCCGCCGGTGATTCCTTCGGCGTGTGCCTCGCGGCGGAGAGAGCGGCTCAGCTGGAGCAGGACCGGGCGGAGACGGTTCGCAAGCTCGACCGAATCCAGAATCCGCGCAGTCATTTCGTTACCTATGGTAACGAATGGCGAGCACGTGCTGCCCGCCATTCGCCACCGGGTGTCGGAGACGCCTACTCGGCGTTCTCCTCGGCCTCCTGCTCCGCAGACGGGACGATGCGATTCACCGTCTCGCAGCCGATCGTCCGATCACGGGGGTCGTTCGTGTTCAGCCACGCGACGTCGTTACCAGGCCCGCAGTCGAGCACGTCGACGCGGTTGTCGTTCGCCAGTGCATGGAGAACGTCGTCCCCCTCGCCGCCGAACTCGCGGTCAGCCCCGCGACCACCCCAGATCGAGTCGTTCCCCCGGCCGCCGACCAGGATGTCGCTGCCGGCACCGCAGTAGAGCCGGTCGGCTCCCGGACCACCTCGCACGAAGTCGCTTCCGCCGCGAGCCCTGACGGTGTCGTCGCCTGCCTTCGCGAAGATCAGGTCATGGTTGGGCGTGCCGGCGAGCGTGTCGTCGCCCGGCGTGCCGCCGACGACGCCGGCCACCGCCGTGGCCGCGAGCGCAAGCGCAGCGGTCGCCGCAATCACCAAGAACGTCTTCCTCATCCGAACAACACCTCCTGGTAGAGAACTGGGCTACTACGTTCTCCCCCTCGGAGGTGAAGTCCCGATGGGCACGCTGCAAGGATTGACGAAAGGTTTTGTTAGCCCCGGCAGCGCTTGACGGCTTCGGCGTAGGCGGCCTCGTCGCTCTCGCCGCCCCAAACGCCGCCGAGCTTGAAGTCGGGCTCGCCGATCAGCACGCCGTCGGCCTTGTCGTAGAACTCCTTCACGTTGTCGAGGCCGATCCCGCTGCCGATCAGCACGGGCAGCTCGACCGCCTGCTTCACCGTCTCGAACCGCTCCATGGTCGGCGGGATCGGGCTGCGAGGGCCAGAGACAATCACCGCGTCCACATCGCCACGCTCCGCGAGATCCTGGGCGGCGTACTCGATCGGGACGTCGAAGAGCGGGTACGCGTGCTTGACGTGCACGTCGCCGAAGATCAGCACCTCCGAGTCGAGTGACCGGCGCAGGCGGGCGAGCTCCGCGGCGCAGCCCTGGATGATCCCCTGGTCGGTGACGTAGGCCCCGATCATGACGTTGCAGCGGATGAAGTCGGCGCCGCAGACGTGGGCGACCGACAGCGCCTCCTCGCACGCGTTCCGGAGGATGTTCACGCCGACGTGCATCGACGTCGCCCGGCGCACCTCGGTCACGAGCACCGCCATCGCGGCCACGGTCGCGGGCGGGACGTGGTCGCGGAAGAGGGGCACGTCGCCGACGTTCTCGACGATGCACGCGTCGAGCCCGGCCGCCTCGAGCTTGCGCGCCTCCGAGAGCGCGAAGGCGACGAGCTCGTCCATTGTCTTGTCGTTGCGCGGCGCAGCCGGCAGCGCCGGCAGGTGGATCATCCCCAGGATCGGCTTGCGGCCGAGCAGCTCGCGCACGCGCTGATCCTATGCGCTACCCCTCCGCCGTCTTGTCGACGCGGGAACCGAATCCACCTCGACGGTGTAGAGGCCTCAAGCGAGCGAAGGAGGAAGAGACATGCGTATCCCGCGTTGGCCGGTCCTTGGTGCGGTCGCGGTGGTCGCGATGGTTGCTTCCGGGGCGGCGCTCGGCGTCGGCCCGTGGCCGGGGCTGGCCCCCACCGTGGCCGCTTCCTCCGGCAATCTGCGCTACACGGCCGTCCGCGCCCACGGCTCGACTTCGGTGAAGGCCATCCGCGGCGGGCGCGTGATCGCGTCGGCGACGTTCGCAGGTGCCTACGGGATCCCGGCGGTCACGAGCGTCGGCAGGGCCGGCGGCCTGTCACCGGACGGGCGCCTGCTCGTGCTCGCAGAGCCGCCGAGCTACAACGGCCTGCGCAGCCAGAGCCGCTTCCTCCTCATCTCGACCGGCACGCTGTCCCTCGTCGACACGATCGTGCTCGAAGGCGAGTTCGGGTTCGACGCCGTCTCGCCGGACCGGCGCACGCTCTATCTGATCCAGCACGTCTCGAGCACGGACCTCGTCAGGTACGTCGTGCGCGCCTACGACCTCCGGGCAAAGCGCCTGCTCGCGCGCGCGGTCGTCGACAAGCGCGAGCTCGGCGAGCAGATGCGCGGCTACCCGGTCGCCCGTACGACCTCGGCCCGCGGTGAGTGGGTGTACACCCTCTACACCCGTTCTCCTGGCGGCGGGCGGCCGTTCGTGCACGCGTTGAACGCGGCGGCGCGGACAGCCTTCTGCATCGACCTGCCCAGCTGGCCGGACGAGAACATCTGGGAGGCGCGCCTCGAACTGACGAACGACGGCGGGGAGCTCGTCGCGCGCTCGGGCGCCACCGCGGTGGCGACAATCGACACGGCGACGCTGAAGGTGCGGTAGCCGGCTGTGCGATCATCGACCCGTGAGCGAGGGCCGGGTCGAGGCGATCTTCATCAGCGCTGCCCGCGGCGACCTTCCGCATGCGGTCGAGTCGGCGCGGGCGGTCGCAGGCAAAGGGCTCGAGGGCAACCGCTATTTCGACACCGGCCGACCCGAGCAGGAGCTGACGCTGATCGAGGCGGAGGAGCTCGAGATCCTCGCGACCGAGCACGGGCTGCACGTCGACGCCGCGCCCACCGGGCGAAATGTGCTGACGCGCGGAGTGCGCCTCAACCATCTCGTCGGGCGACGGTTCCGCGTCGGCGAGCTCGAGTGCCGCGGCATCGAGCTCTGTGAGCCCTGCACGACGATGGAGGCGAGGACGGCTCCCGGCGTGATCAAGGCTCTCGTGCACCGGGCGGGGCTCAACGCGGAGATCCTCGTCGGCGGTGAGGTACGCCCGGGCGACCCGGTCGTGCCGCTGTACTAGTTGGAAGCGCCTTCCGGGTCGACGGACACGTCCAATGTGCCGCCGGGAGTCGTCCCGATCCGGATCGGCCACGCGTTGCCGTCGCTGCCCGGGACGTTCACGGCAATCGGCGGCGGTGCCGACGGCGGTTTCCTTCCGAGCTCTCGCCGGGCGCTTTGCAGGTCACCGTGCCGGGCGGCTGCGGTTTCGATCGTGCAGACGATCTCCTGAGGCCGGAAAGGCTTGACCAGGTAGGCGAACACCCCGGCCTGGACTGCCTCGGCGACCAGCTTGCGCTGGCTGAATGCCGTGAGCATCACGATCGGCAGGGGCCGCTCCGCGTAGATCCGGCGGGCGGCCGCCAGGCCGTCGAGACGAGGCATCTTGACGTCGAGAATCGCGAGATCGGGAGCAAGGCTCCGGGCGAGCTCGACCGCCTCCTCGCCGTCCTTCGCCTCGCCGCAGACCTCGAAGCCGGCGTGCTCGATCACGCCTCGCATGTCCATCCGGATGATCGTCTCGTCTTCGGCGATGAGAATCCTCATCGCTCGTCCTCAACGGTCAGGACCGATGCGGCGTGTCTGGACATGCTTCCCTTTCGTCGTTGGGCACAAAAAAGGCCACGGGCGAATTGCCCGCGGCCTCGAAGCCGTTCCGGTCCACCACCATGGCGACCGGTTGGCCTTGATGGTAGCCAAAGGTCCGGCGCTGCTTCGGGGTCTCGCCGAGGAAGGATGTCGACGTTGTCGCCGTTGACGCTCGATTAGACGATGAACCCAGAGGCCCGCCGCATCCAGCGCATTTACCTGACCCTTTTGCTCGGCAACACGCTGGCTGCATCGTTCATCTGGGGCATCAACACGCTCTTCCTGCTGGACGCAGGGCTGAGCAACCTGGAGGCGTTCGCCGCCAATGCCTTCTTCACCGCCGGCATGGTCGCGTTCGAGGTGCCGACGGGCGTGGTGGCCGACACCTGGGGCCGCCGTGTGTCGTACCTGCTGGGCACGCTCACGCTCTCCGGCTCGACGCTTCTCTACTACCTGCTGTGGCAGACGAAGGCGCCGTTCTGGCAGTGGGCGGTCGTCTCGATGCTGCTCGGGCTCGGGTTCACGTTCTTCTCGGGCGCCGTCGAGGCCTGGCTCGTCGACGCGCTCGCGTTCGCCGGGTACGAGGGCAGCCTCGAGGCGGTCTTCGGCCGCGGGCAGGTCGTCGCCGGCGCTGCCATGCTCGGCGGCTCGGTGGCCGGCGGCGTGATCGCGCAGGTCACGTCTCTAGGCGTGCCGTTCCTGATGCGGGTCGGCGTGCTCCTCGTCATGTTCTTCGTCGCGGCGCGTCTGATGAAGGATCTCGGCTTCGAGGCGGAGCCGCGCGGACAGCCGCTGCGGGCAATGCGCAACGTGCTCGTCACGTCGCTCGACTACGGCCTCAAGAACCCGCCGGTGCGCTGGGTGATGGTGGCGGCGCCTTTCTCCGCCGGAGTGGGGATCTACAGCTTCTACGCGCTGCAGCCGTTCTTGCTCGACCTGTACGGCAACAGCAGCGCGTATTCGGTCGCCGGGCTGGCGGCGGCAGTTGTCGCCGGCGCGCAGATGCTCGGCGGTTATCTGGCGCCGAAGATCCGAGCCCTGTTCGAGCGGCGCACGACCGCGTTGATCCTCGAGACCTTGGCGAGCGCAGGGGTCCTCGCCCTGCTCGGCGTGACGCACATGTTCTGGCTCGCGCTGGCGCTGCTCGTCGTGTGGGCCATGATCTTCGCCGCCGGGTCGCCTATCCGGCAGGCGTACCTGAACGGCATGATCCCGTCCAAGCAGCGGGCGACGGTGCTGTCGTTCGACTCGCTGATGGGCAACTCGGGCGGGGTCGTGATCCAGCCGGCGCTCGGCAAGGCCGCGGACGTGTACAGCTACGGGACGTCGTATGTGTTCGGCGCCGCGATCCAGTTGGCCGCCGTCCCGTTCCTCTTCCTCAGCCGGCGAGAGCGGCCGCCTTCCGACACGATCGTCGCGGCGGCGGACGCCGCCGCGACGATCTCGAGCTAGACCTCTACGGCCGGGTTGCCACTCCTGCGAAGACGAGGAAGTCGGCCAGGCCGAACTGCCCGGGCGCGGGCGCGATCGGGGGCATCGGCGTGAAGTTGCCGCGCAGGATGCCGCCGCTGTCGTTCTGGAGCAATTGAGTGAGGATGTCGGCGACGATCCTGCCCCCGACCGGCCCAAGCTTCTTCCCTCCGGCGAGCTGGCTTTCGGCGAGAACGTAGTACCAGAGGGGGGTGCCGTTGTCGAAGGCCGTTGCCAGGCCGAGCAGGGAAGGCGGAATCGGGGGGATGCCCATCGCGGTGGCGACGTCCTGGCCGGACGGCAGCCCGTAGAACTTCGCCCGGATCATGTTCCGGTACGCGAGCACGTTGCTGCCCGACGCCTCCACGGGAGGAATGGGCAGCTGGAAGAGTGACGACGAGATCAGCGTGTCGATGTCACGGCTGTGGTTGAAGTGGGCGACGTTGTCGGTCCGCTCCAGGGCGTCGACGAAGTTGCCCCAGTCGATCTGCCTGCCCGCTGGCAGGTTCCGGCCGCCGCGGAGGTCAGGCTGGGTGAAGGAGAACACCTGGATCTTGCCGCTGGTGGTGGTCAGCTCGTAGGCCCTGCGCACCATCGAGTGCCCGAAGCGGTAGGCCGCGACGGAGAACTCCAGCGGGACCATCGGCTTGGCCGGGTTGCCCAGGTCGTAGAAGTGGGGCAGACACGGAGAGCAGCCGGGCAGGAACCCGTCGACTACGTCCTGTCCCACGATCGCGGGGAGGAACTCGTGGAGAACGATCCACTGGTAGTAGCGGATCGTGGTCAGGCGGGCCAGGGCGTAGGGCATGCCCTCGTCGACCAACCGGTTGTGGAAGAGCAGGAACGCGGTGTGAATCTGGCTGAGGACCTCGTTCTCGTCGTTTCGGTGCTCGACGAGGATCGCGCTGCCGTCCGGGTTCCGGGGTAGGTCGCGCACGCCGTTCGGGTTCGGGTTCTGAACGAGGAAGTGCTCGTGGTCGGGCGCGTAGAGCTGCGGGTCTCCGACCGGTCCGCGCCCGTAGACGCTGTCGAGGTCGAACTCGAACGTCCGGCCGTCCGGTTCGCCGACCTGGTCGACGGGCTCGGTCGGGCTCGGGCTCGAATCCAGGGTCAAGTCATGGTCGACGAACTGGCCGAAGTAGGTGTCACCCGAAGGCGTGAAATCGTTGTCGTGACTGCCGGGGTTCGGATCCGTGACGTTCGGATCCAGCATCGAGCTCGCCAGGTCGGCAAGCTCCTGCGGCGTCTGCGAGGTAAGTCCGGGCAGGTTGGGGAACATCCGTCCGAACAGGTTCGGCTGCGGCTGCGGGACGGCTGCCCCACCCGCGCTTGCGGGGGAGACGGACAGCCCGGCGACCAGCGCCAGCAGCGCGAGGATTCCGGATACGGCAACGACGATCAGGCGTTTCTTCGACGGCAACGACAGCACGGTGGCCCTTCCTTTGAGGTGGCGGGGGGCCGCAATTTTGCAGAGAAATGAGCGATTTCCTATCGCGTATACGAGGGATTTCGTCGGGCATCCGGGGGATCTTCTTGCTGACTCTGGTACGGGTTTCGACCGTTCGCTGACTCGTACCCGCGAAACCGGTAGGGTCGCCGGATGGCGGTTACGCCGGAGACCGGACGCTGGGATCGGCTGTTCGCGGCCCGTACGCGCGGGGATGTCGGGGAGGGGATCGCCTTCGTGCTCGGCTTCCTCGGGAGGTCCGACCTGATCTCGTTTGCAGGCGGCTTCCCCGATCCGCTGACGTTTCCGCGCGCGCGCGCTTCGGCGCTGCTCGAGGAGTTCGCGGCGGCGGGAGAGTCGACTGCGTTCCAGTACACCCCGACGCGAGGCCTGGCCGGGACGCTCGACGCGGTTGCGGGCAGGCTCGAGCACGTGCAGGGCCGCCGGCCGGCCGACGACGAGCTGCAGATCACGAGCGGCGGGATCGAGGCGCTCGATCTGGTCGGCAAGTCGTTTCTCGATCGTGGTGACACCGTCGTCATCGAGGCGCCGACGTACCTGGGCGCGATCATGTCGTTCCGCGGGTTCGAGGCCGAGGTCGTGGCCGTGCCGATGGACGAGGACGGGCTCCAGGTCGACGAGCTCGAGTCCCGGTTTGCGGATGGGTTGCGTCCGAAGCTGCTCTACACGATCCCGGACCACCAGAATCCCGCGGGTGTCAGCCTGTCGGCCGAGCGGCGCGAGGCGCTGGTCGAGCTCGCCCGCCGGCACGGCTTCCTGATCGTCGAGGACGTCGCGTACCGCGAGCTCGGCTTCGCCGACGACGCACCGTCGAGCCTCTGGAGCCTCGCGCCCGACACCGTCGTCCAGGCGGGGACGACGTCGAAGACGCTCTTTCCCGGCGTACGGCTC
>DATCPA010000041.1:0-2935 GCA_036564335.1 Gaiellaceae bacterium
GGCGGGGAGGCGATCCGGGCGAGCTGGGTGTCATCGAAGCCGACAACGCTGAGGTCCTGCGGGACGCGCAGACCACGGGCCCGGGCCGCCTCGAACACGCCGAGGGCAATCTCGTCGCAGCCGGCGAAGATGGCTGTCGGCGGCTCGGGCAGGTCGAGCATGCCCCCTCCCTTCGCCACTCCGTTCGCGTAGTCGAAGAGTCCCGTCGTCACGTAGCCCGGCGGCACCGGTGCGCAGTCTGCCTCCATCGCGGCCCGGTACCCGTGCATGCGGGCGTGGTTGCATGTCGCGCTCGCCGGGCCGCCGACGTAGCCGATCCGGCGGTGGCCCAACACCAGCAGGTGCTCCGTCGCCGTCAGGCCGCCGGTGAAGTTCGTCGACCCCACGCTCGTCACCCTGGTGCTCGGCATGTTCATCGGGTCGATGAGGACGAGCGGCAACCTGGCCCGGCTCAGTGCCCTGAGGTGCTCTGCCGTCAGCTCGCTCGTGACGGCGATGACCGCCCGCCGGCCGGCCGCCGCGAGCTCGCGCGCCCAGACCGCCGGCACTTCGGCCGGCTTGTTGCCCGCGCTGCCGACATGGGTGCTGACGACGACTGCGACGCCCGCCTCGGCGCCTGCATCGATGACCCCTTGGACGATCAGAGACGAGTAGGCGCGGAGCGCGCGGTCGACCTCGACCTCGACGGTCGGGTGGGCTTCTGCCGCCGACCGCTGCGGCGCCGATGCGGCGTAGTCGTGCTGCTGCAAGGCTTCTTGGACGTGAGCACGGGTCGTGCTCGCGACATCATTGCGCCCGTTGAGCACCTTGCTGACGGTCGCGATGGACACGCCGGCCGAGGCGGCAACCATCGCCAGGGTCACCCGCCTCTGCTTGGGCGGTGCGCCGTCCATCGTTTCGCTCCCGCCGGCTCTACGCCGACACGGCTGCGGCGGAGATGTCCACCGGAGTCACGAGACGGCGGTCGTGCCCGACGGTCCGCAGCGGCCCTGTGAGCCGGAACGCGCCGCGGCATGGCAGGTCTGAGGCGGACGTGCCGACGAGCACCTCGACGTCACCGGGCTCGACGACGCGCGTCAGGTCACGGCCGGTGAACGCCGTACGGTCGGCGTGGACGTGGAACGTCACGTCCACCGCTGCGCCCGGCTCGAGCGCGACGCGGGCAAAGCCGACGAGCGCCCTGACCGGACGCGTGACCTGGGCGAGGACGTCGTGCAGGTAGAGCTGGACCACCTCGTCGCCGGCCCGGGCGCCGGTGTTCGTCAGACGGACCGACACCGTGAGCTCGCCGTCCGTCGGGATCTCCGCGTCGCTGATCCGCAGGTCGCCCAGCTCGAAGGTCGAGTACGAGCGGCCGTGGCCGAAGGCGAACAGCGGCGTCGGGTCGAGGTTGCTGATGCCGGCACTCTCGGCACTACCGAGCGGTGGCTGGAGGTATGTGCTGGGTTGTCCTCCGGCATTCCTCGGGATCTGCACGGGCAGCTTGCCACCGGGCTGGACCCGGCCTGAGAGGACACCCGCGACTGCCGACCCTCCCTCCTCACCGGGCATGAACGCCTGGACGAGGCCTGCCGCTCGGGCGTGCACCTCGCCGAGCGCGTACGGACGCCCGGAGACGACCACGACGACCACCGGAGTCCCCGTCTCCAGAAGCTCCGCGACGAGGTCCGCCTGCACACCGGGCAGTCGGAGGTCCTCTGCGTCGCAGCCCTCGCCCGAGGTACCGAGTCCGAACAGGCCGGCGAGGTCGCCCACGAACGCCACACACAGGTCTGCATCACGAGCCGCGGCGACCGCTGCCGCGAAGCCGGACGCGTCGGTTCCCTGCACCGCACACCCCTGCTCGTGGGTCACCTCGAGGTCCGGGAGCTCGGCCCGCAGTGCGTCGATCCCCGACTGCACCTCCACGCCGAGGCCGCGGCCCGGGTAACGGGGCAGCACGTGGTTGGGGAATGCGTAGCAGCCCATGAAGGTCCGCGGGTCGTCCGCGCACGGGCCGACGACGGCGATCCGGCGAAGAGCCGGCCGACCTTCGCCAAGTAGCGGCAGCGCCGTCCCGGCGTCGAGGAGGACGACGGACCGCTCGGCCATCTCGCGGGCGAGCGCCCGGTTGGAAGGCGAGTCGAGGTCCGTCGCCGCTGCGGCGGACACGGAGGCCTCCGGGGTCCACTGCGGGTCGAGCAGACCGAGCTCGATCTTCTGCCGCAGCAGCCGTCGGGCAGCGCGGTTGACGAGCGCCTCGGGGACCTCTCCGCGCCGTACCCGCTCGACCAGGTGCTGCCCAAAGCCGAGCGTGTCGGGCAGCTCGACGTCGATGCCTGCGCGCAGCGCGAGGATGCCGGCCTCCTCGGCGTCGGGTGCCAGCCGGTGCATCGTCGCCAGGAATGGGACCGCCCAGTAGTCAGAGACGACGGTCCCTGTGAAGCCCCATTCGTCGCGCAGCACCTCGGTGAGCAGCCACTGGTCCGCGCCGGCAGGGACACCGTCGACGTCGGAGTAGGAGTTCATCACCGAGCGCGCACCGGCGAGGGCCACGGCCGTCTCGAAGGTCGGCAGGATGATGTCGAGCAGCTCGCGCCGCCCCATGGACACCGGCGCGTGGTTGCGCGCGGATCGCGATGCCGAGTAGCCGGCGAAGTGTTTCAGGGTTGCGATGACGCCTGCGCTCTGCAGGCCCCGGACGTAGGCGGCGCCGAGCGTGGCGACGAGGTAGGGGTCCTCGCCCATGGTCTCTTCGACGCGCCCCCAGCGGTAGTCACGCACGACGTCGAGCACGGGGGAGAGCCCCTGGTGCACGCCGACTGCGGCCATGTCGCGCCCGATCGCGGCCGCCATCCGCTCGACGAGGTCGGCGTCGAACGTCGCGCCCCATGCGATCGCCGCGGGATAGACGGTTGCCCCGAACGTGGTGAACCCGGTGAGGCACTCCTCGTGG
>DATCPA010000052.1:0-13804 GCA_036564335.1 Gaiellaceae bacterium
GGATCGGGGTCGGCCATCTTGTGGAAGACCTCGAAGAGGTGCCCTTTCGGACAGCGAAACTCATAGATCGGCACTGTTAATCAAGGCTAGCTGACAAGGCCGTCGGGCAAAGCCCGCCGGCCGTCCGAAAACCGCGGCCGCCTCGAGCTTCGGGACGAGGCCGGTCGGCATGCGTCGGCGGCCGCTTGGCAGGGCCATCTTCGGCCTCAGGACGCGCGTAAGGTTCGGCGGGCCGTGAACGAGACAGCCACCACCGTCGAGCGCGCCGCGCCCGTCCAGACCGGGACACGGACCGAGGCTCGCGAGCTCGACCGGCGCCTGTTCTTCGGGACCGTCGCGGCCTGCACGACGGCCGTCGGGGTCTTTCTGCTCGTCCAGCTCTCGGGCTGGCCGCCGCACGAGGACGAGACGCTGCCGCTGTTCGTCGGCCGGCAGCCGCTCGGCGACCTGTTCGACATCGTGCTCGGCAGGCGTGGCGGCGCCCCCGTGCACTTCCTGCTCGCCTGGGTGGTCGCGCACCTGGGCGGTGGCCTGTATGCGATGCGCTTCCTCTCGGCGCTGTTCGCGACCGCGAGCCTGCCTGCGATCGCGGTGCTCGGTAACCGGCTCGCCGGCCGGCGGGCGGCGCTCGCGGGGACGGCGCTGGGTGCCGCGAGCTGGTTGTTGCTCTTCCACGGCATCTATGCGCGGATGTACAGCCTCTTCCTGCTCCTCTCGACACTCTCCTACCTCGCCCTGCTGCGGGCGCTGGATCGTGGTGGAGCGCGAGCGTGGACGCTCTGGGCCGTGACGATGCTGCTCTGCATCGGCACCCACCCGTACGGGGCGCTCGTTCTCGGCTCGCAGGGGCTCTACGTCCTCGCCACGCGAGGGCGGCTGCGCCAGGCGGTGCCCGCGTTCGCAGCCGTGCTCGTGCTGGCGATCCCGTTCTGGCGGAGCAGCATCGTGCTGGCCGACCGCTTCGACGTGGGCGTCGGCGGCGGAGGCGGCGGGGCGCTCAGCACGCCCGGCGAGGTGCTCCGCTACCTGTGGCGCGTGGCGGGAGACTCGTCGACCGGCTACACGGGCGTGCTCGTCCTCGTGCTCCTGCTCGCGGGCTTCGGCCTCGCGCAGCTCTCACGCGAGCGCCCGCAGAGCGCGGTGCTCGCGACCTGCGTCGTCCTCACCCCCACGCTCTTCTTCCTCGCCGGCCGCTTCGGCGGCAACTCTGCCCCGGAGTCGCGGCACCTGATCTTCGTCCTGCCCTTCTTCGTCCTCGCCGCCGGCGCCGGAATCGTCACCACCACGGGGGCGATCGGGCCCCGCGGGGCCTGGCTGGCGGCGATCGTCGTCGCCGCGCTCCTGCCGGTGGAGGTCGCCTGGGGCTGGCACAAGACGCCGGCTCTGTTCAAGCGCGAGAACCCCGTGCGTGTCAGCGCCAGGCACAAGGCTGCGGACTGGCTTGCCGCCACGTCCAGGCCCGACGACGTCCTCTTCGCCTACGAGCCGCTCTACCTCGCGGCCTGGGAGCGCGGCGGCTCCACCGTCTCGCGGACGATCGTGCCGCGCGCCGACCCGAAGCTCGCCTTGCAGACGCTTCGAGAGACGAGACCGCTGGGCCGCGGAGTCTGGGTCTTCGACGCCGGCGACAACAACAACTACGTCAAGCGCACGAGGATCGAGCTACGGCTGCCGTTCCCGCACAGCGAGTTCGAAGGGCGGGTGTACGGCCCGTATCTCGTCATCCGCACCCGCCGGCCGACGGTGACGGTCGACCATTACCTCGACGACGCGCGCAAGGTGGAGTTGATCGGCAAGTCGCTCGGGATGGGCGACGCCGACATCAACTACGCGACGATCCGGCGCGTTCAGGTCCGGTTGGCCGTTCTCTCCCGCTCCAAAGTCTCCTCGTAGCAGGGCGCCTCTTCGAACGCGGCCAGCCCGGCAGGGGTGCGGCGCTTCGGCGGCCGCTTGCGACGGGCGGCGGCAATGACCGCGGACGCGCCGAGGAGCCCGCCGAGAAGAAAGGAGCGGAGACGCGCGCGGCGACCCTCGCCGTCCATTGCTCCGATGGTAGCGACTACCCGCCGAGCGCCTCGATCCGCCCCGCCGCCCGCGCGAGCGCGTCGCCCTCGAAGAGGAACGGGACGGCGTTCGGGATCTCGTGGAACGGCGGCCCGTCGAGCAAGTCGGACCCGGCCGCGGCGTTCAGGGCGTAGCGCACCGGGATCTCGTGGGAGACGACGAGCACCCGCCCGGCCCCTCGCTCGACCAGGCGCCGGAACGCGAGCGCGTAGCGTCGCGCCGCGTCGTCGAGGCTCTCGCCGCCCGGAAACGGCTGATCGCGGCCGAGCGACCGCTTCACCTCACGATAGCGGGCGATCTCCCAGCCCTCCAGCTCGCCGATGTTCACGTCGTCGAGCAGCGGCTCGACCTCCAGCGGCACGTCGCGGCCCGACAAGGCCAGCTCGGCCGTCTCGCGGGCGCGCGGAAAGCGCGAATGGACGCAGAGCTCGAGCTGGAGGTGCGCGATCTGGGCGCCGAGCAAGCTCGCCTGCTCGCGGCCCTCGTCGGTCAGCGGGACGTCGACGGCCGGATCGCCGTTCACGCGCTGCTCGAAGTTCAGCATCGACTGCGCGTGGCGCGCGAGCAGGAACAGCGAGGGCCTCGGGTTATTCAGAGAGCTGTGCGAGCAGGGTGTCGATGTCGATCAACTCGTAGGTCTGCAGCTTTGCGCTACCCCGCGCACCGAGCATGACCGAGACCTTCGCGACCGTGGCTGCGTCGGGCGCTTCGACGATGTTGAGGAAGTCGTACGCGCCGATCATCGACCACTGGTGCAGTACCTTCGCGCCGAGCTCCTCGACATCCCGGTTCACCTCCTTCAGGCGTTCGGGGTTCGCCTGAAGCGTCTGCACCCCCTTTGCCGTCAGCGTGGTCAGCATCACATACGTCGGCATGCTCGCCTCCTTGCGAATCGGGGACGCGAGCTTACTTCTTGGTCTTGCTCTCGGCGCGGGCAGCCTGGTCGAGGTAGAGGATCGCCGAGCCGACGAACAGGATCGGCGAGAGCACCAGGTCGGCGAGCAGCGCAGCCGACCGCTCGGTGACCTCGCCGCCTCCCCGGATGAGGAGAGCGAGCATCAGCCGGACGACATAGAAGACGATCACGAGCGTGGCGAGCCCGCCGAGCGCGTGCACGTAGTCGGCTCGGGCAAGTCGGATCGCCCGCCTGAACGACTCGCGGAACCCCGTCCCCTCGACGAGAGCGGCAGGCACGACCCAGCCGAAGAAGGCGAGGTAGGCGACGGCAGGAAAGGCGAGCAGACCGAGCACGGTCGCGACCAGCGGTGCAGGCAGGAAGACGAGCACTCCGGCCGCATAGGCGGTCCAGATCCGCCGTCCGTCCGGACGGGCCCGCGTGACGAGGACGATCCCGACGATGTACGACGCGGTCAGCAGCAGCGCGCCGAGCACGATCGTCGTCTCGATCCCGCCCTCGAGGATCGCCTTCGGATCGTGGATCGACTGTGACGGCGGATGACCGTAGGTGCGCACGTGCTTATGGCCGAAGGGAAAGGTCAACTGGGTGAGCGCCGCCACGGAGAGGCCGAGCGGGAGCACCTGGAAGAAGTGCTGCTGGTAGAACCGGATCGTCTCGGCGATGAGCTGGCCGACCGTCCGCTTCTCCGGAGGGAGCGGCGGCGGCAGCGGCTGCTGCACGCGCGGCTGACGGCGGCCCTTGCGTGCCATCAGATGCGCCGCCTCGTCGCGAAGGAGTGGATCAGGTACACCGGCAGGACGAGGCCGACGGCGAGAAAGGTCGCCACTCCCCACGCCGTCGCATGGCGGCTCCCGCGCTTGCTCGCGTGCCAGTACACCCAGGTCGAGATCCCGGCCGCCAGGAGCACGGCGACGAAGAACTGGCCGAAGCCGACGTTCGCGAAGGTAGCCTCGGGCACCGGCCGAGCCTAGATGATTGATTCCTTATTCACGCACCCCGCGGCTGGGGGCCTGCACGCGGCGCATTGCGCCCACCTCGCCCGGCACCAAGGCTTACCAGCCTTGCCACCGGCCGAGTCGGCCACACTGCTTGGTGCAGACCCTCCCCGCGACCACGCGAACAAGGAATCAATCATCGAACTCTGTACGATCGGCTGCGAATGGGCTACCACGTCGTCAAGGCGGGCGAGCACGTCTTCGAGGAGCGGCCGAACCCGACCGGCCAGGAGGACCAGATCCCGCGCCTCGCCTCCGACCTGACGACCGCAGCCGCGCTCAAGGAATCGCGTGCCCGGCTCTGGCGCTACTCGCCCGGGACGCGCGGCAGGCGGCACGCCGACCAGGTGCAGGAAGAGGTCTTCGTCGTCCTCAGCGGCACGCTGACGATGCTGCTCGGCGAGCCGCCCGAGCGGGTCGAGCTGCCGCCGCACAGCGTCGTCGCCGTGGAGCCGAAGACGCCGCTTCAGCTCCGCAACGACACCGGCGACGAGGTCCTGGTCTTCATCTACGGCGCTCCGCCGATCCACGGCGAAGCCGAGTTCCTCGACGACCCGGATCCCCCGGACGACTAGGCGGCCGCGGGCTCGGCGGCGCCCGCCTTCTCGAACACGAACTCGCCGTCCTTGACGTCCACGCGCACCGTGTCACCCTCCTCGAAGTCGCCGTCGAGGAGATGCTTCGCGAGCGGGTTCTCGATCAGACGCTGGAGTGCGCGCTTCAGCGGCCTCGCCCCGTAGGTCGGATCCCACCCGGCCTCCGCGATGATCTCCTTCGCCTCGTCCGTCAGCTCCAGGTTCAGCCCGCGCTCGGCAAGCCGCCGGCGCAGGCGCCTGAGCTGAAGCTCGACGATCTCGCCGATCTGCTCGCGGCTGAGCGGGTGGAACTCGACGATCTCGTCGATCCGGTTCAGGAACTCCGGCCGGAAAACCTCGCGCAGCTGCTCGGCCGACCGGACGTTCGAGGTCATCACGATCACGGTGTTGCGGAAGTCGACCGTGCGGCCCTGTCCGTCGGTGAGCCGCCCGTCGTCGAGGATCTGCAGCAGCACGTCGAAGACCTCGGGGTTCGCCTTCTCGATCTCGTCGAGGAGCACGACGGAGTAGGGACGCCGCCGAACGGCCTCGGTCAGCTGACCGCCCTCCTCGTAGCCGACATAGCCGGGCGGCGCGCCGACGAGGCGCGCGACCGTGTGCCGCTCCTGGTACTCCGACATGTCGAGCCTGATCATCGCCCGCTCGTCGTCGAACATGAACTCGGCGAGCGCGCGGGCGAGCTCGGTCTTGCCGACGCCGGTCGGGCCGAGGAAGACGAACGAGCCGATCGGCCTGTTCGGATCCTGTAGCCCGGTGCGCGCGCGCCGCAGCGCGTTCGCGACCGCCTCGACCGCTTCGTCCTGGCCCACGACCCGCTCGTGCAGCCGCTCCTCCATGTGGATCAGCTTCTCGGTCTCGCCCTCGAGCAGCCGCTCGACCGGCACGCCCGTCCAGCGGGCGACGACCGCGGCGATGTCGTCCTCGTCGACCTCCTCCTTGACCATCGGCACACCGTCGAAGTCGGCTCGATCCTCGAGCTCCTTCTCGAGCTCGGGCAGCTCGCCGTAGCGGATCTCAGCCACGCGCTGGAGGTCGCCGTTCCGCTCGGCGCGCTCGGCCTCGACCTTCAGCTCGTCGATCCGCTTCTTGATCTGGCTGACGCGCTCGAGCGCCTCCTTCTCCTTCGACCAGCGGGCGGCGAGCTCGTCGCGGCGGGCCTTCGCCTCGGCCAGCTCGCGCTCGACCGGCTCGCGCACCTCCTTCTTCTCCTTCTTCATCGCCGCGAGCTCGATCTCGAGCTGGCGCACGCGCCGCTCGGCCTCGTCGAGCTCGAGCGGCGAAGAGTCGATCTCCATTCGGAGCCGGGAGGCCGCCTCGTCGATCAGGTCGATCGCCTTGTCGGGGAGCTGCCGGTCCGAGATGTAGCGGTCGGAGAGCACCGCGGCGGCGACGAGCGCCGCGTCGCGAATCGCAACTCCGTGATGCGCCTCGTAGCGCTCCTTCAGGCCACGCAGGATCGCGATCGTGTCTGCGACGGACGGCTCGCCGACGAAGATCGGCTGGAAGCGCCGCTCGAGCGCGGCGTCCTTCTCGATGTGCTTGCGGTACTCGTCGAGCGTCGTCGCGCCGACCGCCCGCAGCTCGCCCCTCGCCAGCATCGGCTTGAGCATGTTCGCCGCGTCGACGGCCCCCTCGGCCGCGCCGGCGCCGACGATCGTGTGCAGCTCGTCGATGAAGAGGATGATCTCGCCGGCCGCCGCCTGGATCTCGGTCAGTACCGCCTTCAGGCGCTCCTCGAACTCGCCGCGGTACTTCGAGCCCGCGAGCAGCGCACCGATGTCGAGCGCCCAGACCCGCTTGCCCTTCAGCCCCTCGGGAACGTCGCCCGCGACGATCCGTTGCGCGAGGCCCTCGACGATCGCCGTCTTGCCGACCCCCGGGTCGCCGATCAGGACGGGATTGTTCTTGGTGCGGCGGGAGAGCACCTGGATCACGCGCCGGATCTCCTCGTCGCGGCCGATCACCGGGTCGAGCTTCCCGGCCTCGGCCAGCGCGGTCAGGTCGCGGCCGTACTTCTCCAGTGCCTGGTAGGTGCCCTCGGGATCCTGCGAGGTGACGCGCTGGCCGCCGCGCACCTCCTTGATCTTCGCAAGCAGCTCGTCCCGCGGGACGGCGTCGAGCGCGAGCAAGAGGTGCTCGGTGGAGACGTACTCGTCCTCCAGCTTCTTCGCCTCGTCGAACGCGCGGTCGAGCACCTTCGAGAATGCGGCGGAGACGTTCGGCTGCTGCGCCATGCCCTCGGTGCGCGGCTTCTGGCCAAGCTTCGACTCGGTCTCGGCCTTCAGCGCATCCGGATCCGGGACGAGCGCGCGGGGCAGCTCCTGGTCGAGCAGGGCGAGCAGCAGGTGCTCGGGGTAGAGCTCGGGGTTGCCGAGGCGGCGCGCGCGCTCCTGCGCGGCGGCGACCGCCTCCTGGCTCTTCACTGTCAGCTTGTTGAAATCCATTACGGCTTCCTCCGGGCGGGAAACGGTGACTGAGCTTCGCGGTAGAGGACGAGGTCGCGGCGGTACTGGCTGTGCACCCGGTCGATCTCGGTTCGCATCTGCTGTTCCAGCCGTTCCATGCGCGACCGCAGCTTGCCGAGCTCGTCTTCGAGCGCGAGCACGCGCGCGACGCCGGCGAGGTTCAGCCCGAGCTCGGTTGTCAGCCGCTGGATCAGCTTCAGCCGCTCCAGGTCGCGCTCGGAGTAGAGCCGGGTCCCGCCTGGTGTGCGGCCCGGCCTGACCAGCCCCTTCGACTCGTAGATGCGCAGCGTCTGCGGATGCATGCTGACGAGCTCGGCCGCGACCGAGATCATGTACCTGGGACGTCCGTAGTCCGTGACGCTCACTTCGAAACCTTCTTCAGCTCTTCGAACAGCTCGCGCTCGCGCTTCGAGAGCTTCTTGGGAACGGAGATCCTGAGGCGCGCGAGCACGTCGCCTCGGCCGCCTCCCTTGAGACGGGGCGCGCCCTTGCCGCGCACCCGCAGCAGCTTGCCGTCCTCCGAGCCGGCGGGGATCTTCACCGAGACGGGCCCGTCGGGCGTCGGCACCGACGCGGTCGTGCCGAGCGCGGCGTCCGCGAAGTTGACCGGCACCTCGACGACGAGATCGTCGCCGCGGCGGGTGAACGTCTTCGAGGGCTCGACGCGCGTGACCACGTAGAGGTCCCCGGCCGGCCCTCCGCCCCAGCCGGCCTCGCCCTTCCCCTTCAGCCGGATCCGGGTGCCGTCCTTCGCGCCGGCCGGGATCTTGACCGTGTAGCGCTTGGTGCGCCGCTCGCGGCCGGTGCCGTGACAGGTCGGGCACGGCTCCTCGATGATCGTGCCGTTCCCGCGGCAGCGCGGGCACGGCTGGGAGAGGGCGAAAAAGCCCTGGCTCTCGGCGATGACGCCGCGGCCGCCGCACTGCGGGCAGATCTTCGGCGCCGTCCCGGGCTTGGCGCCCGAGCCGCCGCAGGTGTGGCACGCGACCTCGAGCGTGACCGGAATCTTCAGCTCGACCCCTTTCAGCGCGTCGTCGAAGGAGAGGTTGACCTGCACCTCGACGTCGTTCCCGCGCTGGCCCCGGGGTTCCGCGCGACCCCGGCCGCCGACCCCCGAGCCGCCGAAGAACCCGCCGAGGATGTCGCTGAGATCTCCGAGGTTCCCGAAGTCGACCCCCTCTGACGCGTTCCAGTTGAAGCCGCCCGGCCCCCGCCCGTTGGACGATCCGACTGTGTCGTACTGCTTGCGCTTCTCGGGGTCGGAGAGCGTGTCGTAGGCGCCCTGCACCTCCTTGAAGCGCTCCTCGGAGTCCTTGTCGCCCGCGTTCGCGTCCGGATGGTGCTGGCGCGCAAGCTTGCGGTACGCCTTCTTGATCTCGTCCTGGGAGGCGTTCTTCGGAACCCCGAGCACCTCGTACGGGCTCTTCACTGTTCCCCGCTCCGGCGCCGGCAAAGCCGGCACCTCCGCTCCCTGATGAGCTCCGTCGAGCCTACGCTCATTCTGCAACCACCACTCTGGCCGGCCGCAGCACGCGGTCGCCGAGGCGGTAGCCCTTCTGCAGCACCTGGACGACCGAGCCGGGCTCGGCATCCTCGACCGGCTGCGCGAGCAGCGCCTCGTGGACGTGCGGATCGAATGCGCCGTCGGTCTCGATCAGCTCGAGGCCGTGCTTGCGCATGACGTCGAGCAGGGCGCGGTGGACCAGCCGCACGCCGTCTTCGAGCTCCGCCTCCTCATGGTGCTCCGCGGCCGCGAGCGCACGCTCGAGGTCGTCGAGGACCGGCAGGAGCTCCTTCAGCAGCGACTCGCTCGCGCGGGACGACAGCGATTCCTGCTCGCGTGCGGCCCGCTTGCGGTAGTTGTCGAACTCGGCCTTCAGCCGCTGGAGCGAGTCGAGGTACTCGTCGCGCTCGCGCTCGAGCGCGGCGATCGACTCCTCTGCGACCTCAGGGACAGACCCCCCAGCCTGGGGGTCTGTCCCTGTCTTCGGCGTGCGATGCGTCTCCGCCATTACGAGGTCGGAGCCTCTTCGTCCACGACCTCGGCGTCCTCGATCACCTCGTCGTCGGACGCCGCGCCGTTGCCGGACGAGGACTGGGACGCGGCCTGCTGCGCAGTCGCCTGCGCGTAGACGGCCTCGGCCAGCTTGTGCGAGGCCTCCTGCAGCGCGTCCGTCTTGGCGCGGATCTCCGCGAGGTCGTCCCCGTCGAGGGCCTGCTTCAGCTCCATGATCCGGCCCTCGATCGTCGAGGCCTCGGCCTCGTCGAGCGACTCGCGGTGTTCCTTGAGGCTCTTCTCGGTCGCGTACACGAGTGCCTCCGCGTGGTTCTTGGCGTCGGCGAGCTCGCGCAGCTTGTGCGCCTCGTCGGCGTGTGCCTCCGCGTTCTTGATCATCTGCTCGACCTCGTCCTGATTCAGGCCCGAGCCGCCCTCGATCTTGATCTGCTGCTCGTTGCCGGTGCCGAGATCCTTGGCCGAGACGTGGATGATCCCGTTCGCGTCGATGTCGAATGCGACCTCGACCTGAGGCATGCCCCGCGGCGCCGGCGGGATGCCGACGAGCTGGAACTTGCCGAGGGTCTTGTTGTAGGCGGCCATCTCCGACTCGCCCTGGAGCACATGAACCTCGACCGCGGGCTGGTTGTCCTCGGCCGTGGTGAAGATCTCCGACTTCCTCGTCGGGATCGTCGTGTTCCGGTCGATCAGCTTCGTGAACACGCCGCCCTTCGTCTCGATGCCGAGCGAAAGCGGGGTCACGTCGAGGAGCAGGACGTCCTTGACCTCGCCCTTGAGCACGCCGGCCTGGATGGCCGCACCGATGGCGACGACCTCGTCCGGGTTGACGCCCTTGTGCGGGTCCTTCCCGACGATCTCCTTGACCTTCTCCTGCACGGCGGGCATGCGCGTCATGCCACCGACGAGCACGACGTGGTCGATCTTCGAGGCGTCGAGCCCCGCATCCTCGAGCACGCGCTTCGTCGGACCGACGGTCCGCTCGAGCAGCTCTGCCGTCAGCTCTGTGAGCTTCGCGCGCGTCAGCTGCAGGTCGAGATGCTTCGGGCCCTCGGGCGTCGCGGTGACGAACGGCAGGTTGATCTGCGTCGTCATCGTCGAGGAGAGCTCGATCTTCGCCTTCTCCGCAGCCTCGTACAGGCGCTGGAGCGCCATCCGATCCTGGGAGAGGTCGATGCCCTGGTCGCGCTTGAACTCGGCGACCATCCAGTCGACGATCGCCTTGTCGAAGTTGTCGCCGCCGAGGTGGTTGTCACCCGATGTCGCCTTGACCTCGAAGACGCCGTCGCCGAGTTCCAGCACCGACACGTCGAACGTGCCGCCGCCGAGGTCGAAGACGAGAATCGTCTGGTCGTCGCCCTCCTTGTCGAGCCCGTAGGCCAGTGCGGCCGCGGTCGGCTCGTTGATGATGCGCAGCACCTCGAGGCCGGCGATCTTGCCGGCGTCCTTCGTCGCCTCGCGCTGGGCGTTGTTGAAGTAGGCGGGGACGGTGATCACCGCCTCGTTGACCGACTCGCCGAGGTACGCCTCGGCGTCAGTCTTCAGCTTCTGCAGGATCATCGCGCTGATCTCCGGCGGGGCGTACTCCTGCCCCGCGGCCTTCACGCGTACGTCGTCGTTCTTTCCACGAATGACCTCGTACGGGACGATCTTCATCTCCTCGGAGACCTCGTCGTACTTGCGGCCCATGAAGCGCTTGATCGAAAAAACCGTGTTCTGCGGGTTCGTGACCTGCTGCCGCTTTGCCGGGGCGCCGACGAGCCGCTGGCCGTCCTTCGTGAACGCGACCACGGACGGGGTCGTCCGCCCGCCCTCCGCGTTCGGGATCACCGTGGGCTCGCCACCCTCGATCACGGCCATGCACGAGTTGGTCGTGCCGAGATCGATACCGATTACCTTTGCCATATCAGATATTCCTCCAGTTCTATTGGTAAGTACAGGATAAAATCTAAGCGTCAGCTTGTCAAGTTACCGGTGCCGTATCATCGGGCGCGGTGGACCCGCGGACTGAGGCGTATGCACGCCTGCTCGTCGACTGCATCGCTCCGGAGCCGGGGTGGCAGGTGCTCGTCCGCTCACAACCGCCTGCGCGCCCGCTGATCGAAGAGGTTTCCCGCGAGCTGGGCCGCCGCGGCGTCCGCGCGCTCGTCCGCCTGGGGTTCGACTCCGTCGGCGGCGTCTTCGTCCGCGAAGCGCCGATCGAGCTGCTCGGCGAGCTCTGCCCGATCGAGATCAACGAGATCGAAAGCGCTAACTCGTACATGGCGATCGTCGCTCCGGAGAACACCCGCGACGGCTCGGACATCCCGGCCGAGCGGACCGGCCCGCGCCAGCAGGCGATGCGGCGCCATCACGGGCCGTACCTCTCCGACGAGAAGCCGTGGGTCGGCTGCTACTACCCGACCGCCGCGGCGGCTCAGGACGCTGGGATGTCGGTGCGCGCGTTCGAGGACTTCCTGTACGGCGCCGTGCTGGTCGATTGGCAGGCGCTCGGCAGGACCATGGAGCGGATCGCAGAGCGCTTCGACCGCGCGAGCACGGTGCGGATCGTCGGCGAGGGGACCGACCTCACCTTCAGCCTCGAGGGACGCGAGGGGAAGGTCGACGCGCTCGCGGCGAACATGCCGGGCGGTGAGATCTTCTACTCGCCCGTCGAGGACTCGGCCGAAGGCGTCATCAGCTATTCGGAGTACCCGGCGTGCTACCTCGGCCACGAGGTCAGCGGCGTCCACTTCCGCTTCGAGGGCGGCCGGATCGTCGACGCCTCCGCGACGAGCGACGAGGCCTTCCTGATCGGCACGCTCGACACCGACGAGGGCGCGCGCCGGCTCGGCGAGTTCGGGATCGGTTGCAACCCCGGCATCCAGCGGCACGTGAAGAACACCCTCTTCGACGAGAAGATGGAGGGGACAATCCACCTCGCGATCGGCACCGGCTTCCCCCAGATCGGCGGGAAGAACACGAGCGCGGTGCACTGGGACATGGTCAAGGAGCTGCGAAACGGCGGGCGGATCGAGCTCGACGGAGAGGTCGTCCAGGAGAGCGGCGAGTGGCGGCTGTAGACCCCCGGGTCGCCGAGTACGCGCGCCTGCTCGTCGAGCGGTCGCTGGGCGTCCAGCCCGGCTGGCAGGTGCTGATCCGCTCGACGCCGTCGGCCCGCCCCCTGCTCGAGGAGGTGATGCGGCTGATCGCTCGCAAGGGCGCCTATCCGCTGCTGCGGATGAACTGGACGCTGTTCCCGTCCGACGACGTCTGGGCGGCCGAGGCTCCTGCGGAGCTGGTCGCCGAGATGTCGCCGATCGACGTCTACGCCGCCGACCACATGGACGCACGGATCACGATCGAGGCGCCGGACAACACCCGCGGCGCCGCGGACCTGCTCCCGATCGCCGGGCGCTCGTCAGAAAGGCGGCCGCGCCTTTCTTCAGGCGGACGATCAAGGACGAGATCCCCTGGGTCGGCTGCCAGTTCCCCACCAACGCCTACGCCCAGGAGGCGGGCATGTCCCTGTCGCACTTCGAGGAGTTCTTCTACGGGGCCGTCCTGCGCGACTGGGACGAGGAGTCGAAGTCGATGTACGGGCTGCTTGCCCACTTTGACGCGGCGGACGAGGTCCGGATCGTCGGGGCGGACACGGATCTGACGCTGTCGCTGCGAGGGCGCAAGGGCTTAGTCGACGACGGTCACGTGAACATGCCGGGCGGGGAGTTTTTCTTCTCGCCGGTGGAAGACTCGGCCGAAGGCACGATCTTCTTCGACGTCCCCACCGAGCTCGACGTTTCCCCCGTCCAGGGCATCCGGCTGACGTTTCGCAAGGGCCGCGTCGAGGAGGCCTCGGCCGAGCACGGCGAGGACGTGCTGCTCGCGGCGCTGGACATGGACGAGGGCGCCCGGTTCCTCGGCGAGCTAGGGATCGGCTGCAACACGGGGATCACGCAGCCGATGCGGAACATCCTCTACGACGAGAAGATGGCCGGCACCGTGCACCTCGCGGTCGGTGCGAGCTACACGAGCGTGGGCGGGAAGAACATCAGCTCGCTGCACTGGGACCTGATCAAGGACCTACGGGACGGCGGGCGGATCGAGCTGGACGGCAAAGTCGTCCAGGAGAACGGCGCCTGGAAGATCTAGGGGCGCACGGCCGCGTGGCCCTCGCGACCTGCGCGGAGATCCCGCAGGGGGACGATGACTTCCCCGCGCTGGTCGGCGAGCTCGCGGCCCTCGGCGTGGAGGCGGTGCCGGCGGTCTGGGACGCGGCCGTCGACTGGGAGTCGTTCGACCTCGTCGTCGTACGCTCGACCTGGGACTACGCGGAGCGCCGGCAGGAGTTCCTGCGCTGGGCGGGCTCGCTCCCCCGGGTGCTCAACCCCGTCGCGGTGCTCGAGTGGAACACGGACAAGGAGCGCTACCTGACCGACCTCCGCGCCGCCGGCGTGCCGATCGTCCCGACCCGGTTCGCGGCGCCGGGCGAGCCCTTCGACCCGCCGGGCGGGCGGTTCGTGGTCAAGCCGGCGATCTCGGCGGGCGGGCGGAGCTCGGCGTGGTTCTCGCCGGCGGAGGCGGACGCGGCCCGGGCCCTCGTGGCCCGGATACACGGTCAGGGGCGAGCGGCGATGGTACAGCCGTACCTCGCCGAGGCCGCGGAGACGGCGCTCGTGTACGTGGACGGCGAGTATTCACACGCGCTGCGCCGGATCGTGCCGCTGCCGTCCGCAGGCGAGCGAGAGGTCTTCTACCTCGACGAGCGGCTC
>DATCPA010000071.1:0-1647 GCA_036564335.1 Gaiellaceae bacterium
GCGGCCTCGGCGCTCGTGCTCAACATCGGCACGCTCTCGGACGAGTGGGTCGAGGCGATGCTGCTCGCCGGGCGGGCGGCGAACCGCGCCGGCGTGCCGGTCGTGCTCGATCCAGTAGGTGCGGGCGCGACCGCTTACCGCACCGAGACCGCGCTGAGCCTCACCCGGAATCTCGAGCTCGCCGTCGTGCGCGGCAACTCCGCCGAGCTCGCGACCCTGGCCGGGCATCGAGCCGAGATCCGCGGAGTCGAGGCCGTCGGTGTCGGAGGCGGCCCGGAGCTTGCGCGCGAGGCGGCGCGGGCGCTCGGCTGCGTGGCCGCGGTCACCGGCCCCGTCGATCACGTCTCCGACGGGGAGCGCGTGCTCGCGATCGCCAACGGTCACGAGCTGCTCGCGACCGTAACCGGCACGGGGTGCATGGCGACGGCGATCACGGGCTGCTTCCTCGGCGTGCGTCCCGACGATCCGCTCGAGGCGGCCGCAGAGGCGCTCGCCGCCTTCGGAGTGGCCGGCGAGGACGCCGCCAAGAAGGCGAAGAAGCCCGGCTCGTTCCATGTCGCGCTCTACGACGCGCTCTACGATCTCGACCCGAAAAAGCTCGACTCGCGCGCGAAGGTCGAATGAGGCTGCACGCGGTGGTGAGCGACCTCGAGACCGCCCGCGCCGCCGTCGAGGGCGGGGCGACGGTTGTGCAGCTGCGCGTCAAGGCGCCAACGGAGCAGGTCGTCGAGGCCGGGCGCGGCTTCCGCGAGCTGCCCGCGACCTTCGTGGTCAACGACGACGTCGAAGCGGCGGTGGAGCTGGGCGCGGACGGCGTTCACCTCGGGCGGGAGGACGAGGGAGCTGAACGTGCGCTCGCCGCCGGCCTGCTGGTAGGCGTCTCCGCCGCCTCGGTCGCCGAGGCCCGTGCGGGCGAGGTCGGCGGCGCGGCCTATGTCGGCGCCGGCCCGGTCTGGGCGACCCCGACCAAGCCGGACGCCGATCCACCGATCGGGCTCGAGGGTCTGGCCGAGATCTGCCGGGCGGTCTCGGTTCCCGTGATCGCGATCGGCGGCGTGGACTCCTCGAACGCGGCCGCCTGCATTCAGGCTGGAGCCGCGGGGGTTGCGGTCGTGCGTGCGGCCACCGATGCGGCAGCGCTGAGGGCGGCTATCGATGCGGCTCTCTGAGCTCGGCGAGCTCGGCCTGCTGGACGAGCTCGAGCGTCGCGGGCTCGCGCGGGGAATCGAGAACGACGCGGCCCAGCTCGAGGCCGGGCTCGTCGTCACGCAGGACACGCTCGTCGAAGAAGTGCACTTTCGGCTGGCCTGGACGACCTACCGAGAGCTGGGGTATCGCGCTGCGGCGGTCAACCTGAGCGATCTCGCCGCCTCGGGAGCCGAGCCCGAGGGGCTGATCGTCGGCCTCGGTGCTCCTGCAGAGACGCAGCTCGAGAATGTGCTCGAGCTCTACGAAGGCCTGAACGAGCCCGGCGTGCCGGTGCTCGGCGGCGACACGTCGGCCTCCGAGAGCCTTCACCTCGCCGTCACCGCATTGGGCCGCTCGAATCGCGTTCCCGGGCGCGGTGGTGCCCGGCCGGGCGACCTGCTCGTCGTGACCGGGCCGCTCGGCGCTGCCGGCGCGGCCTTTCGCGAGCAACGTCACGCG
>DATCPA010000094.1:0-17430 GCA_036564335.1 Gaiellaceae bacterium
CGATCGAGCCCTCGGTCTCCTCGCGCATTCGCATCGCCTCCTCGATCTCCGCGCAACAGAACACCCGCCGGTAACCGGACGCGAGGGCCTGCGCGATCGTCGAGGTCGCACGCAGAACGTCGACGACGATCCCGACCGGCGCCGAGGCTTTTTCCTCCGGGGTGAACGCGACGTGGACTCGCATGACCACCGGTACGCTAACTGTGACGTGGCCGCCTGCTATCGGCACCCCGACCGGGAGACCGGACTCTCGTGCTCGGAGTGCGGTCGGCCGATCTGCACGGACTGCGTCACGTTCGCGCCGGTGGGCCTCCGCTGCCCGGATCACGCGGCCTCCGGCGGCGGCGCGCCGAAAGTTCAGCGCCGGATCCAGCGGGTCGCCCGTGGAGCGCGCGCTAGACCGACTGACGCGATCGTCACGAAGATCCTCGTCGGCCTGAACGTGATCGTCTACCTGATCACGGTCGCCCAGGGGTCAGGGCTCAACAACCCCGGTGGCTCCCTCTTCTACAAATGGGTGCTCTTCGGGCCGGCCGTCGACCACGGTGACTGGTGGCGGCTGATCACGTCCGCGTTCCTGCATGCCAGCGTGATCCACATCGCCTTCAACATGCTCGCGCTCTGGTGGCTGGGAGCGCCGGTGGAGATGGCGCTCGGCCGCGTCCGCTTCATCGGCCTCTACCTCGTCTCGGGGCTCGCAGGGGCAGCGGGAGCGCTGGTCGCCAACCCGAACGCCGTCACCGTCGGCGCCTCCGGTGCGATCTTCGGCCTGCTCGGCGCCGGGCTGATCCTCGAGTGGCAGGCGACCGGATCGATCGCAGGCAACTACCTGACGTTGATCCTCATCAACCTCGCGATCAGCTTCGCCGTCCCGGGCATCTCGATCGGCGGCCACGTCGGCGGGCTGATCGGCGGCATCCTCGCCACGCTCGCCTTCGCCCGCTTCGGCCGCGGGCACGCCGCCTACGGCCGCCTCGGCGTTGTGGGAGCCGTCAGCCTGATCGCGATCGCAGTCGGCAGCGTGCTGATCTCGTACCTGAAGGTCCGCGGGCTGGGGGGGTGATGCGGGAGGCGCCGAAGCGCCTCCCGCCCACGATCAGGTTGCCGCCGGTGCCGCTGCGGGTACCGCTTCGGCGTGCGTGCGCATGACGAGCCAGCCGCTCGTGACCAGCGTCCAGACGAGGAAGACGATCAGCGTCACGAACGCCCACGGCCCGTCCGGGCGGTAGAAGCCGCTGTGCGCGATCGCCCCGCCGCCGGAGACCATGACCACGGCCGCGACGCCCGACACGCCCGCCCAGGAGCGTGGGAACACGCCAGACCGCCACGACGCGATAGCGGTTGCGCCGATCAGCACCGCTACCGGGAAGCTGATCAGCACCCCCAGGCCGTACGAGACGTCGACGAACGCCTTCACGCTTGCAGGCGAGTCGATCGCAATGCGATACGCCAGTGCGGCCTGCAGGCCTCCGATCACGGTCCCGACAGCCGCAGCCGTGACGCCCCCGCCGAACGCGACGGCGGCGAGTCGCTGCTCGCCGGCGTTGCGCAACGCGGCGCCGACGCTGCCCGCGAACCAGATGAAGAACATCACAGCCGCCCCGATCAGCACTGCGCTGATCAAGGTCGCGCGGTGATGGTCGAGGAAGTACGCCACCCACTCGCTGTTGGAGTCGGTCGAGTCGGGCGGCATCGTCGCGGTGAAGAACGAGACGATGAAGAGCACGACGAACGCGATGCCGCTCGTGGCCGCCAAGCGGTCTGCGCTCCACCTACCCATGGTCCAGCCTCCTTAGAAGGAGAACGTTACGGACGTATCTTGCGCAGGCCGTCGGCCGACTTCAACGCTCGAAGCGCCCTATCCCCCGGCGACCGCGGCCACGACCCCTGACTCGCTCAGCGCCGCCTGCGCCGCCGCGAGCCGCGCCAGCGGCACTCGGTACGGAGAGCACGAGACGTAGTCGATCCCGATCCGGTGGCAGAACGCCACCGACCGGGGCTCGCCGCCGTGCTCGCCGCAGATCCCGAGCTTGAGGTCGGGCTTGACCGAGCGCCCGCGCTCTACGGCGATCCGCATCAGATCCCCGACGCCCTCCTCGTCGATCACCTCGAACGGGTTCCGCTCGAGAACGCCCGTCTCGAGGTAGCGGGTCAGGAACTTCCCCTCGGCGTCGTCGCGCGAGAAGCCGAGCGCGGTCTGCGTCAGATCGTTCGTGCCGAACGAGCAGAAGTCGGCCTCGCGTGCGATCTCGTCGGCGCGGATGCACGCCCGCGGAAGCTCGATCATCGTCCCGACGAGGTAGTCGAGCTGGCCTTCCTCCTTCGCCACGGAGATTGTCAGCTCGCGTAGCCGTCGCAGCTCCTCTTCGAAGGCGACGAGCGGGTGCATGATCTCGACCAGGGGCGCGTCCCCCGTACGCTCGCGCACGGCGATCGCCGCGCGGACGATCGCGCGCACCTGCATCTCGTAGATCTCCGGGTGGAGCAGGCCCAGGCGGCAGCCGCGCGTCCCGAGCATCGGGTTCGCCTCGCGGAGCTGCTTGATCCGCTCGCGCATCCGGTCGTCGGTCGCGTCCTCGAGGTCGGGCAGAAACTCGTGCAGGGGCGGGTCGAGGAGCCGGATCGTGACCGGCAGCCCCGCCATTGCCTCGAAGATCCCCTCGAAGTCGGACTGCTGCATCGGCAGGAGCCGGTCGAGCACGCCGCGCCGCTCCTCCTCGGAGGAGGCCATGATCATCTCCCGGACGACCGGCAGGCGGTCCTCCGCGTTGAACATGTGCTCGGTGCGGCAGAGGCCGATCCCCTCCGCGCCGAGCTCACGTGCCTTCGCCGCATCGTCGGGCGTGTCCGCGTTGGCGCGAACCCTCAGCCGGCGGAAGTCGTCGGCCCACTCCAGGATCGTCTGGAAGTCCTCGTTCATCCGCGGCGGGACGAGGTTCACCTTCCCGAGGAACACGCGGCCGGTTGCGCCGTCGATCGTGATCGGGTCGCCTTCGCGGAGCGTGTGCTCGCCGAGCGCCGCCGTTTTTCCGTCGGGATCGAGCGTGAGCGCTTCGCAGCCGGTCACGCAGGGGATGCCTTCGCCGCGGGCAACCACGGCCGCGTGCGAGGTGAGGCCGCCGTGCGCGGTCAGGATCCCCGCCGCGTGCCGCATGCCGTAGTAGTCGTCGGGCGTCGTCTCCCAGCGAACGAGGATCACGCTCTCGCCGGCTTCGCCACGGCGCTCGGCCGTCGCCGCGTCGAACACGACCTCCCCCGTGGCCGCGCCCGGGGACGCATTGAGCCCGGTCGCCGCCAGCTCGTAGTCTCCGTCGGGGTCGAGCATCGGATGCAAGAGCTGCTCGAGCTGGCCGGGCTCGATCCGCGCGACAGCCTCCTCCTGCGAGATCAACTCCTCCTCGACCATGTCCACGGCGGCCTTCAGGGCGGCCGCGGCGGTGCGCTTCCCGGTCCTCGTCTGCAGGAGGTAGAGCTTGCCCTCCTCGACCGTGAACTCGACGTCCTGCACGTCGCGGTAGTGCTCCTCGAGCCGGCGGGCCGTGTCGAGGAACTGCTCGTACGCCTGTGGCAGCTTCTGCTTCATCTGCGAGATCGGATCGGGCGTGCGGATGCCGGCGACGACGTCCTCGCCCTGCGCGTTGGAGAGAAACTCGCCGTACACGCCCGGCTCACCTGTTGCCGGGTCTCGCGTGAATGCGACCCCGGTGCCGGAGGAGTCGCCCTTGTTCCCGAACACCATCTGGACGACGTTGACGGCGGTGCCGAGATCGTCCGGGATGTCGTGTGCGCGCCGGTAGACCTGCGCGCGCGGGACGTCCCACGAGTCGAACACCGCGCGGACGGCTCGACGCAGCTGTTGGCGCGCATCCTGCGGGAAGGGATTGCCGGTCTCATCCTGGTAGATCCGCTTGAAGTTGTCGGTCAGGGCGGCGAGGTCGTCTGCCGACAGGTCCGAGTCCTGGTCGGCGCCGCGTTCCTGCTTGACCCGCGAGAGCTCCTGCTCGAAGCGATGGCCGTCGATCCCGTCGACGACTTCGCCGTACATCTGGACGAGGCGCCGGTACGAGTCGTAGGCGAAGCGGCGGTTGCCCGTCGTCTTCGCAAGACCCTCGACGGCCTCGTCCCCGAGACCGAGGTTCAGGATCGTGTCCATCATCCCGGGCATCGAGACCGCGGCTCCCGAGCGCACCGAGACGAGCAGCGGGTCACGCGTGTCCCCGAAGCGCTTGCCCGACCTCTGCTCGAGCGCCTGGACGTGCTGCTCGATCTCGTCCTCGAGCCCGTCCGGCACCTGCTTGCCCGCGCGCATGTATGCACGGCAAGCCTCGGTCGTGATCGTGAAGCCCGCGGGGACCGGAACGCCGAGCTGGGTCATCTCCGCGAGGCCGGCGCCTTTCCCACCGAGAAGCTCGCGGCCGCCCTCGCAGGGCTCGTCGAAGTCGAAGACGTAACTCATCAGGTGCGCAATCTTCCCACAGCGCGCTGCCATACTCGCGGCCATGCTCGACCGCCACATTGTCGCCGTCGGCGGAGGCGACCCGGGCCCGGTGCTCGACTACGTCCTCGGGCTGGTCGGCGAGGGGCCAAGACTGCTCTGGGTGGGGACGGCCGGCGCCGAGGATCCCTGGCGCGCCCTGCAGATCCACGACCGCTTCCACGGCCGCGCCGACGTTCGCAGGCTCGAGTTCTTCCCGTGGCCGCCCGAGAACCTGCGCGAGCTCGTGCTTGCCCAGGACGTGATCCTCGTCGGCGGCGGCAACACCGCCAACATGCTGGCGATCTGGCGCGTACACGGCTTCGACGCGCTGCTGCGCGAGGCGTGGAAGCAGGGAATCGTGCTCGCCGGCTCGAGCGCCGGGATGATCTGCTGGTTTGAGGCGGGCATCACCGACTCGTTCGGCCCCCAGCTGGCGGGGATGCCCGACGGCCTGGGTTTCCTGCCGGGGAGCGCCTGCCCGCACTACGACGACGAGGAGCTGCGCCGCCCGCTCTACCGGCAGCTCGTCGACGACGGCTTTCCCCCCGGCTACGCGGCCGACGCGGGCGTCGGCCTCCACTTCGCCGGCACCGAGCTCACCGAGGTCCTCTCCCCGCGCGAGGGCGCGACCGCCTACCGCGTGGAGCCGGGGCTAGAAACGCTGCTGCCCGCGAGGCTTCTCTAGCGCCGCCGCCGCGCCCGGAACTCCGCCGCCCAGGCGAGGGCACGCAGCCCGATCCAGATCGGCGTGAGCAGGACGTAGAAGAGGAACATGCCGACGGCGAGTGCCACCCACCACGTCCCCCATCTCCAGAGTGGGATCGGCGGCTTCTCGCGGATCACCGACGGACCTTGCGCTGCTCGACGAGCTTGACCACGCGCGATGCCGTCTCCTCGATCGAAAGGTCCGTAACGTCGAGGACGGGGCAGCCGAGCCGGCGGTGGAGCGCGTCGGCGTGCTCGAGCTCCTCGTAGATCTCGACCAGCTCCGCGTAGGCCTTCGGCGTTGCCCGCATCTGCCTGACCCGTTCCTGCCGGATCTCGGCCAGGCGGGACGCGTCGATCGTCAGCCCGACGATCTTCGCTGCGTCGACCTCGAACAGCTCCTTCGGCGGATCGATCCCGTGGACGACCGGGACGTTGGCGGTCTTGTAGCCCATGTAGCCGAGGTACATCGAAAGCGGCGTCTTGGAGGTGCGTGAGACGCCGACGAGCACGATGTCGGCCTCCGGCAGGCCGCCGCCCATGCCGTCGTCGTACTTGACGGCGAACTCGATGGCGCCGATGCGCCGGAAGTACGCCGAGTCGAGGGGATGCCGGACGCCTGGAACGAGCTGGGCGGCCTGGCCGGAGATCTTCGCGATCGACGCGAGCGGCGGGCCGAGGATGTCGCAGTAGTGGAGCTTCGCCCGCCTGCAGAAGTCGCGCATCGCCCCGCGCAACTCCGGCTTGACGATCGTGTACACCACGACCGCAGGCCTGCCCTTCGCCCGGTCGACGACGAGCCTCAGATCGTCGACGGTTTCGACGCGCGGGTGCCGGATCTCCTCGAACGGCTGTTCGGGAAACTGCGCCTCGAGCGCCGCGACGAGCCGCGTGGCGGTCTCGCCGGTGGCGTCCGAGACGATGTGCAGCTCGACGGGCGAGGCGGTCACTGGGCGGTGGGCGACGTCATTTCACGATGCTCTCAGGTTGAACAAGCACAATTCGGTCATGCGCATTCTTGTCGTCGATGACGAGCGCGCCGTTCGCGATGCGCTCGAACGGGCTCTCCGCCTGGAAGGCTACGAGGTCTCCACCGCTCCCGACGGGCAGGAGGCACTCGTCTCCCTCGCCCGCCGGAGCGTCGACGCGATCGTCCTCGACGTGCTGATGCCGGTCATGGACGGTCTCGAGACCTGCCGTGCGCTCCGCCGTCAGGGCGATGCGACTCCCGTGCTGTTGCTGACGGCGCGTCACGAGGTCAGCGACCGTGTCGCCGGCCTCGATGCCGGAGCCGACGACTACCTCGTCAAGCCGTTCGCGCTCGAGGAGCTCCTGGCACGCCTGCGCGCGCTCCTCCGCCGCACGATCGGCGGAGACGAGCTGCTCTCGTTCGCCGATCTCACGCTCGACCCCGGAACGCGTGAGGTTCGCCGCGGCGACCGGCAGATCGAGCTGACGCGGACCGAGTTCCTGCTGCTCGAGCTGTTCCTGCGCAATCCCCGCCAGGTGCTGACGCGTGACGTGATCTTCGACCGCGTCTGGGGCTACGACTTCGGGCCGGCATCGAACTCCCTCGAGGTCTACGTCGGCTACCTCCGCCGCAAGACGGAGGCCGAGGGCGAGCCGCGCCTGATCCACACCGTACGCGGCGTCGGCTACGCGCTCAGAGAAGCATGAGCTTCCGCCTCAGGGTGACGCTACTGGCGACCGCCGCGGTTGCCATTGCCGTCGTGGCCGCCTCGGGCGTGGTCTACGTCGTCGTCCGCCACCAGCTCCTCGGAGAGGTCGACAGCAGCCTGGTCAACCGCGCCAGAGACTTCGCCGAACATCCCGGCCCGGTGCCCGGGATCGTCCCCCTCGGGCCGCGTGCGCCCCTGGGTGGCCCGCCCACGTACCTCCAGGTCGTCGGTTCCGACGGCTCCGGCGCAGCCGTCCCTCTCCCCGGCTTGATCCGGGCGGAAGAGCTCGCGTCCGGCAACACCGGGCGTCCCTTCTTCTCGGACGGCAGCGTTCAGGGCGTGCACGTGCGGGTCTACTCGGCGCAGCTTGGCAATGGGCTCGCGCTCCAGGTCGCTCGTCCGCTCGACGAGGTCGACCACACGCTCCACCGCATCGGCCTCTACCTGCTCTTCATCGGCCTGGGCGGGATCGGGCTCGCCAGCGGCCTCGGGCTGCTCGTCGGCCAAGCGGCGCTGCGGCCGGTCGGCCGCCTGACCCAGGTGGCGGAGGAGGTGACGGAGACCCGGAACCTCTCGCGTCGGATCGGCGCCGGCTCGGGCTCCCGCGACGAGCTCGGGCGGCTCGCCTCCGCCTTCGACGAGATGCTCGGCGCGCTGGACTCGTCGGTCAAGGCGCAGCGCCAGCTGATCGCCGACGCCTCCCACGAGCTGCGTACACCCCTGTCCAGCCTGCGAACGAACGTCGAGGTGCTGGCGGGAGGCAAAGAGCTGTCCACCGACGAGCGCGGGCGACTCCTCGCCGACGTGATCGGCCAGGTCGAGGAGTTGAGCATGCTCGTCGGCGACCTCGTCGAGCTCGATCCGGATGCGCCGCCGGAGCTCGAGGAGGTGCGGCTGGACGAGCTCGTCGAGGACGTCGTCGCGCGAGCCCGGGTGCGGACTCCGAAGGTCGAGTACCAGACCGAGCTCGAAGAGTCGGTGGTCGAGGCTTCGCGGCCCCAGCTGGAGCGGGCCGTCTCGAACCTGCTCGACAACGCCGCCAAGTGGAGCGACTCCGTTGAGGTCCGCGTGGCAGGCAGCGAGGTGACCGTGCGCGACCACGGCCCGGGGATCGCAGAGGAGGACCTCCCCCACGTCTTCGACCGCTTCTACCGGGCGGCGGCGGCCCGGCACCTGCCCGGCTCGGGCCTCGGGCTCGCGATCGTGCGGCAGGTCGCCGTTTCGCACGGCGGTGAGGTGACCGCCGAGAATGCCCCTGACGGCGGCGCGGTCGTTCGGCTGCGGTTGGCCCCTCAGGCCACAGTCATGCCGAGCTCGCCGTAGATCGCGGTCGCACTCTCGAGCAGGTCGGTCGCACGCTCGCGGTCGCCGGCTTCGGCCCGCTCGAGCAGCATCCGCGCGTAATCGCGCTGTGTGTGAGCGAGCCACGGCCTCGCGCCCATGCGCTCGTTCATCGCCAGTGCCGCCTCGAAGTGCGATTGCGCCGTCGGCCAGTCCGCCATCGCTGTTGCGAGGAGGCCGAGGTAGCGAGAGACCGATCCCCTGATCCCTTCGGGGTGATCGGCGGCGTTCAACGCAGCCCAAGGAAGCAGCAGCCGGTACAGGACCGGCGCGGACTCGGCGTCCCCGACGGCGATGCAGGTCTCGGCGAGCATGCTCATCCCGTAGAGCCACTCGGAATCGAAGGGCATCGCGGCGAAGTCATCCGCGGCCAGGGCCGTCAGCTCGCCTCTCGCCTCGGGCAGGCGGCCGAGCAGCATCTGGAGATGCGTGAACACGCACCTGAAGACCGGACGAGCCGGATACCTGATGACCCTCGTGCTCGATCGCCTCGACCGGGCGATGACATCGCGGACGCTTTGCGGAATCACGGCCGGGGAGGCGCTCGGGCCGGGATCGTCGCGCTCGAAGGCGAGGAGGCGCACTGTCTCGCCGACGAACAGCGGGTTTCCCTCGGTGCGTTCGTGCAAGGCCGAGACCAGGTCGGGCGAGGCGATCTCCGACGCGGTCAGCGCGACGTACTCGCCTATGTCCTCCTCGCTCAGACCACCAAGCGCGAGCCGGCGTGTAACGGGTTCGCGCGCGAGCTCGGCCAGTACCGCGCTGAGGGCATGCCCGGGAACGGGGTCGACGTCGCGCAGGGCGCCGATCACGAGCAGGCGGCTCGAGGCCAGCTCACGGGCGACGAACTGCAACAGCAGGAGCGAGGGCATGTCGGCGGCATGCAGGTCGTCCAGCACGAGCAGGGTCGGGCGCTCCTCGGCCGCAGCGCGAAGGAACTCCGCGGTAGCGTCGAAGAGCCGGAAGCGCGCACCTTCGGAGTCGAGGGCCGTCGGCTCAGGCAGACCGGGAAGGAGCTCGTGCAGCTCGGGCAGGATCTGCGCGACCTCTGCCGCCCCCGAACCGAGCTGAGCCCGAAGCGAGCCGGGGTCGGTCCCGCGCACGTATCCGCGTAGCGACTGCACCCAGGGCCAGTAGGCCGGAGCGCCACCCGCCTCCCAGCAGCGCCCCACCAGCACTCGGGCACCGCGCGCCCGCGCTCGGCGCATCAGCTCTTCGGTGAGGCGGCTCTTGCCGATGCCGGGCTCGCCGACGACCAGGAAGAGGCGACCGCGGCCCGCCAGGGTATCCTCGAGCCCCGCGAGCAGCTCCTCGAGCTCGGCCTCACGGCCGACGAAGGCGCCCCTCGACGAATCCTCTTCGGCCTCCTCGTCCGCAGCGACGTCGAGGGAAGGATCCTGCCGCAGGATCGCCTGCTCCAGATCGCGGAGCCCCCGGCCGGGTTCGATGCCGAGCTCCTCGACGAGGATGTTCCGAGCCTGCTGGTACGCCTCGAGCGCTTCCGCCTGGCGGCCCGAGCCGTACAAGGCCTGCATCAGGTGCGCACGCAAACGCTCCCTGAGCGGATGCTCCGCGACCAGGGCTTCGAGCTCGCCGACGACCTCGGCATGACGGCCCAGCCGGAGATCTGCCTCGATCCGCGCCTCGAACGCCGAGAGCCTGAGCTCCTCGAGTCGCCCGATCTCGGTCTGGGCAAACGAGTGATAGGCGACGTCGCCAAGCGGTGCTCCACGCCAGAGCGCGAGCGCGTCTCGCAGCTTGGCGGCCGCCTCCGCAGGATCGGCCTTCCGCGCCTCGCCCAGCAGGGCTTCGAAGCGCTGAAGATCGAGAGTGTCGGGCTTTGCGGTGAGGACGTAACCCGGAGCCCGCGTCTCGATGACTCCGTCCCCGAGGATCTTGCGGAGCTGGGACACGTAGACCTGGACGACTCGAACGCCGCTCGCCGGTGGCTCGTCACTCCACACCTCGTCGAGCAGCTGATCGGTCGAGACGACCTGGTTGGCTCGAAGAATCAGTGCGGTCAAAAGAGCTCGCTGCCGGGCGCCGCCGAGCGGCAGCGAGCGGCCGTTGTCGACCACCTCCAACGGGCCGAGGATCCGAAACTCCATGACGTCAGCGAACGTACCACGGGTCACTTTGGGACAAAACCGCTCTTTGGTCCTTCTTGAGCGCTTGTGAGCCAGTTCTTGAGCGCCTGGCCGCACGCTCCCTCGCAGAGCTGATCGCACGGGGCGGTCGGCGGACGAAGGAGGCACACGATGAAGGCTCGGCGCAGGTTCAATCAGTGGCTCGCTCTCGGTCTGGGCCTCGCAGCTCTCACCGCTTCGGGGGCGCAGGCGGCCAAGGGGCCTGGTGCGGCGACTGTCCAGGTCACCGCCACCGCCGTGCGGCCGATCGAGCACCCGGGACCGCTCGCGGTCGACACGGTCGACACGGACGTGGTCTCGCGCTATCTCGTCAACCATCCGGCCGCCGTGCGGCCGATCGAGCATCCGGGACCGGCCGCGGTCGACACGGACGTCGTCTCGCGCTATCTCGTTAACCATCCGGCCGCCGTGCCGGCACCCCACGAGGGTGGATCTTCCTGGGACGCGGTCGGGCTGGCAGCCGGCAGCGGCCTGGGAGCGCTTGCAATCGCGCTTGCGGGGTTCACCCTCGTGCACCGTCGGCGGTCGGCGACCGCAGCGCTGCAGAGCTAGCCAGCGGTCGTTGGGGGAGGCGGCTCCGAGCCAAGGCCGCCTCCCCCATTTCTCAGCGTTCTTTCAGGAAGGCGTGCCACGATCCGCGCGTGACGAAGGGAATGCTGCTCGGCGTGATCGGTGCCGCAGGCGTGGTCGTTGCCGCGCTCGCGGTGCTCACACCCACCGTGATCGTGGACGACGACAGCCCGGAAGTCGGGCTCGTCGCCGCTGTCGCACCGTCGCAGACCGCTCCCCCAGGGGTCGCACCCGCGCCGCGCGGCGGCCCGCGGAGCCTGCCGGGACTGCCCGGACTACGCCCGTTCGGCGATCTGCGCGGCTGCCTGGAGAAGCACGGGCTCGCCCGCCCGGGTAAGGGTGGGCCGCCCGATCTGCGCACGCTGCGCGGCGCGTTGAAGGCCTGCCGTGGCGCGATGCCCGGCGTGCCGCCGACTCGCTAGCCTCATAGGCTTCCTGACCTGCGGTTAACGTTCGGCCATGGCCGACGTCGTGACCATGGACAAGATCGTCTCGCTGTGCCGGCGGCGCGGCTTCGTCTTCCCTTCGTCTGAGATCTACGGCGGCCTCGGCTCCGCATACGACTACGGCCACTACGGCGTGCTCGCCAAGAACAACGTCAAGGCGCGCTGGTTCGAGGCGATGATCCAGGAGCGCGAGGACATCGTCGCGCTCGATTCCGCGATCATCCTCAACCCGCGCGTCTGGGAGGCCTCGGGCCACCTTGCCGGCTTCAGTGACCCGATGGTCGACTGCAGGACCTGCAAGCTCCGCTTCCGCGCCGACCACCTCAACGATCCCGAGCACGACGAGATCCGCTGCGGCCGCAAGCCGAGCAAGCGCCCGGGGGAGACCCCGGAGTGCGACCTGACCGAGCCGCGACAGTTCAACCTGATGCTCTCGACGCGGATCGGCGTGATCGAGGAAACCGGCTCGACCGCGTACCTGCGCCCCGAGACCGCGCAGGGCATCTTCGTCAACTTCAAGAACGTCCTCCAGCTCGCCCGCCGCCGCCCCCCGTTCGGCATCGCCCAGATCGGCAAGTCGTTCCGCAACGAGATCACCCCGGGGAACTTCCTCTTCCGCACGCGCGAGTTCGAGCAGATGGAGATGGAGTTCTTCGTCCCGCCGGCCGAAGCGGACGAGTGGTACCGCTACTGGATCGACGAGCGGCGTGGCTGGTACGAGCGGTACGGCATCCGCGCGAGCCGCCTGCGCATCCGCCCACACGAGGCCGACGAGCTCTCCCACTACTCGCGCGGCACGAGCGACATCGAGTACCTCTTCCCGATCGGCTGGTCGGAGCTCGAGGGGATCGCAAACCGCGGCGACTTCGACCTCAAGCAACACTCCGAGCACTCGGGCAACACGCTCGAGTACGTGGGCCCCGACGGCAAGGAGCGCTACGTCCCGTACGTGATCGAGCCCGCCGGGGGCGTGGATCGGTCTCTGCTCGCGTTCCTCGTCGACGCCTACGACGAAGAGGTCGTCGCCGACCGCGAGCGCACCGTGCTCCGCCTTCACCCGCAGATCGCGCCAGTGAAGGCCGCGGTGCTCCCGCTGATCTCCAAGGACGCGGGCATGGTCGGCAAGGCGCGGGCGCTCTACGAGGAGCTGCGCACCGAGTTCATGGTCGAATACGACGACGGCGGCGCGATCGGCCGCCGCTACCGGCGCCAGGACGAGATCGGCACCCCGTTCGCCTTCACCGTCGACGAGCAGACGCTCGAGGACGACACGGTCACGATCCGCGACCGCGACTCACTCTCTCAGGAGCGACTGGCGATCGCGCAGGTGCACGGTCGGCTGGCCGACGAGCTCCGCAAGCCCTGGGTCTCGCCGAAAGCGGACTAGCCGCTGACGTCGAGGAAGAAGTCGAGCGGCGCGCCGACGACGACCTCGAGGATGTGACCGATCACGAGCCCGGTGACACCCCGCGCCTCCAGGTCGTTGGCCGCGCGGTCGAAGCCGAAGCGCAGAGCATCCTCGATCGTCTGACGGTCCCAGCGGACCCGCTTCGTCCCGGCCGCGGGGACGAATGAGAGGACGAGCTCCTCGCGCGTCGTGTCGAGCTTGCACGCGGCGCCGTTCAGGGCGCTGAGCGCGAACGTCTGCACCTCACCGTCGAGGCCGCCGCCCCGGAACGATGGCCTGGCAGTGCACGGGTCGGCCGGCTGGGGCTTGCCGAATCCGATCGCACCGAGCGACAGCTCGACGACCAGCAGCGCCGCGGCGGCGGCGAGGAGGACGAGTGTCCGCTTCACCGCGTCGCTCTCAGTCGCCGGGCGGGCAGGAGCGAGACAGCGGCGAAGAGCGCGGCGAGCCCGAACGATGAGCGGAAGCCACGCGTCAGGGCCGACTCCAGCGTGTTGACGAGGGAGTCCCGCGCCTCGCGCACGTACGCGTTCGTCCTCGCCCCGGCCTCGTCGAAAGGCTTCGTGAGGTCCGGGACCTCGCCCTTCGGAGCCGCCTCGAGCGCGTCTCGCAGCGCAAGCGCGATCGGCACCTTCTTCGTCAGCGGTACGTTCGCGTCGAGGATCTCCTTTGTCCCTCCCAGCAGTGCCCGCTCGCCAGCGCGGTCGAGAGAGCTCGTGAGCACGGGTGCGACGAGAGCCAGGCCGAGCACCAGGCCGGCGTGCCGCGCGGCGATCGTGATCGCGCCGCTACGGGCGAGGCTCGCCTGGGGATCGAGCGACGCCCGCGTCAACGCAGGCACGGCGAGCCCGATGCCGCTGCCACAGAAGGCGAGCGAGACGGCGACGAGCGCATTCGAGACGCGCGGCAGCAGGGCAAGCGAGCCAAGGCCGGCGAAGAGCAGCAAGGCGCCGCTTCCGACCGCCGCAGGCGCGCTGAGACTGCGCGCGAGCGGCCGGGCGGCGATCGTCGCCGCAGGCAGGGCACTGACGACGAGTGCGCCGACGATCGGGTCCAGGCCCCAGACGGTGATCACGAGCAGCACGGCGAGGAACAGCGCGCCGACGAGCGCGGCGAAGACGAGCGCCAGGGCCGCGTCAGCCGCCGGCGCTCCGCGCTTGCGCCGGTGGGCCTTTTCGGGCGGCGCTGTCACCGACCCGCGAGTCGCGAGCAGCGCGGCGGCCGCGACGGGCGCCTGCACGGCGAAGATCGCCCGCCAGTCGAAGACCTGGGTGAGCACGCCCCCGAGCACCGGGCCGAGCGCGGCGCCGAGGACGGCGACCGTCGACCAGAGTGCCGCTGCGCCCTCCCGCGATCCGAGCAGGCCTCCGAGGAGCGACAGCGAGGCGGCGAGGAGCAACGCGGCGCCGAGCCCCTGCGTGCAACGGAAGGCAATGAGCGCGGGAAGGCTCCACGAGGCGGCGCAGCCGGCGGAGGAAGCCGTGAAGAGCACCAGTCCGGCCCGCGCCGCCTTGCGAAGCTCCAGACGGCTGACGAGCGGCACGAGGACCACCGCCGCGACTGCGACGACCAGGTTGTACGAGGTGATCACCCACGACACGGCGACGATCGTGGTGTCGAATGCGCCGTACAGATCCGGCAGCGCCAGAACGACGATCGACGAGTCGGCAAAGGCGACCGCGACGGCGGCCGCTACCGCAGCCGCCAGCAGCCGCCGGCGCTCAGGGATCATCCCGCGCGCAGCGTCCGCAGCCTGAAGCCGCCGTGCTCCTCGTACGACGACGTGATCACGGAGAGAACCTCGCGAGCCCCGCGCTCGGTCAGGCCCGCCGTCCGTGCGTCGGCAAGAGGGCTGCGGAGCAGACCGTCCATGCCGGCGAGCCCGTCCGCCGACAGGGCGAGAGCTCCGACGCTGCACGACGTGCACACCGTGCCACCCGCCCTGGCCGAATAGCCGGCGAGCGGCCCTGCCGACCCACACTCGGCGCAGCTGCCCACGTGGGGCAGGTAGCCCGACAGCCAGAGCAGCTTCAGCTGGAAGGAGAGACCGAGCGCGTCGAGCTCCGGCCGCACGCCCTCGGGTGCCTCGTCGAGCAGGTCGAGGAACCGGGCGACGGCGCCGAAGGCGCGCTCGTTCGCCTCCTGCTCGGTGAACAGGCGCAGCATCGCCTCGGCTCCGACGAGGCCGACTGCGAGCCGGTAGGTGTTCTCACGCGTGACGTTGTGGGGGCGCAGGAGCTCGACGCCCGTGACCGTGTGCAGCTCGCCGCTCCCCTGGTGGAGCATCAGCTCGACGTGCCCGAGCGGCTCGAGCCGCCCGCCGAAGCGCGACGTCGTCCGGCGGACGCCTTTGGCGATCGCGCCGATCCGCCCACGGTCGGCCGTGTACAGGTGGAGGATGCGATCCGCCTCCGCGTACCGGATGGATCGCAGGACGATCGCCTCCGTCTTGTAGGTGCGTCCCACGGGGTCAGTCTAGTTTCGGGACCCGAGGACGCCCCACCCTGCTAGACCTGGCAGGAGGGGCAAAACCAGGTGCCGCGGCCGCCGGCACGAGTCTTCTCGATCGGCGTCCCGCAGCGGTCGCAGGGCTCTCCAGCCCGCCCGTAGACCCGAAACTCGTGCTGCATGCGCCCCCCGGCGTAGGCGCCGTCGCCGAGGTCCGCGCCCTGCCGGCGGATCCCCTTCCGCAGCGCACGCCGGATGCCCCCGCGGAGGGCTGCCACTTCGTCCCGCGACAGCTCGCCCGCCGGTCGAAGGGGATGAATGCCCGCATGCCAGAGCGACTCGTCGGCGTAGATATTGCCCAGGCCGGCGACGGTCCGCTGATCGAGGATCGCCGCCTTTACCGGTGCCCGCCGTCCGGCGAAGCGCTCCGTGAGGAAGGCTGTCGTGAACCGCCGCTCGAGCGGCTCCGGGCCGAGCCTGATCGCCAGATGCTGCTCGGTCTCGTCCGCCTCCAGCAGGAGCCACGTGCCGAATCGGCGTACGTCGCGGTACGCGATCCGGGTGCCGTCGTCGAGCTCGAGCACCGCCCGCTCGTGGGACGCCGGTGCGTACCGAAAGCCCCCCGTCATCCGCAGGTGCACGAGCAGGACGGCGCCGCCCTCGAAGCGGACGAGCAGGTACTTGCCGCGGCGGTCGACCGCCACGACCCGTTCGCCCGTGAGCTCCGCGGCGATCCACGCCGGCTCCTCGGGCCGCGTAAGCCTGGGGTCGTCGATGTGGGCCGCGGCGACTCGCCTGCCGACCAGCCGGCCTGCCAGTCGGCCGCGCTCGGTCTCGACCTCCGGGAGCTCCGGCACGCCGGCCTACCCGAGGACGTCGAGGATGATCGGCCGCGGACGCGGTGCCTCGGCGCCCAGCTCGTAGGCGGCAAGCACCTGGCGGGCGGCCTCTGACGCAGCCGCCTCGTCCTGGGCGTGGATCTCGGCCAGCGGCTCGCCGGCCTCGACCGCGTCACCGCGCTTCTTCAGGCAGAGGACACCGACGGCGTGGTCGATGTCGTCCTCCTTGGCGCGCCGGCCGGCCCCGAGCTCGAGGGCGGCGATACCGATACGGATTGCCCCGAGTGCGCGAACGAAGCCCTTGTCCTCAGCGAGCACCTCGGTCTTCACCGGCGCCACCGGTAGGGCGTCCTCGGCCGGATCGCCGCCCTGCGCGCGGATCCAGCGCTCGTAAGCCGCGACCGCCGAGCCGTCGGCGATCGCCTGCTCGGCGCGGCGGCGGCCTTCGGCTTCGCCGATCCCGAGGTCGGACAGGGCCAGCAGGTGCGCGGCCGACGAGAGCACGAGCTCGGCGAAGTCGGGCGGTCCCTCGCCGCGGATCGTGGCCAGCGCCTCGCGCAGCTCCAGCGCGTTTCCGACCGCGCGCCCGAGCGGCTGGTCCATGTCCGTGAGCAGGCAGACAACCTCTCGCTTCGCCCGGGTGCCGAGCTCGATCATCGTCTCCGCGAGCCCCCGGCCGTCGTCCAGGGTCTTCATGAATGCCCCGTCGCCGACCTTGACGTCGAGGACGATCGCGTCGGCGCCGCCGGCGAGCTTCTTGGACATGATGCTGGCGGCGATCAGCGAGACGTTGTCGACGGTCGCGGTCACGTCGCGGAGCGCGTAGAGGCGCTTGTCCGCCGGGACGAGGTCGGCGCTCTGGCCGATGATCGCGAGACCGATCTCGCGGACCTGCTCGATGAACTCCTCGGTCGTCAGCTCGACGCGGTAGCCGGGGATCGCCTCCAGCTTGTCGAGCGTCCCGCCCGTGTGCCCAAGGCCGCGGCCGCTCATCTTCCCGAAGGGCACGCCGCAGGCGGCGACCACCGGCCCGACGGCGATGGACGTCTTGTCGCCGACGCCGCCGGTCGAATGCTTGTCGACGCATTTGCGGCCGAGCGCAGCGCCGAGGTCGATCGTCTCGCCGCTCGCGATCATCGCGTCGGTGAGGGCGAGCGTCTCCCGGCTCGACAGGCCCCTGAAGTAGACGGCCATCAGGAACGCGGCCATCTGGTAGTCGGGCACCTCGTCCCGGGCGTAGCCGAGCACCAGTTCTCGAAGCTCATCCGTACCGAGCTCCTCGCCGTCCCGCTTGCGCTCGATCAGCTCGGCTGGGCGAACGCTCATAGGGCGACCTCTGCCCTATGAGCGTTGGGGAGGGGCCGGGGGGG
>DATCPA010000102.1:0-7053 GCA_036564335.1 Gaiellaceae bacterium
ACTCACCGAAGGTCTTCATCCCGCTCACGAAGCTCTGCCGGGATGTCTGCCACTACTGCACGTTCGCCCGCCCGCCCCGCCGCGGCGAGCGCGCGTACCTGACTCCCGACGAGGTGCTGGAGATCGCCTCGGCGGGCGCGGCTGCCGGCTGCCGCGAGGCACTGTTCACGCTCGGCGACAAGCCCGAGCGGCGCTACCGCGTCGCGCGCGAGGAGCTCGCGGCGCTGGGCTGCGAGACCACGATCGACTACCTCGTACGCATGTGCCGGCTCGTGCTCGACGAGACCGGCCTGCTCCCGCACGCGAACCCGGGCGTGATGACGCGCGACGAGCTGGCCGCGCTGCGCGAGGTCACAGCCTCGCAGGGGATCATGCTCGAGACCGTCTCCGACCGCCTCTCCGAACGAGGCGGGCCGCACTTCGGCTCCCCCGACAAGCTCCCCGCCGCCCGGCTGGAGACGATCGCGCTGGCCGGTGAGCTGGCGATCCCCTTCACGACCGGGATCCTGATCGGGATCGGCGAGACGCGGGCCGAGCGCATCGAGGCGCTCGAGGCAATCAGCGACCTGCACCACGAGCACGGCCACATCCAGGAGGTGATCGTCCAGAACTTCCGGGCGAAGCCGGGCACGAAGATGGCCTCCCACCGTGAGCCGTCGCTCGAGGAGCTGCTCTGGACGGCGGCGGTCGCCCGCCTCGTCCTGCCCCCAGAAGTGCACGTACAGGTGCCGCCGAATCTCAGCTACGACGAGTTCCCGCGCCTGCTCGACGCCGGCATCGACGACTGGGGCGGGATCTCGCCGGTGACGATCGACCACGTCAACCCGGAGGCGCCGTGGCCCGAGATCGAGCGCCTGCGCGCGGCGACCGAGGCACGCGGGCTCGCGCTCGCGCCGCGCCTCCCCGCCTACCCCGAGTTCGTGAGCGGGCGCTGGCTCGCCCCGCGCGTGCTGACCGCGGCGCTGCATCTCTCCGACGCTGACGGGCTCGCCCGCGAGGACGGCTGGTTCGCCGGGGCACAGACCTCGGTGCCCTTCGTGCCCCGCGACGCTTTGCCCATCGACACGGACGACGAGCTCGGGGAGGACGAGGTCGCGAGGCTGTTCGCCGCGCGCGGGGAGGAGCTGCACCGCGTCTTCGCCGCCGCCGACCGGCTGCGCCACGAGGTGAACGGCGACGAGGTCACCTACGTGGTCACGCGCAACGTCAACTACACGAACGTCTGCTACTTCAAATGCGGCTTCTGCGCCTTCTCCAAGGGGAAGCTGGCCGAGAACCTGCGCGGCCCCGCGTACGTCGTCCCGACCGAGGAGATCGTCCGCCGTGCGCACGAGGCCTGGGAGCGCGGGGCGGTCGAGATCTGCCTCCAGGGGGGTATCCACCCAGGATTCGACGGCGACTACTACGTCGAGGTCTGCGAAGCGGTCAAGCGCGAGCTGCCGAACCTGCATGTGCACGCGTTCTCTGCGCTGGAGGTGTGGCAGGGCGCGGCCACGCTCGGCGAGCCGCTCGACGAGTACCTCGCCCGCCTGAAGGACGTCGGGCTCTCCTCGCTGCCGGGAACCGCAGCGGAGATCCTCGACGACGAGGTGCGTGGCGTCCTCTGCCCGGACAAGGTCAACACCGCGCAGTGGCTGGAGGTACACGAGACGGCGCACCGGCTCGGCCTGCGCTCGACCGCAACGATCATGTTCGGCCATGTGGACACGCCGCGGAGCTGGGCACGCCACCTGTTGCGCGTGCGAGAGTTGCAGCAGCGGACGGGTGGCTTTACGGAGTTGGTCCCGCTGCCGTTCGTGCACATGGAAGCGCCGATCTACCTGAAGGGCCTGGCGCGGTCGGGGCCGACGTTCCGCGAGGCGCTGCTCGTGCACGCCGTCGCGCGCCTCGCGCTGCATCCCTGGATAACGAACATCCAGGCTTCCTGGGTGAAGCTGGGGCTCGGCGGGGCCGCCGCCGCTCTGCAGGCCGGGGTCAACGACCTCGGCGGGACGTTGATGAACGAGTCGATCTCGCGCGCGGCGGGCGCGAGCCACGGCCAGGAGCTTCCCCCCGAGTGGATGGAGGAGGCGATTCGGGCCGCCGGCCGGGTGCCGCGGCAGCGGACGACCCTCTACGGCGTCCCTGCGGCGGACCGTGTCGCCGCGTCTTTCGGCGCGCCGCCCCTCGCGGAGCCGCTGAACCCGCCGGTGGACACCACGCGCCTGCGGCGGCCGGCACAGCTGGTCCGCCCCGGTCTTGCCGTCGCCTGAACAGGCGCGGGTCGCGCGCCTCGCGACCGTCGACCCGCAGGGCCGCCCGCACGTCGTCCCGATCTGCTTCGCGCTCGAGGGTGAGATGCTCTACTCCGTGGTCGACGAGAAGCCGAAGCGGACGCGCCGGCTGCAGCGGCTCCGCAACATCGAGGCCAACCCTCGCGTCGAGGTGGTGATCGACGAGTACGACGAGGACTGGTCGAGGCTCTGGTGGCTGCGGCTCCGCGGCAGTGCGCGGATCGTGGACGACCCTCACGCCGTCGACCTGCTCTCGGAGAAGTACCCGCAGTACCGCGAGTGTCCTCCGAGCGGGCCGGTGATCGCGGTCTCGATCGACGAGCGAATCGTGTGGACGGCCTCGCCTTCCTGACCGCCACCGAGCAGGCGGCCCTCGTCCGCAGCGGCGAGGTCACGCCGGTCGAGCTCGTCGAGACCTACCTGGAGCGGATCGAGCGGCTCGACCCCGAGCTGAACTCCTTCGTCACCGTCTGCGGGGAGGAGGCCCTCGCCGCCGCGGCCGGCGAGCTTCCTGACGGTCCGTTCAGAGGCGTGCCGCTGCCGATCAAGGACTTGAACGAGACCGCGGGGGTGCGGACGACGTTCTCCTCGCGCGCCTACGCGGACTACGTGCCCGACTTCGACGTCGCGGTCGTGCGGAGGCTGAAGGAGGCCGGCTTCATCGTCATCGGCAAGACGAACACGCCCGAGCTGGGGATCACCGCCGTCACCGAGTCGGAGCTGAACGGCCCTTGCCGGAACCCGTGGGACACGTCGCGGACGGCCGGGGGCTCGAGCGGAGGCGCCGCGGCCGCGGTCGCCGCCGGGCTCGCACCCGCGGCCCACGGGAGCGACGGCGGCGGCTCGATCCGGATCCCTGCGTCCTGTTGCGGGCTCTTCGGGATCAAGCCTGCCCGGGGCCGGGTCTCGCCTGCGCCGTACGGCGGGCTCGAGGGCTTCTCGACCAGCGGCCCGCTGACCCGGACGGTGCTCGACGCGGCCGCCCTGCTCGACGTGATGGCCGGCTACGAGACCGGCGATCCGTACTGGGCGGCGCCGCCCGAGCGGCCCTTCGCCGACGAGGTCGGGGGCGACCCCGGGCGGCTGCGAATCGCGGTGACGACCTCGCCGCCGATCGACGCGCCCGTCGATCCTGCCTGCGTCACCGCGGCCGGGGACGCGGCGTCTCTGCTCACGGAGCTCGGGCATTCGGTCGAGGAGGCGACGCCTCCCTGGGAGGGCGACCGGCTCTTCCCGCTCTTCATGCGGGTCTGGCAGGTCGGCCCGGCGCTGCACGGCAAGGATCCGGCCCTGTTCGAGCCGATGAACCGGGTCCTGATCGAGTCGGCGGAGAAGACCACCGCTGTCGAGCACGTGCTGGCGACCGCGGAGCTGCGCGCGTTCGCGCGTCGCATGGTCGCCTTCTTCGACGACTACGACCTGCTGCTGACGCCGACCCTCGCGCAGCCGCCGGTCCCGATCGGTGCCCTCGCCGACGAGGATCCGTGGGTTGCCTTCCGCAACGCGGGCCGCTTTACGCCGTTCACGCAGGTCGCGAACATCACGGGCCAGCCGGCCGTCTCGGTGCCGCTCTCGTGGAGCGACGACGGCCTGCCGATCGGCGTCCAGCTGGTCGGGCGGCCGGCCGACGAGGCGACGCTCTTCCGCGTCTCTGCGCAGCTCGAGCAGGCGCGGCCGTGGCGCCAACGGCGCCCCCCAGTCAGTTGAGAGTGACCGGAGGCCGCTTTCAGCTAAACGGCGTTCGCGGGGACGCGGTCCTCCAGCAGCACGGCCCGCAGCGCCTCGACGCACAGCATCCCCATCGCCTCGCGCGTGTCGTGGGTCGCGGAGCCGAGGTGGGGGACGAGCACGACATTCTCGAGTCCGAGGAGGCCGGGATGGACCTCGGGCTCGTGCTCGAAGACGTCGAGGGCGGCGCCGGCGATCGTCCCCTGGGTCAACGCAGCGACGAGGGCCTCCTCGTCCACGATCGGCCCGCGGCTCGTGTTCACGAGCACGGCCGTCTCCTTCATCCGGGCCAGCGCCGCCTCGTCGATCAGATGGCGACTTTCGTCCGACAAGGGGAGGTGCAGCGAGACGACGTCAGCGGTTGCGAGCAGCTCGTCGAGTGGCAGGCCGCTACTCCGCGAGGTATGACCGACTCGCATGCCGTGCGCCTTCGCCAGCCGCCCCACAGCGCGGCCGATTCGGCCGTAGCCCACTAGGCCAAGGGTGAGCGAAGCGAGCCCTTGGCCTAGCATCAGGTTCGGCGCCCAGATCCAGCGCTCTCCCCGGCGGATCAGCCGGTCGCCCTCGGCGACGCGGCGGAGCAGCGAGAGCATCAGCGCGACGGTGAGCTCGGCCGTCGCCTCGGTCAGCACGTCGGGTGTGTTGGCGACCACGACCCCGCGCCGCCGGCACGCCTCCAGATCGATGTTGTCGATCCCAACTGCGTAGTTCGCGACGACGCGCAACTGCGACCCGGCCGCGTCGAGCAGCTCGTCGTCGACGCGGTCGGTGAGCATGAGCATCAGCCCGTCCCTGCCGGCCACCCGCCGGAGGAGCTCCTTGCGCTCAGCAGGCCACTCGGAGTCGTGGAAGTCGAGCTCGAACGAGCGCTCTAACTCCTCCCGTACCGGATCGGGGAAGCGCCGCGAGGCGAACACACTCGGCATCTACCGCTCGAGAATCTCGGCCTCTGCCTCGTTCGCCGGGTCGTCATGCCGGAGGACGTCGCTCGCCCACTCGCGCGTCTTCCAGGCGGGCACCGGTGTTCGACACTCGTCGTGCGGGACGAAGCGCGAGCGCTGGACGAGACGGTACTCGTGGATGTAGCGCGGACAGTTCGGGAAGACCTCGGTCGCCTCGACTCGCATGACGAGCTGAGCCTCGGGGAACTGAGCCAGCAGCTCGTCTCCCTCGGCGACGGAGGCGACCCCGTTCAACCGCATCCGGCGCCGGCGCTCGAAATCGATGAAGAGCAGCCCGACCTGCGGGTTGACCAGCGCGTTGCCGGCGGTCAGGTACATGCCGTTCCCGTCGTAGACGGGAAAGGCGATTGTCCGCTCATCGAGCACGCGGACAAAGCCTGGGTCCCCGCCCTTGTACGAGCACTGCGGGCGGCCCTCGGCGTCCGCCGTGGCGATGAAGAACATGTCGCACCCCTCGATGAACGCGCGGTCGTCCTCGTCGATCACCGCGTGGACGATGCGCTCCTCGATCCGGTCGGCGAGGCGGCGCGTGTCGAAGCGGTCCTGCAGCCGGCGATTGCCTTCGTTGTAGACGGCCATTCCCGGAATCCTACGAGCAGGCCTGCCCGGTGGGGGTGACCTCGACGCCGGAGACGACGACACCCACCTCGCGCTGCTGTCCCGGCTCCGGGCCGAATGGTGGGCCGCCGATCGTCGCCGAACGAGGGGCGCTCAGGGTGAGATCGGCGTGGCCCCCGCGGGGGACGCAGGCCGAGGCTTCGGCGGCCACCCGGCTGCCGGGAGGGATCGTGCCCCTCGCGGCGTCGAGCCGGTACGCGGCTGCCGCCTGCGCCTCGGGCGGCGCATCGAGCGAGACTGCAATCCGTACGAGCTGCGAGGCCCGGCCGGGCTCAGCGAAGACGCGGATCTTCGCGGCGTGGCTGGGCCTCGTCCAGCCGTCGGGATCGAGGCCGTCGGTCGCCCACACGGCCCGGTACGGCCGCTCGACGGCGAGCAGCACGAGGCCGCCGTTCGCCGCCGTCTGGCTGCCGGCCAGCCCGAAGCGCGATTCGGTCTCCGCGACGAGGACGTACCGCGGGGCGTGCTCGGTTCCGTCGAAGCGGCCGTGCCCGGCGTCGAGCCGGAGCGTCGTGCTCGGGAAGGGCGTGTACGTGAACGCGCCCTGCCGGTCGACGAACGCTCTCGTCACGGAGTTGTTCCAGAACTCGGCGTCCCACCAGGCGACGGCGCTCTGGGCCCAAAAGCGCGAGACAGGGTAGGCGAGCAGCCCGACCGAGCCTGCGGTCGCACGGTCGACCCAGTCGCGGACGCGCGGCTGGCCGGTGACGGGCACATCGCTGACGGTGCGGCTCGTCAGGAGCCGGTCGAATGCGTAGCCGGCAGTGCTCCCGCAGAAGGCGAAGACGGCCAGCGTGACGCCGAGCATCGCCAGAGGACGCGGCAGCCAGGCCAGCCCGAGGCAGATTGCGCCGATCAGGATCCCGCACAGGGCGACGAAGACGCCGGCCGGGAGCCCTGCCGACTCGTCGTGGATCACGCCGTTGAGCACGGCCTCCGGCGAGTCGACCAGCAAGCCGGCGACCGGTCGGAAGTCGGCGAGGGCGACCGTGGCTGCGAAGAACGCCGTCACGCCTGCGATCCCGGCCAGTGGCAGCCGTTCCTCGTTCAGGCACGCGGCGGTGGCGATCAGCAGTACGGGGGCGAGGTAGAAGAGGTACCGATCGCGGATCACGGCGGCCCCGCCGAAGCGGAGGTCGTAGGACGCGGTCTCGAGCGCGAGGAGCGGCAGGGAGAGCGCGGTCAGCGCGGCGAAGCCGCGCGCCCGGGGCGACGACGCGCGCAGGCTCGTGTAGGCCCAGCCGGCGCCCAATAGCAAGGGCAGGACTCCGAGCCCGACCGCCAGGACGTCGAGGTGGATCGCGGCTGACTTCCAGACCCCCGACGGCAGGAGCGAGCCCTCGGTCGCGGTCACCCCGTAGTCGCCCAGCAGGCGGTGAGCCTGGCCGAATGCGGCCAGCGGGATCACGGCGAGGATTCCCAGTGCATAGGCGACGGCCAGGGGCCGGTGCCGCTCGAGCGACCGGCGGGGC
>DATCPA010000103.1:0-18164 GCA_036564335.1 Gaiellaceae bacterium
AGCGGTCAAGAGACGCGGGTCGTGCGAGTCGACCGATCGCTCGTCGAGCGGGTCGTCGCGCCTTCGGTCGTGTCGCTGCCGGTGAAGGAGGGCCAGCGGCTCGGCGAGGTGCGGGTCTACGCCGGCGCCAGGCTGATCGCCAGCCGCCCACTGGTAGCCTCACGGTCGATCGCGAAGCCCGGTTTCCTCGGCCGCTCCCGGTGGTACGCGGGCCGGACGCTTCACCACATCGGGGCCTGGTTCTCATGATCGTCACCGTCACGCTCAACGCCGCCATCGATCGCACGCTGACCGTGCCGAACTTCCAGCTCGGCCAGCGGCACCGCGCGAGCGCCGGCCTGACGCTCGCCGGCGGCAAGGGAATCAACGTCGCCCGCGCGCTGAAGCACCTGGGTGTGCCCGTGGTCGCGACCGGCCTCGCCGGCGGCCGGACCGGCACCCGGATCGTCGAGGAGCTGACGGGTGAGGCGATCCTCAACGATTTCGTCCGAATCGGCGACGAGTCGCGCACCTCGACCGCGGTCGTCGACCCGACCGGCGGCACGTACACCGAGATCAACGAGTGGGGCCCAGACGTGGAGCCGGACGAGCTGGAGATGCTGCTCGAGAAGCTGCACTACCTCTCGCGCGGCGCCGACTTCGTCGTGCTGTCCGGCTCGCTGCCTCGCGGGGTCGACCGCGGCTTCTACGGCGAGCTGATCCGCGAGCTCAATCGCCGCCAGGTGCTGACCGTCCTCGACTCGGAGGGCGAGCCGCTCCGGCTCGGTCTCGAGGCGGAGCCGTTTCTTGTCTCGCCGAACCAGCGGGAGGCGGAGGCGCTCGTTGGTCAGGAGTTCTACGAGCAGCAGGACTTCGCGTTCGCCCTTGAGCACATCGCCGAGCTCGGCGCGCGCAACGTTCTGATCACAAACGAAAGCGGGTGCTTCGCACGGCTGCGCGAGGGGCGAAAGATTCGCCGCTTCCGGGTCCTCGCCCCGCAGGTCGAGCCGGTCTCGTCCGTCGGCTCGGGTGACGTCCTCGTCGCGGCCTTCATCGCCGGGCACGTCGAGGGCAGGTCGCCCGAGGACGCGCTGCGCGACGCCGTCGCGGCGGGCACGGCCTCCACGCTCGAGCTCGGGGCCGGTCGCTTCGAGCCGCGCGACGCCGCGCGCCTCCACCCGGATGTCGAGGTAGCGGACCTCGAAGCCGTCACATCCGAACGCTAAGCTGTTCTCCTTGGAGGGCCTGGAACTAGGTCGGATCGAGGTCGAGCAGCTCCTAGCGCTCGAGGAGAAGTTCGCGAAGGAGGGGCTGGCGTTCGACGACGTCCTGCTCGTCCCGGCCGAGTCCGAAGTGCTCCCGAACGATGTCTCGACGCGCACGCGGCTGACGCGCGAGATCGAGCTGGCGATTCCGGTCGTCTCCGCGGCGATGGACACGGTCACGGAGGCACGGCTCGCGATAGCGCTCGCGCGGGCGGGCGGTCTTGGAGTGATCCACCGAAACCTCTCGATCGAGGATCAGGTCGCCGAGGTCGACAAGGTCAAGCGCTCCGAAGCGGGGACGATCGTCGAGCCCGTGACGTTGCGGCCCGATGCGCCCGTCTCCGAGGCGCTGGCGCTGATGGCGCACTACCGGATCTCCGGCGTGCCGATCACGGACGCCGACGGGATCCTCGTGGGGATCCTGACCAACCGCGACCTGCGCTTCGAGACCAATACCGCCCAGCCCGTCGACGCGTTGATGACCAGCCGCGATCTGGTCACCGCGCCGGTCGGCACGACGCTGGCCGAGGCCGAGCGGATCCTCCACCGCAACAAGGTCGAGAAGCTGCCAGTGGTCGACGCCGACGGTCGGCTGAAAGGCCTGATCACGGTCAAGGACATCTCGAAGCGGCTCGCGTACCCGGACGCGACGAAGGACGCTCAGGGCCGGCTTCGGGTCGGCGCCGCCGTCGGGGTCGGCACGGATGCCGTCGAGCGCGCCGAGGCGCTGGCCGCGCAGGGCGTCGACGTGCTCGTGCTCGACACGGCGCACGGCCACTCGCGCGCGGTCGTCGAGATGGCGGGTGAGCTGCGCTCGAGGCTCGACGTTCAACTCGTTGCCGGCAACGTCGCCACGGCGGACGCGGCCGAGGCGCTCGTTCGGGCGGGGGTGGACGGGGTCAAGTGCGGCGTCGGGCCGGGCGCTGCCTGCACGACCCGCGTCGTCGCCGGCGTCGGCGTCCCGCAGGTGACCGCGGTCTACGACTGCGCCCGCATCTGCGCTGCGGAGGGCGTGCCGCTGATCGCAGACGGGGGTATCCGCAACTCCGGCGACATCGCGAAGGCGCTCGCCGCCGGGGCGGACTGCGTCATGCTCGGCTCCGTCCTCGCCGGCACAGACGAAGCTCCGGGAGAGGTGATCCTCGTCCAGGGCGAGCGCTTCAAGGAGTACCGCGGCATGGGCTCGCTCGGCGCGATGAAGGCTCGGTCGTTCTCCAAGGACCGCTACTTCCAGGGCGATGTCGAGGACGTGGACAAGCTGGTCCCAGAAGGCATAGAAGGGCGCGTCACGTACAAGGGGCCGGTCGAGCAGGTGCTCCATCAGCTCATCGGCGGCCTGCGCCAGTCGATGGGTTACTGCGGCGCAGCGACCACCGAGGAGATGAAGGAGAAGACGAAGTTCGTCCGGATCACCGCGGCCGGCCTGAACGAGAGTCACCCGCACGACATGACGATCACGAAAGAGGCGCCCAACTATCGCCGCTGAGGTTGTTCGGCTTCCGACGCCGGAGCCTGCTCCGGAGGACCGCCCTGTCCTTGTCGTCGATCTTGGCGGCCAGTACTCGCAGCTGATCGCGCGTCGTGTGCGCGAGGCCCGTGTGTACTCGGAGCTCGTCGGCCACCGGGCGTCGGCGGCGGCGCTGCGGGCGCGGAACCCGGCCGCGCTGATCCTCAGCGGCGGCCCGGCGTCGGTGTACGCCGACGACGCGCCGCAGGTCGATCCGGGGATCTACAAGCTCGGCGTCCCGGTGCTCGGCATCTGTTACGGCATGCAGCTGATGGCGCAGGACCTCGGCGGCCGCGTCGAGCGCACGGGCGCGTCCGAGTTCGGGAAGGCCGCGCTCCGCCTGCGCGGAGCCCTGGGAGAGGGGCTGCAGGAGGACCAGACCGCGTGGATGAGCCACCGTGACTCCGTCACCGCGCCGCCCGAGGGGGCGACTGTCACGGCGGACTCGCCCTCAACGCCGATCGCAGGGTTCGAGGCGCCCGAGCGCGGCATCTACGGCGTCCAGTTCCACCCGGAGGTCGTGCACACCCCGCACGGCCAGGACGTCCTGAAGAACTTCCTCTACGGCGTCGCCGGGGCGCGGCCGGCCTGGACGCCGGCGGCGGTGATCGAGGAGCAGGTCGAGCGGATCCGTGCCCAGGTCGGTCGCGAGCGCGTGATCTGCGCGCTTTCCGGGGGGGTCGATTCGGCGGTCGCGGCGCTGCTCGTCCACAAGGCGGTCGGCGACCAGCTGACCTGCGTCTTCGTCGACCACGGCCTCCTTCGCAAGGACGAGGCGGCGCAGGTGGTGGAGACCTTCGAGGGCCACTTCCGCATTCCGCTCCTGCACGTCGACGCGGAGGAGCGCTTTCTCGCACGGCTCGAAGGCGTCACCGATCCGGAGGAGAAGCGGCGGCGCGTGGGGGAGGAGTTCATCCGCGTCTTCGAGGAGGAGGCGGAACGGCTGGGGCGCACCACCTTCCTCGTCCAGGGCACGCTCTACTCGGACGTGATCGAGTCGGGTGGCACCGAGGGAGTCGCCGCCAAGATCAAGTCGCATCACAACGTCGGCGGCCTCCCCGATGACATGACCATGGAGCTCGTCGAGCCGCTGCGCTCGCTGTTCAAGGACGAGGTGCGGCGGGTGGGGGAGGAGCTCGGCCTGCCGGAGCCGATGGTCTGGCGGCATCCCTTCCCCGGCCCCGGGCTCTCGATCCGGATCATCGGCGAGGTCACGCGCGAGCGGCTCGAGATCCTGCGCGAAGCGGATGCGATCCTGCTCGACGAGGTGCGGCGGGCCGGGCTCTACCGCGAGCTCTGGCAGTGCTTCGCCGTGCTGCCCGCGATCCGCTCGGTGGGCGTCCAGGGCGACGAGCGCACCTACGGCTATCCGATCGTGATCCGGGCGGTCACCTCCGAGGACGCCATGACCGCCGACTGGGCGCGGCTGCCTTACGACCTGCTGGAGACGATCTCGAGCCGGATCGTGAACGAAATTCCCGCGGTCAACCGCGTTGCCCTCGATCTCTCCTCGAAGCCTCCGGCGACGATCGAGTGGGAGTAGCGAACCGCCCGCGCGCCACCTGCGAAGATCGGGGAACCGCATCCCCAAGGCAGGCAAGGAGGCATCGCATGGCAGTCGCAATCGAGATGAACTTCAAGGGCGCGACCCTCGACCAGTACGACAAGGTGATCGAGCTCATGGGCCTCACGCCCGGCAACCCCGCGCCGCCCGGCGCGATCTTCCACTGGGTCGCGCAGACCGACGACGGGATCCGCGTCGTCGACGTCTGGGAGACGAAGGAGGTCTTCGACCGCTTCGCCCAGGAGCAGATCGGGCCGTCCAGTCAGCAGGCCGGCATCGAGAGTCCGCCCGAGACCACCTATTACGACGTCTACAACACGATCAAGGCCTAGCGCGCCTGGACGCCCTCCACGAACCCGGCCAGGCGCTCCGCCGCGGCCGGGTCGTGGAGTTCGACGACGTTTTCGGTAACACCGGTCGAGAGGGTTCCTCGCTCGGCAGCGCATAGGCCTCGGTCGCGAGTAGCGGGAAGAGCACCGCGCAGAACACGGCGAGCGGTGCTGCGACCCGCTCTCCGGACGTGTCGAGGTAGAAGTGAATCTCCGGCAGTCCGATCCAGTAGATCGCCAGGTACCCCGCGAACGCGATCAGGACGGTACCCGCGGAGACCGCAGCCAGCCCGGTCCGCCGACGGGAGAGAAGCACGGCAAGCACGAGCACGAGTGGGACCGCCAGCAACCATCGGCCAGGGTCGAGGACGTAACCCGGGAGGTCTCGGAGAGCGATACCGAGACGGTCGATGCGGTCGGCGAGACGCCCGAAGTGGACGACGTCGCCGAATCGGTAGTCGCTCTGGTCGCGCACGTCGTTCACGGCGTGCCAGACACGCCAGGGGACGACCGCGAGCAGCGTGACCCCGATTAGCGGAACCAGCGTGCGCCAGGCCCTCAATCTCGTCGCCGCTGCGAGCATCAGCACGAGTGCGACGCCGAGCATCAACCCTTCGTTCTTCGTCATCGGGAGCGCGACCAGCAGGATGCCGCTCACGGCGGCCAGGCGCCAGTCCTGCTCCAGGAGCCAAAGCGCCGCAGCGATCCCCGCCAGCGAGAAGAGTTGGGCGAGCGGCTCGTCCCCCAGCGACGAGCCGACGAGCCGGTCGAGAGTCGGGAGCATTGCGACGGCCGCAAGCGACGGCAACAGGACTGCGGGCCGGACACGGCCGGCGAGCAGGCCGTAGGCGGCGCCCAGGAAGCCGACGAAGAGGACCCAGTGCTGCACCGGCAGCAGCAGGACGTCGGCGTGTCCCATGAACAGGAATGAGACGGCCTCCGAGCTGGGGAGTAGCGGCGGATACTCGGGGTGCGCGAAGCTCGTAAAGCCACCGAGGCCCGTGTCGAGACCCCCCGTTTCGAAGATGACCTTCGCCTTCGGCAGCCAGAAGCCCCACGCGTCGGGGTGGAGCGGGCCGGAGGCGTCGACCCGGCGGAAGAGCGCGACGAGCACCGCGACGAGCAACCCTCCGGACGCGAGCACGACCGCGCGACCCGTCCAAGAGCGCTCACCGAGGACTGGCGACGGGCGGCCTGACACCTTCAGCCCGACCACGAACGACGCTCCCACCAGGAGCGCCCACAGCACGACCACGGCTGCGACTGTGAGCTCCAGCCCGGCCTCCACGGCGAGCGAGGCACAGACGCCGGTCGCAGCCCAGCCGAGCACGAGGGAGAGGCCGAGGTAGCGCAATCCGGCGCGCGTGTCCCGCACGAGTCCGAGACCGGCGAGAATCGACTCCCCGACGACCAGGAGGCCCACGTCGAGCGCGGCGAGCCGAAGCCCCTCCATCAGTGCTGAACTTCGGCCAGTTGCTGGCCGGGGCCAACGTCGATCACGCGCGCATAGTCCAGGCCGAGCGCGCTCAGGTCGGCGCCGTACGAGAGCACCCAGTCGGCCTGCTGGGGGTCGTTCGTCTCTCGGCGCGGCAACAGCCAGTAGGCGGCGAAGATCGGCGTCTTCGGGAGGACGAACTCGTTCGAGATGTCGATTCCCCTGGTGCCGGTGGCGACGTAGAAGGGCGCATCGACAGGCAGGTCCTTCGCGGCGGCGACGAACAGCTCCGTCGAGATGTCGAACGATCGCGCCGGCAGCAACGAGCGCTCGACTTGCGTCAATCCGCGCACCGTGTCGACCGCCTGCTGCGACGATCGAAACGCCCCTGGGATCCGCCAGAGCCCGACACCCACCGCCGCCAGGAGAGCGAGCCAGAGGAGGGCGCGTCCCCGGCTCACTGCGCGGCTCCGTCGTACCACGCCTTGATCGAGGGATGCTCTTGCAGGAACCGGTCGAAGTCTGCGTCAGACAAGCCGAGGCCTGCCCGCAGCTCGTCGCGGGTCCGGTAGAAGGAGTCGCGCCACCGGATCCCCCGCTCGTACAGCTCGAGAGGGACGCCGCGGTCTGGCCTGTGGTAGGTCCACGCGAGGCGGAGCGACCCGTTGCCCGCCGGCGTCGGGAAATCCGCCCCGTTTCGAACAACGTAGGTCGCGTTCGCATCCCCACGCGAAAAGACGATCTGGCGGTCGTGGCGAAGGAGCAGCGGTAACGCATAGGAAAATTGCTCGTAGTAGCCCACGACGATTGGCCTTGCGGCGGACCTCCGCTTCAGCTCCCGGGCGAGCGCCTTCCAGCCCGTTCCGGCAGCCCACCCTGTCGAGTACTCGCCGCGGCTCGTGCCCGGATAGGCAGCCTTCGCCGGATCGCTCAGGATTTGCCCGTCGAAGACGAGCGCCGCGAGCGCGACCAGGACGAGCGCGCCCGTGGCTGCAAGCGGCCGCCACACGGCAGGAAGCCGACGTCCCTCCTGCACGAGGCGCTGCGCTCCGTAGCCGGCGAAGAGGGCGATCACCGGCACGGCGGGCAGGAGATAGCGGGCAAATGTCTCCTCGAGGAAGAGGACGGCGGTTGCCGTCGGCACCAGCGCCCAGAGCAGATAGAGCAGGGCGAGGCGCGGGCGAGCCTTCAGCGCGAGCCCCAGCCCGAGGGCCGCCAGGAGCAGGATCGGCCAGGTCACGAAGCCGACGAGGAGGTCACGGTCGCCGGGCCAGGCGTGGTCGAGCCACCGCAGGGGGTGCGAGAGGCCCGTGCCGAGCGACCGCCAGGTGCCCAGCGACGCGCGCGCAGAGCCGTAGTCGTCCCAGAACTCGCTGAGCGCAAGGACCGAGTAGCAGACTCCGGCCAGCGCGAGCGAGACGACGGCGCAGCCGACCCATCCCGCGAGCCGCCGTTGCCAGCCCGCTTCGCCCCAGCGGAAGACGAGCAACGAAGCCGGCAGCAGGACGAGCGGGATCGCACCGCTCTCCTTCGTCAGCAGGCCTGCGCCGAAGACGAGGCCCAGGAGGAGGGCGAAGTCGAGGCGGGGCTGGACTGCGAGGCGCACCTGGAGGTAGAGCGCGACGATGCCCGTAGTCGCCACGAGCGGCTCCATCAGACCGAGCACGTCGTGGACGAGCGAAAACGGCAGAACCGCATAGGCGCCGGCCGCTGCCACGCCGACCCAGCGCCCGCCCAACCGGGCGCCGAGCAGGCCGGCCATCGCCATCGTGACGAGGCCGCAGACGAACGAGACGAGGCGGACGGCGGTAATCGGCTCGGCGCCAAGCCCCATGACGGCGCCGCCGAGCCACGGGAGTAGCGGCAGCTTGCCGTTTGCGAGCGCGATGAAGCGCTCGTTGACGCTGTCGTGAGCGGCGGAGGCCCAGGTCGCGTACAGCGACTCGTCGAGGAACGGCGGGAAGCGCCACAGCAGGAAGAGCCGTGTGACGAGGAAGAAGGCAACCACCGCCGCGCAGGCCGCCGCCGTCGACGCGGCCGCCCCGAGCACCGGCACGCGGAGCTGAATGCTCTGCAGCGCTGCCCGCCCCGGGACGCGGAGGCGGACGCGGCTCATGAGTCGCTCAGGCATGAGGCCCGAGCGATGCTGTGGGGTAGCGAGCCCGCACCGAATCGATGAACGACGCGAGTCGCTCCGCGAGCGCCGGGTCGTGGATCTCCAGCACGTTCTCGGCATTCTGCTCGCCCGAGTGCGAGAGGTTGAAGCTGCCGACAAAGACGACGTCGTCGGCGACCGTGACCTTGGCGTGCATGTAGTCGTGCACCGTGCCCGGGCCCCACGGCGTCGAGCGCTTGCCGGCAAAGCGGCCTGAGCCGATCACCTGCTGCAGCAACGGCAGCTTCCACGAGGAGACTCCGGTCGGCCCCCACTGGTCGCGGACCTCCTCGATCTGCGTCTGGTCGACCGCGCCGGCAACGTCCAGCTTGCCGTCGGCGATCACCTGTGCGAGCGTGGCGAGGATCGGGGCGGCGGTGATCACCGGCGAGCAGATGCGCACGCGGCGCTTCGCCCGACCGATGTGCTTGGCGATCCGGTGCGAGAGCGCATCCCCGAAGCCGGGGCAGAACCACGGGCGGACCTCGATCCCGTCGACCTCGACCGGACGCGGCTCGACCTGCCCGGTCCCTTCGACGTTGCCGGCGGCCCAGAGCTGCTCGAAGTCCAGCGTGAAGGCGTGGGCGAGCTCAGGCGAGTCGACGACGACGATCACGTTTTCCTCTCGCGACCACGACTCGTCCGTCCAGTTCGCGGAGCCGGTCCAGACCGAGGCGCGATCGCGGACGACGTACTTGTGGTGCATCAGGTCGGGGATGCCGGCGATCGCCTTCGTCGGCACGGTCAGCCGCTCGATGTCCTCGGGCGTCGACTCGGGAGGCGGCGGCACCGGGATCGGGGCGCGGTAATCGGCGTTGTAGGCGATCCGCACCGCGACCCCTCGTCGGGCCACCTCCTCGATCGTGTCGACGACGAGCTCCTCGGTCCCCGGCTGGAGCTTGAAGTCGTAGAGCGCGAGATCGAGCGACGTGTGCGCATCGGCGAGGAAGTCGTGCAGCGCCCGCGCGATCTCGACCGGTTGCTGCCCGCCGTCCGTCAGCGTCGTGACCATCATCATGCGTTCGTGGAGTTTGCCGATGTTCTGCGGCACCGGAAGATGGTCCGGCGCGACTTGCTCGGGATCCCGGAGGACCTTGAGATCGTCGGGGTGGTCACCGTCGGCCATCCGGCACCGGAGCCGCAGGAGGAGGGGAAGAAGGAGGCGCTGCGTCGCCGGCGACGGCCGCTCGAGGAGGTCGTCCGCTGGGAGCGCTGGTAGCCGAGCTGGCCGGCGCTCGAATCGGTGCGACGTTCAACCAGTACCGCGGTTCTCACCTGCGCCGGGAGCGGTTGGAGGCCTATCTCGAGCCGCGCGCGCGGGCCGAGATCGTGCTCGTCGGCGAGGCGGCCGGCCACCGCGGGGCACGTGTCAGCGGGATTCCCTTCACCTCCGAGCGGCAGTTGACCGGGGCCGGGCCGGCAGAGGCGAGCGCGACGATCGTCCACCGGGTGCTCGGCGACCTCGGGCTCGAGGAGGGCGTCCTGCTCTGGAACGTCGTCCCGACCCATCCACACCAGCCCGGTCGCCCGTATACCAATCGGCGGCCGACGCGCGGCGAGGTGGAATCTTCCTCCCGGTTTCTCGACCTGGTCGCGCGCGGCCGCCACGTGATCGCCGTCGGCAGGCTTGCCCAGTCCGTCACCGGCGCGCCCTACGTCCGTCACCCCTCCCACGGGGGCGTTGCTGCGTTCCGGGACGGCCTCTGTAGATTGCTCGCGTGAGCGCGGTCGGCCGATGAGCGCATACCCGGTCCGGAGGAACACGCTCCTCCTCTCCGGCGCGCTCGTCTGTCTCTCGGGGACGATCCAGCTCGTCGTCGCCGTGGCGACCGTCACGCTGGTGGTCGTGACCGGGATCGAGGGCATCCTCGGCCTGGGGCCGGCGATCTTTCTCTCGACGGCGGCGCTCGCCGCTTTTCCTGCCGGCCGGCAGATGGACCGGCACGGGCGCATCCCCGTGCTCGCCGCCGGCTGCCTGACGGGGGTTGCGGGGACGTCGACGACAGCGCTGGGCTGTCTCTGGGACTCGACACCGCTCGTCATTCTCGGCTTCGCGCTCGTCGGGGTCGCGAACGGAGTCGTGCTCCTCGCCCGGGCGGCTGCGGCGGACATGGTCCCGCCCGAGCGCCGCCCCCGGCAGATCTCGCTGGTGCTGTTCGGGGCCGTCGTGGGCGCCGTGCTCGGCCCGTTCGTCTTCGGCCCGCTCTTCGCCGGCCGCAGCCTCGACGCGCACGACCTCGTCGTGCCCTGGCTCGCGGCAGGCGGCTTCATGGTCGGCGCGCTCGCCCTGGTCCTCGCCGTTCGTCCGGATCCGCGGACGGTCGCCCGCGAGCTCGCTCCCGGCGGCCCGGCGCAGCCGGCCACCCGCACCCCGCTTGCAGAGGTTCTCCGGCGCCCAGGGGTCGGCACGGCGCTAGTGGCCGCCGTTGCGAGCTTCGCGGTGATGGTGGCCGTGATGAACCTGACCGGCTACGTGATGATCGGCCACGGCCATCACCAGCGCGATGTCTTCCCGGTGATCAGCGCGCACATCGTCGGCATGTACGGGCTCGTGCTCGTCGTCGGCGACCTGATCGAGCGCATCGGGAGGCGGGAGTCGCTCGTCGCCGGGCTCGCGATCATGGGCGCCTCGACGATCGGCCTCGTCTGGGCGACGAGCATCGTCGCGACCGGAGTCGTGCTCTTCGGCCTCGGGCTCGGCTGGAGCCTGTCCTACGTGTCGGCGACCTCGACGCTCGTCGACCTCGCTCCGCCGGCCGAGCGGGCGCAGCTCGTCGGGTTCGGAGACCTGCTCTCCGGCCTGACCGGCGCAACGCTCGCGCTGCTCGGCGGCGTCGCGTACAGCGCGCAGGGCGTGACGAGCCTCGCGGTCGGCGCGACGGCAGTGGCGGTGCTGCCCGCGGTCTGGCTGGCCGTCGTCCGGAGGCCTTCGACCGCGCTCGAGCCGGTGTGATAGCCACCAGCTGCTACCATTCCGCCCCGGCGCACGCCTTGTGCGCCGATTCTTCGTGAGCATGCAAAAGACCTGGAACGCAAAGCCTGGCGAAATTACTCGCCGCTGGTATCTCGTCGACGCCGAGGGGCAGACGCTCGGCCGTTTGGCCACACGCATCGCCGATGCCCTGCGCGGCAAGGACAAGCCGACCTACACGCCTCATGTGGACACGGGCGACTTCGTCGTCGTCGTCAACGCGGAGAAGATCCACGTCACCGGCAACAAGCTCGACCAGAAGATGTATCACCGCCACTCGGGCTACCCGGGCGGCCTGCGCAGCCGGCCGCTTCGCGAGCAGCTCGAGCGTCGACCGACGGAGGTCTTGCGAAAGGCCGTGAAGGGAATGCTCCCCCGCAACAAGCTCGGGCGGGCGCAGATCGGAAAGCTGAAGATCTACGCCGGTCCCGAGCACCCGCATAGCGCCCAGAGCCCGGAGCCGATGAAGCTGGAGACGCGTATGCAGCTGGAGAAGCAGTGAGCGACCTCGCGACCTACCGCGGCACCGGGAAGCGGAAGACGTCCGTGGCACGCGTGATCCTGCGCCCCGGCGACGGCGCGACCTGGTTCAACGGCCGCACCCTCGAGGACTATTTCCCACGGCTGAGTCATCGTTCCCAGGTGCTCGCACCGCTGCGTGCTGCCGGCCTGGAAGGCACCTACGACGTCCGCGTGCGCGTCCACGGCGGTGGGCCCAGCGGGCAGGCCGGCGCAGTCCGCCACGGCATCGCCCGCGCACTCGTCGAGGCCGATCCCGAGCTGCGAACGGTGCTCAAGCGCGAAGGCTTCCTGGCGCGGGACGCGCGGATCGTGGAGCGCAAGAAGGCCGGCCTCCACAAGGCCCGCAAGGCTCCGCAGTTCTCCAAGCGCTAACTTCGCCCGCATGGCGCGCCGCTACTTCGGCACCGACGGTGTCAGGGGGATCGTCGGCGAGGACCTGACCCCGCAGCTCGTCGAGCGGTTGGGCCGGGCCGCGACGCTCTGGAGCGGCGGCGGGGCCGTCTTCATCGGTCGCGACACCCGCGCCTCGGGAAGGGAGCTCGAGCGTGCCTTCGCCAGCGGCGTCGCCTCGGCCGGCGGCCACGCGGTCCTCGCCGGGGTTCTGCCGACACCGGCTGTGGCTCTGCTGGCGCTCGACCTCGGAGCAGTGGTTTCCGCGTCCCACAATCCGCCCGAGTACAACGGGATCAAGTTCTTCCACCGGAGCGGGCGCAAGCTGACCGATGCCGAAGAGGAGGAGATCGAGGCGCTGCTCGACGAGCCGCCTCGCGACCCTGAGCAGGGGCAGGTTGACGATCTCGAGGTCGCCGTCGACAGCTACCTCGACCACGTGCTGGCACGTTTCGGCTCGGACCTCGCCGGCCTGCGCATCGGCGTCGACTGCGCGAACGGCGCCTACGCCGGGATCGCGCCGCTGGCCTTTGAGAAGCTCGGCGCCGAGGTGACCGCGATCGGCGTCGACCCGAACGGGTCGAACATCAATGTTGGCTGCGGCGCGACCGACCTCCGCGCGCTCCAGGAGCTTGTTCGGGAGAAAGGGCTCGATCTGGGCGTAGCCTTCGACGGCGACGGCGACCGGATGCTCGCCGTGGACGGCACAGGGGAAGCGGTGGACGGAGACCAGATCGTCGCGATCCTCGCGCTGGACCTCGGCGTCGACCTCGTCGTCGTCACCGCGATGGCGAACCTCGGCTTCCACCGCCTGATGGAGGAGCGCGGAATCCGAGTGGTCACCACGAACGTCGGCGACCGCTACGTGCTCGAGGCGCTCCGGCGCGAAGGCGGGGTGCTCGGCGGCGAGCAGTCTGGCCACATCATCTATCTCGACGGGCACGTCACCGGCGACGGGCTCGCGGGCGCGCTCCTCCTGTGCGGTGCTCTCCGGGGCCGCCCGCTGGCCGAGCTGGCCGGCGTGATGGAGCGTTATCCCCAGGTGAAGGAGAACGTCCGGGTTGCGCGCCGCGAGCTGAGCGACGTTGCGCGCCACGAGGTCGACAGGCTGAACGAGGAGCTCGCGGGCCGCGGACGAGTGCTCGTCAGGCCCTCGGGGACCGAGCCCGTGATCCGGGTGCTCGCCGAGGCCGAAACGGAGCAAGAAGCGGCTGAGCTCTGTGCTAGCATCACCGCGCTCGTAGCGAGAGAGCTCGGCTGACTGTCCCGACGCCGGGACGGCACAAAGGCCGGGCTCGTCGTGTTTCACAGGACGTTTCCGCAATCTGTCATCGTCCGAAGAGGAGCGCCCAGTGTGCGGGATCATCGGATATGTCGGGCAGCGGGCCTGTAAGCCGCTCCTCCTTCAGGGCCTCGAGCGGCTCGAGTACCGGGGCTACGACTCGGCGGGCATCGCCCTGCTCGAGACCGGCGGGCTCGACTACGTCCGCGCGGTCGGCAACCTCCAGTTCCTGAAGGACGCCGCGGGCGACAACGGCTCGCAATCCTCCACGGGCCTCGGCCACACGCGCTGGGCGACCCACGGCCGCGTCTCGGAGGAGAACGCCCACCCGCTCACGGGCTGCGACGCGGGGAAGCTCGCGATCGTGCTGAACGGGATCGTCGAGAACTACCGCGAGCTGAAGCAGATGCTCGTCGAGGAGGGGCACGCCTTCGGCTCCGAGACCGACGCAGAGGTCCTGGTCCACCTGATCGAGCGCGCGTACACCGGGGACCTGGTCGCCGCCGTTCGCGAGGCCTACGCGCAGCTCGAGGGGCACTTCGCCTTCGTCGTCATCCACCACGACCATCCGGGCGAACTGGTCGGCGCGCGTCGCCAGTGCCCGCTCGTGGTCGGGGTCGGCGAGGGGGAGATGTTCCTGGCCTCCTCGATCGCGGCGTTCCTGCGCGAGACGAAGCGGGTGCAGCTGATCGAGGACGACGAGATCGTCGTCGTCACGCCGGAGGGCGCTCGCTTCACGACCGTCTCCGACGGAGAGATCGAGCGCGACGAGCTCGAAGTCGACTGGGATGACGAGGGCGCCGAGAAGCAGGGCTACGAGACGTTCATGCTCAAAGAGATCTACGAGCAGCCCGAGTCCGTCCGCGAGACGATCGGCGATCGTATCCGCCACGGCCGTCTCGAGCTCGAGGACTTCGGCCTCACCGACCTGGAGATGCAAAACCTCCGCCGTATCGTCGTCCTTGCCTGCGGCACCGCCTACCACGCCGGCGTCGTCGGCCGCTACGTGATCGAGGAGTGGGCCCGGCTCCCGGTCGAGCCCGACATCGCGAGCGAGTGGCGCTACCGCAATCCCGTGCTCTCCAGGGACACGCTCGTGATCGGCATCTCCCAGTCGGGCGAGACCGCCGACACACTCGCCGCCATGCGGCTCGCCGGCCAGTCCGGAGCGCGCACACTCGCGATCACGAACATGATGGGCACGCAGATCACGCGCGACGTCGAGTCGGTGCTCTACACGCGCGCCGGCCTCGAGATGGGGGTGGCCGCGTCCAAGACATTCACGGCGCAGGTCGCGCTCTTCTACCTGATCGGGCTGAAGCTGGCCCAGGTTCGCAAGACCTTGCCCGACGAAGAGATCGACCAGCTGCTGGCGGAGGTCTATTCGCTCCCGGACAAGATGGCCGAGTTCCTCGACGGCAACCATCCGATCGAGGAGGTGGCGCAGCGCCACTTCGACAAGCCGTTCTTCCTCTACCTCGGCCGGCACATCGGGCTGCCCGTCTGCCTCGAGGGCGCCCTCAAGCTAAAGGAGATCTCCTACATTCCGACCGAGGCGTACTCGGCGGGCGAGATGAAGCACGGGCCGATCGCCCTGCTCGACGAGCAGACACCGGTGGTCTGCGTGGCAACCGACTCACACGTCTACGAGAAAGTCGTCTCGAACATCCAGGAAACGCGCGCGCGCGGCGCGAAGGTGATTGCGATCGCGACCGACGGGAACGAGGACATCCAGCATCACGCGGACGACGTGATCTTCGTTCCGCGGACGCACCCCTTCCTGCAGGCCGCCCTCGCCGTGATCCCGCTGCAGCTGCTCGCCTACCGGATCGCGCGGCTCCGCGGCCTCAACGTCGACCAGCCGCGGAACCTTGCGAAAACCGTCACCGTCGAGTAGTCGGGCGACGCAGGGACAGGCTTAGCCTGTCCCTGCTCGAGGGCACGACCTGGCTCCGGCGGCCTACGACCGGATCAGGACGGAGCGGTTGACCTGGTTGCCGTGGACGTCGCCCGCCTTGATGGTGACGATGTAGCTGTGGTCCTTGACCGTCTTCAGCGGGGCGCGGAACGAGACCCAGCCGTCGGCACCGATCGTGGAGACCGGCTGCGCGGTCTTGATCACCTTCCCCTTTTCGTAGACCGCAACCGTCAACCCGACCTTCGCGCCGGTTCCGGAACGTGACCAGAGCTCGAGTGCAGCGAACTTGATCAGCGGGTTCGTGACGCCCCCCTTGACCTTGATCTGCGGACTGCGCCCGTCGTAGCGGTAGGCGAGGTTCGCGAACACGTTGAACGACGGCTTCTTCGTCCCGTCGCGGTCGATCAGGCCGCTTTGCCAGGTGCTCGTCGGATCGTCTCGCAGGATGAACCAGATGAAGATGCTTACGTTCGGATCACCGGCGGCGATGTTCAGGGCCTGGCGCGCGTAGGCGGCCTGCTGGCTAAGGCTGACACCACGCGGCTCGCCCGGCTTTGTCTCGTACCCGTACTCGGTGATCCAGATCGGGACCCGCTTTCGGCCGAACAGGTCTTGCAGCGTGCTCTCGAACCTCGGCAGCTGTGCCAGCGTCACGTTCGGCCAGCGAACGTTTTGGAGCGGCGGCTGGCTCGGTGAGGTCGGGTACGGGTGGTGTGACCAGGCGTCGAACTTGAGCAGTGGCTTCTCCGCGGCGAGCAGCTTCGCGAAGTTGCCTGGCGATTCGGTTTCCTGGGTGCCTTGCCTGCCGAGGAGCCGATCGCGGCCGCGGGCTGATGTCTCGCCGATGCCGATGAGAGCGCGAGCGCTGCCGGACTTGATCCCCGCGTACGCCGCGCGGTAGATCTTCGCGTAGATCTTCGGCGCGACCGGCTTGCCCTTGGAGTCGTACTGCGGCGAGAGGAACTGCCCGAGATTGGACTCGTTCCAGACCGTGAAGTAGCGCACGAAGGGGTACCCGTTGTAACGGCCGGAGTAGCGCAACGCGAGCGCGCGGGCGAAGTTCTGCAGGTCGGTCGCATCGGTGGGGGCGTAGTTCTGACCCTTCCCGCCGTTCGCCCAGGACGGCGTTCCCCAGATCGTCAGCATCACTTCCATCCCGTGGAGGCCGGCGTTGCGCACGAACTCGTCGAGGTCGTCGAACCGGTAGGCAGGATCAAAGGGATTTGTCGCGTTGGCAGGCCGTTCTTCGGCGATGCGCGACCAGTAGACGGTCGTGCGGACGATTCCCGCGTTCGCCTTCTGCGCGAGATTGAAGGCGGCAAGTCGGTCGTCGCGCCAGCGGAGGCTGGGATCGTCCTGGAAGCCGATCAGCATCCTGGCCCCTGCGGAGGCCATGAGCGGGAAGATCAGTGCCGCGAGGGCGCACGCGACCGTGACGGGAATCAGGCGAAAACGCATCAGATGGGACTCCTTGGGCGTCGGGTCAGGCTCGAAAGAGACTAGCGACTCCCTTCCCACTACCCCGCGGTTCTTACACACCCTTTACGTGGGCGGCCGGCGCAGACGCTTCGTTTCGCCCCGCCGGCGCTTGTCGTCCAGGCGCCGCTGCCGCGCTGCCGCCGAGGGAGTCGTGGGCCTGCGCGGCCGCTCCACCCGCAGCGCCTCACGCAGCCGCTCGACGAGCCGTTCGAGCGCGAGCTCGCGGTTCCGAGACTGACTCCGCTCGTCCTGGGCAACGGCACGCAGAACGGGCCCCGCACGGGCGACAACCCGCCGTTTCTGGACGGGCGTGAGCGCCGAGGAGGCCTCGACGTCGAGGATCGCCTCCACGCGGGTCTCCGAGCGCTGTGCATGCTGCCCGCCGGGGCCGCTGGAGCGCGAGAAGCGCAGCTCGATCTCGTCCACGGGCAGAGTCACCGAGCGGGTCACCCGAAAGCCGGCCGCGGCGGTGTTGTCTTCGCGGGGCCGGTGCCCTGGCTCACGTGGCGAAGCCACGTGGGCAGAATAGACTCGGCGGCCATGGCTGCCATTCTGGTCGACATCGACGGGGTCCTCCACGTGTCGGGGGAGCCGATCCCGGGGGCGATGGAAGCGGTGACCGAGCTGCGCCGGCAGGGGCACCGGCTGCGGTTCGTGACGAACAACACGACGCGGCCGCGCGCGACGCTCGCCGAGGAGCTGCGCGGGTCCGGGCTCGAGCTCGACGACGCCGAGCTGCAGACGACAGCCGTCGCGGCCGCGAGCGCGCTCGCGGGGAAGCGCGTGCTGGCTCTCGTGATCGCGGCCCTGGTCGAGGACCTCGAGGGCATCCAGCTCGTCGGGGAGGGCGCGGAGGCCGTCCTGCTCGGAGGGGCCGATGAGACCGAGGAGACAGGGCGTGTCTTCAGCTACATGAACCTCGCGCGGGCGTTTGCCGAGCTCGAGCTGGGCGCCGACCTCTACTGCCTGCACAAGAACAAGTGGTGGCAGACCTCCCGGGGGCCGCTGCTCGACTCGGGCGCGTTCGTCGCGGGCCTCGAGTACGCGGCCGGCGTGGAGGCGACGGTCCTCGGGAAGCCCAGCCCTGCCTACTTCGAGGCCGCGCTGGCCGCGCTCGACGCGGAGCCCGGGCTGACGTGGATGGTGGGAGACGACCTCGAGTCCGACATCGCCGGTGCCCAGCGCTACGGCCTGAAGACCGTGCTCGTTCGCACCGGCAAGTTCCGCCCGGACCAGCTCGAGCGCTCCACGGTCGTCCCGGATGCGGTCGTCAGCTCGATCGCGTACTTGCCGGAGTGGCTGGAGCAGGAGCAGCACCCGTGAACGTCGCTCGCCTTCGGCTCGCTCCCGTGGGGGAAACCATGTTTC
>DATCPA010000105.1:0-2340 GCA_036564335.1 Gaiellaceae bacterium
CAGGATGAGCACCGCCAACGAGTCCAGTCCCATCCGCAGGACCTGGCGCCTCGGGCGGAAGATCAGCCCGACGATGTAGACAACCGTGAGCAGCACGCCGAGCGCGGTGAGATAGATGTCCGTGCGCTGCGCCTGCGGCAGAACAGCGCTTCCGGACAGCAAGCTCGCCATCAGGAACAGAACGGGTAGGAACGCGTTGCCGCCGAAGATGTCGCTGACGGCAAGCTGGAAGTCGCCGAGTTTTGCCGAGGCGAGCCCGGTCGAGAGCTCTGGCAGCGCGGTCGCGGCCGCGAGCACTGTCGCCCCGAAGAGGACACCGGTCATGTGGACGTGTGCGGCGATGCGCTCTCCGCTCCGCTCGAGGACAACGCCGCCGGCGAGCGTCACGAGGGCCGCAGCCGCGAAGACGAGGCCGGCACGGACCGAGCTGACCGCGTGCTCGTCGGCGCGCTTCGCCTTCATCTGTTTCGCGTGGCCTCGCGGGTGCTCCTGGCCACCGGGTGCCACGCCCGCCTCGTGCCATGGCAGCCCGGATCGCGCGCGGCTTAGCAGCCACAAACCGAGCAGCCAGAGCAGGACGATCAGCACCGACGCAGGCTCGACGCGCGCCCGGGTCAGCGAGCCGGGGAGCTGCGTCCCCATCACGGCAACGACGAGCACCGCAATCACGAGCCCGCCCTCGAGCACGAGCAGCAGCGACGCGGCCTGGTAGCTGAGTGAGCTCCGACGCCCGAGCCCGAAGGCATCGATGAGGACGAGGACGACGGTCTGGATCGCGATGCCGCCGAGGATGTTTCCAATCGCTATCCCTAGGTGATGGGCGAGCGCGGCACTGGCAGTGATCGCGATCTCCGGCAGGTTCGTGCTGATTGCGAGCAGGATCAACCCACCGAGCGCTTCCCCGAGGCCAAGGCGCATCGAGAGGACGTCGGCCGTGTCCGAGAGCTTGATCCCCGCGAACCAGACTGCCGCTGCCGCGCCGGCGAACACCGCGACGACGACCGGAAGGGATACCGAGGCGAGCACGCGTCGGATACTTTCAAGGTGTGAGCACGGTTGCCCTCGACGTCGCCGCGGTCCGCGCGCGGTTCTCCGCACTGGGCACGCAGACCGCGCTCTTCGACGGGCCGGGCGGGACCCAGGTTCCCGACGAGGTGATCGATGCGATCTCGACGTACCTCCGGGAGTCGAACGCGAACGTCAGCGGCCCGTACGCCTCGAGCCGCCGCACCGAGGCGCTCGTCGAGGAGGCTCGCACGACCGCCGCCCGGTTCGTCGGCAGCTCGCCGGACGAGGTCGCCTTCGGCGCGAACATGTCGACGCTCAACTTCGCCCTCTCCCGCACGGCGGGACGTGAGTGGCGCGCCGGAGACGAGATCCTCGTCACGAAGCTCGACCACGACGCGAACGTCTCGCCGTGGCTCGAGCTCGCCCACGACCGCGATCTCGTCGTCCGGTTCGTCGACATCAACGACGACACGACGCTCGATCTCGACGATCTGGAACGGCAGCTCAGCGACCGAACGCGCGTCGTGGCCTTCCCGCTCGCGTCGAACGCGGTGGGGACGAAGACCGACGCGAAGCGGATCGCCGAGCTCGTACGCGAGGCAGGCGCACTTTCCTGGGCCGACGCCGTCCATTACGCCCCGCACGGCCCGATCGACGTCGCCGAGCTCGGCGTGGACGTCCTGATCTGCTCGCCCTACAAGTTCTTCGGTCCGCACCTCGGCCTCGCCTACGGCCGGCGCGAGCTGCTCGAGAGCTGGCGCCCCTACAAGGTGCGTCCGGCCGCCAACGAGCCGCTCGGGCATCGCTTCGAGACGGGAACGCTGCCGCACGAGCTCCTCGCGGGCTTCGTCGCCGCGGTGCGTTACATCGACTCGATCGGCTGGGAGGCGATCCAGGCCCATGAGCGGGAGCTTGGCGAGCGCTTCCTCGGCGGGCTGCCCGAAAGCTGCACGCTCTATGGCCTGCGGACGATGGACGGCCGCGTGGCGACGTTCGCGTTCAACGTGGATGGCCACGGCGCCCGCGAGACGGCGACGATACTCGGTGACCGCGGCTTTGCGGTCTGGCAGGGCAACTACTACGCCATGGAGGTCATGCAGCGGCTCGGCCTCCCGGAAGGCGCCGTCCGCGCGGGGATCGTCCACTACAACACCGCCGAAGAGGTCGACCGCCTGCTCGCCGAGCTCGAAACGCTGTGAAGCTCCTCGTTCTCGGCGGGACGAAGTTCCTCGGCCGGGCGATCGTCGACTCCGCCCTCGCCCGCGGCCACGAGGTCTCGATCTTCACGCGCGGGCAGACGAATCCCGACCTCTTCCCAGAGGCCCAGCACCT
>DATCPA010000152.1:0-2440 GCA_036564335.1 Gaiellaceae bacterium
CTGGTCGGCGGCGGTCCCGGGGCCGCGCGTGTGCCACTCGCGGAGCTCGAACCAGTGGGTGCCGCGGAGCGCCTCCGCAACCTGCGGATCGGTGTGGTGCGCGTAGAAGACGTTGTGGTCGAGATCCGCGCAGATCGCCACCGTCTCGAGCGGCACGTCCACGAGCTCGGCCAGCGCCTCGGAGGGCAGCTTCGCCTCGGCCACCGTGTAGTGCATGAACTGGAGCTCCGGAGCGAGCTCCATCAGGTCGGGCCAGTCCGGGCAGCTACGGGAGCTCACCGTCCGCTCCTTCCAGGCACGACCGGTTGCTCCTTCCGCGCCCGCTCGACGACGTTTGCCAACGCGCGCACGAACGCGGGATCGTCGTTCAGCGACTCGATCCGCGCGAGCTCGAGCCCGAGCTCACCCGCCTTCTCACGCGCCTCGACGTCGAGGTCCCAGAGGATCTCGAGGTGGTCGGAGACGAACCCGACCGGGGCGACCAGCACCTTGCCCACGCCGTCGGCCTGCAGGCGCTCGAGCTCCTCGAGCACGTCGGGCCCGAGCCAGGGCTCGCCGGTCGAGCTCGCGCTCTGGAACGCGAAGGACCAGCGCTCGAGGCCCGCTCGCTCCGCGACCAAGCGCGCGGTCTCCAGCAGCTGCTCGCGATAAGGGTCGCCGTCGGCGAGGATCCGCTCCGGCAGCGAGTGCGCAGTGAAGACGACCCAGGCGTCCGTCCCGCGCACCCGCTCGGCAAGCACCTCCACGAGGGCCGGCTCATCGTGCCAACTCTCGACGAGGACGAGCTCAGCGCGGCCGCCGAGCGCCTCCTCCAGCCGCTCGCGGTACCCGCCGATCGACAGGCGCGAGTAGTGCGGCGCAAGCACGAGCCCGACGATCCGCGTCGCTCCGGCCGCGAGGGCCGCCTCGACAGCCTCGGCGATGCGCGGGCGCCAGTGCTTCATCCCGACGAAGACCGGTGTGCCGAGCTCCCGCTCCAGTGCGGCCCGCTGCGCCTCGGTCACGTCGTCGAGCGGCGAGCGCCCGCCGATCCGCCGGTAGCGCTCTGCGAGCTCCTCTACCGCCTCGTCCGAGACAGGACGGCCGCCGCGCACGTCCTCGAGGTACGGCCGCACGTCCTCCGGCTCGGCCGGGCTTCCGTAGGCCATCAGCACGACCGCGTCGTTCAAGCTGCTACCAACGTGTTCTCGTGCACGAGCTCCACCAGGCGCCGCAGATCGCTGGGATCCGTCTCCGGCAGGACGCCGTGGCCGAGGTTGAAGATGTGGCCAGGCCGCCCGCCGACCGACTCGAGGATCCGCAGCGCGGCCGCCTCGGCCCGCTCCCAGGGGCCGAGCAGCAGCGCCGGATCGAGGTTCCCCTGCACCCCGCGGTCGGAGCCGATGAGCTCCCAGGCACGACCGATCGGGAGCCGCCAGTCGACGCCGATCACGTCGCCGCCGGCATCGGCCATCTCCTCCAGCAGGTGCGTCGTGCCCGTCCCGAAGTGGATCGTCGGCACGTCCACCGAGGCAAGCACCTGTGCCGAGTAGGGCGCGACGAACTCGCGGTAGTCGTCCACCGAGAGCGCACCGACCCACGAGTCGAAGAGCTGGATCACGTCGGCCCCGCCGCGGGCGCACCCGTTCACGTAGAGCGCGAACGTCGCCGCGAGCTTCTCCATCAGCGCGTGCCAGACCTCCGGCTGCCCGTACATGCACGCCTTGGTCAGCTTGAACTCGCGCGTCGGCTTGCCCTCGATCAGGTAGCCCGCCACCGTGAAGGGGCCACCCGCGAAACCGATCACCGCCTGCTCGGGCGGCAGGGCCAAGCGCACGAGCCGCACGGCCTCGAGGATGAACGGCACCGACTCCCCCGGCTCCGGCACGGTCAGGCGCTCCACGTCCGCGGCCGAGCGCACCGGCTCGGCGACCACCGGCCCGACGTTCTCGACCAGCTCGACGTCCACCCCCATGCCGAGCACCGGCAGCATGATGTCGGCGAACATCACCGCCGCGTCGACGCCGTGGGCGCGCACGGGCTGCAGCGTCACCTCGGCGCAGAGCTCAGGCCGGCGGCAGACCTCGAAGAGCCCGTGCTGCTTGCGGATCTCGCGATATTCCGGCAGCGAGCGGCCCGCCTGGCGCATGAACCAGACCGGCGTTCGCTCGACCGGCTCACGCCGGCAGGCGCGCACGAGAAGCGGATCGGACGACGGCACGCGCGCCAGCCTAGCCTTCGTCCGTGTGCTCGCCGGTAGGCAACTCCCACGTGCCGCCCAGGCGAATCGCGCCGCCGCCGGACGAGTCGCTGCTGAAGACACTCAGCTCCAGGGCGCGCTCCGCGTAGGCGAGCTCGGCGTCCCCGTCTTCAGTGCCGATGACGACGTCGACGAAGAAGCGCCCCTCGCGTAGCGGGAGGCCTGGGAAGTGAAGGCGTAGACGTTCAAGCTCCCCTGGGC
>DATCPA010000004.1:0-23634 GCA_036564335.1 Gaiellaceae bacterium
GGCGGCGAGCGCGGCGGCCCGAGCGCCAGCGCCTCTCGGTTCCGGAGCCGCCGATCGCGCGCGAGCCGGGCGGGGGCTTCGACGTTCCCGCCGAGATGCTCGACGTGCCCTCGTTTCTGCGGGACGGCTAGGCACGTCACAAGGGCGTAGCCCGGCGCGGTCGGAGTAGCATCCGCGCCGGGTGCAGACCCTCCGCCGTACGCCGCTGCACGAGCGCCACGTCGCCCTGGGGGCGCGGATGGTGCCGTTCGCCGGTTGGGAGATGCCCGTCCAGTACGAGGGCGTCATCCAGGAGCATCGCGCGGTGCGCGAGGACTGCGGCGCGTTCGACGTCTCGCACATGGGCGAGCTGGAGGTCGGAGGGCCGAGGGCGCGCGAGCTGCTCCAGGCTCTGCTTTCCAACGACCTCGACAGCGTCGAGCCCGGTGGCGCCCAGTACACGCTGCTGACGAACGAGCGCGGCGGGATCGTCGACGATCTGATCGTCTACGAGCTCGACCCGTTCCGCTTCCTGCTGATCGTCAACGCCTCGAACCGGGAGATCGACTTCAACTGGCTGAAGGAGCGCGAGGTGCCGGGCTCGGACGTCCGTGACATCTCGGACGAGTACGGCCTGATCGCCGTCCAGGGCCCGCGGACGCTCGAGCGGCTCGAGCTGCCGCCCGCGCCGGCCTTCACCTTCATCGAGGGCGAGGTCGCCGGAATCACGTGCATGGTCAACCGCACCGGCTACACCGGCGAGGAGGGCGTCGAGCTGCTCGTGATGGCCGACGAGGCGGCCGCTCTCTGGGACGCGGCGCTCGACAGGGGCGCGAAGCCGTGCGGCCTCGGCGCCCGCGACAGCCTCCGATTGGAGGTCTGCTACCCGCTGCACGGCAACGACATCGGCCCCGACACCGACGCGATCTCGGCCGGCCTCGGGTGGGTCTGCGCGCTCGACAAGGACTTCACCGGCGCGGAGGAGCTGCGGCGGATCAAGGAGGCCGGGCCTGAGCGCCGGCTCGCCGCCTTCGTGATGGAGGAGCGCGCCGTGCCCCGGCCGGGGATGCCGATTCTCGAGGGCGGCGAGGTGACCTCGGGTACGCACTCGCCGATGCTCGATCAGGGCATCGGCATGGGCTACGTGCCTGCGGCGCTCGCGGAGGCGGGCCAGGTGCTGACGATCGACGTGCGGGGCCGGCACCGCCGCGCGCGGGTCGTCGAGAAGCCGATCTATCGACGAGAGGAGAGCTGACGTGGCGGGCGAGACCTACCCCGAGGAACTCAGGTACCACCCCGAGCACGACTGGGCACGGATCGAGGACGACACGGCCACGCTCGGGATCACCTGGTACGGGCAGGACGCACTCGGCGAGCTCGTCCACTACGAGCCTCCCGACGTCGGCGCCACCCTCTCCAAGGACGGCGCGTACGGCGAGGTCGAGTCGGTCAAGGCGGTTTCCGACCTGATCGCGCCTCTCTCCGGTGAGGTGCTCGAGGTCAACCAGAAGGTCGTCGACGAGCCCGAGACCGTGAACGAGGATCCCTACGGTGAGGGCTGGCTCGTGCGCATCCGGGTGGCCGACCCCTCCGAGGCCGAGGCCTTGATGGACGCCGCCGCGTACCAGGCTCACCTGGCGACCCTGTGACTTTCCTTTCGCTGACCGACGCCGACCGCGAGGAGATGCTCGCCGCGATCGGGGTCTCCTCGGTCGAGGACCTCTTCAGGGATATACCCGAGGGGGTGCGCTTCCAGGGCCGGCTCGACCTCGAGCCCCCGCTCTCCGAGCTGGAGCTGACCGCCCACCTCGAGAGGATGGCGGCGCGCAACGTCCACGCGGGGATCGAGCTCTCGTTTCTCGGCGCCGGCATCTACGACCACTACGTCCCCGCGATCGTCAACACGATTCTCCAGCGTGGCGAGTTCCTCACCGCCTATACGCCGTACCAGCCGGAGATGAGCCAGGGCGTGCTCCAGGCGATCTTCGAATACCAGACCGCGATCTGCGAGCTGACCGGCATGGACGTCTCGAACGCGTCGGGCTATGACGGCACTACCGTCGCCGCCGACGCGTGCTACCTCGCCAAGCACGTGACCGGTCGCTCCAAGATCGTCGTCACGGAGGCGACCAATCCGCAGGTGCGGCAGGTCGTGAAGACCTATGCGCCGGGTTTCGGGCTGCAGGTCGTCGAGGTCCCGCACTCGGGCGGCGTGACCGATCCGGACGCACTCGCCGCGGCGGCGCAGGACGCGGCGGCCGTGATCTTCCAGCAGCCGAACTTCTTCGGCTGCCTCGAGCCGGCGCCCGATCTTGCAGCAGCGTCGAACGACGCGGGTGCGCTGCCGGTCGCCCACGTCGATCCGATCTCGCTCGGTCTGCTCGAGGCTCCCGGGAACTACGGGTGCGCCCTCACCATCGGCGAGGGCCAGGGCGCCGGGAATGCTCCGTCCTTCGGCGGTCCGCACTACGGATTCCTCGCGTGCCGCGCCGAGTACGTCCGGCGCATGCCGGGGCGCATTGTCGGTGAGACGACCGATTCCAACGGGAAGCGCGGCTTCGTGCTGACGCTGGCGACGCGCGAGCAGCACATCCGGCGGGAAAAGGCGACCTCGAACATCACGACGAACCAAACGCTGCTCGCGCTGGGCGGGCTCGTCTACCTCTCGTGGCTCGGCCCCCAGGGGCTCAGGGAGGTGGGGGAGACCTGCATGGCAATCGCGGAACACGCAAAGGAGCGGCTGACGGCCGTGGGCCTGGAGCTACTGTTTCCGGAACAGGCAACATTCAAGGAGTTTGCGGTCAGGGTCGGACGGAGCGCCCGCGAGGTCGTTTCCGCTGCACGCGCCATGGGCGTGCACCCCGGCTATGCGCTCGGGCGCGACTACGAGGGGATGGACGACACGCTGCTCGTTGCCGTCACCGAGAAGCGCACTCCCGCGGACATCGAGCGCCTTGTCACGACCCTTGCGGGGGTGTCGGGATGACGAAGCTGATCTACGAGCGCTCCCAGGCCGGCCGCCGTGCATCGACCATCCCGAGCTACGACCTCCCGGCCGGCCGGGTCCCGGCCGACCTCGCCCGCGCGACACCGCCGCGGCTGCCGGAGGTCGCCGAGCCCGAGATCGTCCGGCACTTCACCGAGCTCTCCACCCGTAACTTCGGGATCGATACGGGCTTTTACCCGCTCGGCTCCTGCACGATGAAATACAACCCGCGGATCAACGAGCGCCTCGCGTTGCTCCCGGGTTTCCGAGATCTGCACCCACTCCAGGAGGAGGACGGCGCGCAGGGTGCGCTCGAGCTGATGTGGCGGCTGCAGGAGATCCTGCGCGAGGTGTGCGGGCTCGACGCGGTCTCCCTCCAGCCGGCCGCAGGCTCGCAGGGCGAGCTGACGGGCCTGATGCTGATGCACGCGTATTTCGCCGACCGCGGCGAGAACGACGCGCGCCGTGAGATCGTCGTCCCCGACACCGCGCACGGCACGAACCCGGCCTCGGTGACGATGGCCGGCTACGAGCTCGTCGGGGTCAAGACCGACCCTCGCGGGAACGTCGACGTCGAGGACCTGCGCGGCAAGGTCGGCCCGCAGACGGCCGGCCTGATGCTGACGAACCCGTCCACGCTCGGGCTGTTCGACGAGAACATCGAGGAGATCGCGGCGATCTTCCACGGTGCCGGAGCGCTCATGTACTACGACGGCGCCAACCTCAACGCCGTCTGCGGGATCTCCCGGCCCGGTGACATGGGCTTCGACATCGTGCACATCAACCTGCACAAGACGTTCTCCCAGCCGCACGGCGGCGGCGGGCCCGGCGGAGGGCCGATCGCGGTCGGCGCGCGGCTCGAGCCGTTCCTGCCGGTTCCGGCGGTAGTGCGCGACGGCGACGTGTTCAGGCTCGACTACGACCGACCCAAGTCGATCGGCAAGGTGCGGGCGTTCACCGGCCCGTTCGGCGTCTTCGTCCGCTCCTATGCGTTCATCCGCCGGTACGGCCCACAGCTCCGCGAGATGTCGGAGGTCGCCGTACTGAACGCGAACTACCTTCTGGCGAGGCTGAAGGACACGTACGACCTCCCGTTCGATCGGCTCTGCATGCACGAGTTCGTCCTCTCGGCGCGGCGCCTGAAGAAGGACCACGGCGTCTCGGCGCTCGACGTCGCCAAGCGGCTGATGGACTTCGACATCCACCCGCCGACGGTCTACTTCCCGCTGATCGTGCCCGAAGCGCTGATGATCGAGCCGACCGAGACGGAGCCGAAGGAACGGCTCGACGACTTCTGCGAGGCGATGCTCACGATCGCCGCGGAGGCCGCGGCGCAGCCGGAGGTCCTACACGAGGCGCCGCACAACCGGTCCGTCACGCGGCTCGACGAGGTCAAGGCGGCCAGGCGCATGATCCTCCGCTACGGGTTCGAGGAGCATCCGAACCTGGCGGATGAGTCTGCCGCAGCGGCTGTCGTGGAGGCTCCGAAGGGGGTCTGAGTGGACCGGCGCGAGCGCGAGCGCATCCTCGGGGAGCATGTGCCCCGCGGGCAGACGGTTCTCGAACGGAAGCTCGCAGACCGGCTCGCCGAGGATCTCGAAGGGAGCCCGCTCTCGGGCCGGCCGCTCCCGAGACGCCTGCGGAACTTCTCGCTCGCGGCCGACCACTACGCGGTCTCGCTGGCGGGCCCGCCCGCCTACTCGCGCCGGCTGCGCGAGATCGAGGAAGAGACTGAGGCGCACGAGGAAGCGCTGCACGCGGCCTGGACGGAGCTCGCGCGCAGGCATGCGGGCGATCCGCGCACGCTCGCCGACCGCTGGTGCGCGATCGCCGGTCGATGGGACTTCACGGCCGTGAACATGCTGATCGAGCAGCACAACGTCTACTACCCGGTCGAGGCTCGCCTGGCGATGGACCCGCGGACCGGCGACTTCGTCCTGGTCGGGGGCATGCCCTTTCGTCGCCGGCCACTCGACGCGGCCTGGGTGCTCCGGCGCTTCCCTGCTGACTTCGAAGCCGCAGCCTGATCTGGGCCACACCGACAGGTAGATGAGCCGAACGGCCCATTGACCCACCGGGGTGCGGAGCCGATCCTGTGCCCATGCCGTGGAGCTGGCATCGCGATCCGGAGGAACGGATCGAGCTGTCCGAGACCGATGCCGCCGGCGAGGACGAGCTGCGCCTCTTTCCGATCGTCGGCGCGGACCTCTGCTACCGCGTCGCAGCGCTACTGGCCCGCGGCAAGCTCGAAGACGCCGGGCGGCTCGTCTCGGACCGGGCCTGGGTCGCCTCGACTCCGCTCTACGGCTAGGTCTAGGCCGCCTTCGCTGCCAGCTGGCCGCAGGCGGCGTCGATGTCGCGGCCACGCGTCAGGCGGACGGTTGCGGGGAGGCCTGCGCGATGCAGCGCGGACTTGAACGCGGCGATCGTGTCGCGCGACGAGCCCTCGAAGGCGCCCGTCGGGTTGTAGGGGATCAGGTTGACCTTGAAGGCGTGCCGGTCGAGCAGTTGCGCCAGCTGCGCCGCGTGTTCGACACGGTCGTTGACGCCCGCGAGCATTACGTACTCGACGAAGATCCTGCGCCTGCGCAGCTCGACGTAGCGGCGGCACTCCGCGACCACGTCCTCCAGCGGGTAGCGGTCGTTGACGGGCATCAGCTCCGAGCGCAGGGCGGGGTCGGCCGAGTGCAGGGAGAGCGCGAGCCTGATGGGCTCTTCGACCTCGTCGACAAACCGCGTCAACCCGGGGAGCCAACCAACGGTCGAGATCGTCGTCCGGCGGTGCGTGATTCCGAGCTCCGGGAGCCGTCGCGCGGCTTCGAGCACATGATCGAGGTTCAGCATCGGTTCGCCCATCCCCATGAACACGCAGTGGTTCACGGGCTCGCGCCGGCGGAAGTGCAGCGCCTGGTCGAGGATCTCGGAAGCGGTCAGGTTCCGGGCGAAGCGCATCTGGCCGGTGGCGCAGAAGGTGCACGTCAGCGGACAGCCCGACTGCGACGAGACGCAGATCGACCGGCGGCCGTCGCGGTAGCGCATCAGCACCGCCTCGACCGGCTTCCCGTCGGCGGTCCTGAAGAGCGTCTTCACCGTCCCGTCGCGCGCCTCGGACTCGCGCTCGACTTCGAGCGTCGAGAACGGCACGTCTGCGGCGAGCGCGGAGCGCAGGCCCGCCGGCACGTTGGTCATCTCCTCGTAGCCGGTCGCTCCACCTGCGGCCCAGCGCCAGATCTGTGCTGCCCGGTAGGCCGGTTCCTGCCGCTGAGAGAGGGCATCGGTGAGGCGGGTGAGATCCACAGTTCCACGGTAGCTCGCTAGGCTCCGCTTCGTGATCGACCTTCGCTCCGACACGGCCACGTACCCGAGCCCGGAGATGCTCGCGGCCATGGCTGCGGCCGAGGTCGGCGACGAGCAGGCGAAGGAGGATCCGACCGTCAACGAGCTGCAGCGGCGGGCGGCGGAGCTGCTCGGCCACGAGGCGGCGCTGTTTCTCCCGACCGCGACGATGGCGAACCAGATCGCGCTGCGGGTGCTCACCCGCCCCGGGACGGTGCTGATTGCTCAGGAGCGGACGCACATCCTGATCTTCGAGGCCGGCGGGCCGGCGGCGAACGCGGGCCTGATGACGCTCGGGTTGCCGGGGATCACGGGGCGGATCACCCCGGAGCAGGTGCGGACGGCGGTGGAGACCGCGGACTCGCTGCAGCCGGCCGGCATCGTCGTGCTGGAACAGACACACCGCAGCGCGGGCGGTCGGGTGTGGCCGCTTCAAGACTTGGCGGAGGTGATCGCCACGGCGCGCGAGCTGGGTCTGGCCGTCCACCTGGACGGAGCGCGGCTGCTGAACGCGTCGGTCGCGAGCGGGATCCCCGCCGCCGAGTACGCACGGCTCGCCGACACCGTCCAGATCTGCTTCTCGAAGGGTCTCGGCTGTCCGATGGGCGCCATCCTGGCCGGCCCGACCGACACCATCGAGCAGGCCTGGCGGCAGAAGTTCCTGTTCGGCGGCGCACTGAGGCAGGCCGGCGTCGTCGCGGCCGCGATGCTCTATGCGCTCGACCACAACGTCGAACGGCTCGCGGATGACCACGCCCGCGCAAAGCGGCTCGCCGAAGGGCTGGCCGCGGCTGGCCTGCCGGTCGACGTCGAGGCGACCGAGACCAACTTCGTCGGGATCGACGTCGCCTCCGCCGGCCTGGAGGTTCGCGAGGCCCAGAAGCGGACCGCCGAGCAGGGCGTTCGCGTCGGCCTCCTGCGGCCGGGCGTCGTGCGCGTCGCCACGCATCTCGGCGTCTCCGACGAGGACGTCGATCGGGCGATCGAGCTGATCCCCCGAGCGCTGGGCGTCCTTGCAGCCGCCTGACCCGCTGAGGGCGGCAGCCTGCTAGCGGTCGCCGGCCTTGTAGAACACCACCGCCGCGAGGACGTAGGCGGCGATGAGCACCGCGCCGAACCAACTGCTCGACCTTCCCCGGGCGAGCAGGAGCGCAGCCAGGAGCGCCGCACCTCCCATGACCGCGATTTCGACCTGCCGGAACGCGAGGGCGATGGGCTTGATCGTCCACGAGAGAACCGCGACGGCAGGGATCAGGAAGACCGCGACCTGCGCGCTCGAGGAGAGCGCGATCTCGGTGGCGAGCTTCACGTGGCCTCGCCGCGCGACGACGACAGCTCCCCCGTGCTCGGCCGCGTTGCCGACGATCGCGACGATCACCGTCGCGACGAAGAAGTCGCTCAGGTGGGCCTTCTCCGCGAAGGTCTCGATCGAGCCGACGAGGATCTCCGCGATGATCGCCGTCCCAGCAGTCGCGACCGAAAGCACCGCAAGGGTCACCCGCAACGGCCAGGCGCCGCTCTCGCTCTCGACGAGCGCGAAGAGCTGGCGATGCCGCCGGAGCTGCTGCCACGTGACGACGACGTAGATGACGAGGAGCGCGATCGAGACCGGCAGCGAAAGCACGTGCAGGAAATGGCGGTTCGTGTCGCCGTGCCAGCTCGGCACCGCCACGACCAGGAAGAGCGCCACCGAGCACAGGACCAGCGCGACCGAGATCAGCCCGGAACGCCTGTCGATGTCCTTGGTGGGCCCGACGAGCAGCGAGAAGCCGAGGACGAGCAGGAGGTTGCCCACGACGCTGCCGGTGAGGGAGCCGCGGACGACCTCGTAGAGGCCGTCGTTGACCGCGAACAGCGCGATGATCAACTCCGGCGCGTTGCCGAAGGTGGCGTTGAGGAAGCCACCGATTCCAGGCCCGGTGTGGCTCGCAGCATGCTCGGTCGCCTCGCCGATCAGCCACGCGAGCGGGACCAGCGCGCTCGCGGCGAGCACGAACAGGAGAACGTCGCCAGGGTGGAACGCGTAGCGAACGACCATGACAACGGGCGCGAGGCCCAGTGATGCCCAGAGAAGCCTTCGCGCCACGAAGTCGAAGCCTATCCGCGACCCGGCGGGAACCCATGCCTGAACACGGCTCGTTTGTCAAGACTTGCGCAGCACAAAACTCCTTGCCCACAATCCACCTGTGGAGACCCATCGCGTCGCGACCGAATCGCTGCCGCTCCGGCCGCAGGACGAGGTCGAGTGCCGGCGCTGCGGAGTGCACTGCGACAAGATCGTCTACCCGGCCGCCTGTCTCGACCGGGCCTGCCCCTTCGTCTACGCCTACGAGGAGTTCGGGCATACGTACATCGGTTGCATGCAAAAGGTGTACGAGGTCGAGATCGACGTCGACCTGCTGCGACAGGCCGAGTCGCGGCGCGGCGGCTTCGGCGCCGTCCGCTCGGTGCGCCGGCCGCTGCCGATGTGCCGGGTCGAGGTCGAGGAGACGTACCGGCACCGCAGCGACGATCTCGGCTGCGTGAACCCGGAGTTCTCCGAACTGCCGGTCGGCCGGCCGACCTTCCGCGTCTTCGCGCAGCTCCGCTGAGCGGCCTCTCGATCTCGTCGACCGCACCGGCCGCAGGTCGATGACCGTGGCTCGGTTGACCTTGGCCTCGCCGCGAAAATAACATCCTGCTCCTACTACAGAACGGAGGCTCATCATGGCATCGGGAACTGTCGTTCTGGTTCATGGCGGTTTCGTGGACGGCTCAGGCTGGCAGGGTGTCTACGAGCACCTAAAGAAGGACGGCTACATCGTCGCCATCGTGCAGAATCCGACGCTCTCGCTCGCCGATGACGTTGCCGTGACGAAGCGGGCCATCGACGCGCAGAGCGAACCGGTCATTCTCGTCGGTCATTCCTATGGCGGAGCGGTGATCACCGAGGCGGGTACTCATCCCAACGTTGCGGCACTCGTCTACATCGCGGCCTTCGCGCCGGACAAGGGCGAGTCGGTGAACACCCTCATCGCAAATCCGCCGCCCGACGCACCCGTGCCGCCGATTCTGCCGCCGCAGGACGGGTTTCTGTTCCTCGACCGGGAAAAGTTCCATGCTTCATTTGCGGGCGACGTCAGCGCCGAACAGGCCGCGTTCATGGCCGACTCGCAAGTCCCGTGGGGCGTTGACGCGCTGGGCGGCACGATCAGCGAGCCTGCTTGGCAGAGCAAGCCAAGCTGGTACCTCGTAGCGACCGAAGACCGGATGATCCCCCCACCGGCGCAACGCCAGATGTCTGCGCGGGCGGGTTCGACGGTTGTCGAGGTTGCGGGCAGCCATGCGATTTACGTCTCGCAGCCTGCAGCCGTGGCCGAACTCATCGAGAAGGCCGCCGCGCGCTAAGCGCCCGCCATCAGGCCCAGCGGCCGTTTAGCTCTCGCACCTTCTTCAGCTCGCCGGCGTCCGGCCCGTGGTTGTCGGGGCCCGGGACCTCCATCACGGCGGGCAGTCCCTGCAGCGACGGGTGGCCGAGGAAGGCTCCGAGCTGCTCGCCCATCAGGCCTTCGAGGATGTTCGCGTGCCTGTCGCGGTTGGAGCCGAGCGGCGCCTGCGCGTCGTTGATGTGCAGTGCGCGTAGCCGCTCGAGGCCGATCCGTTTGTCGACGTCGTCCAGCATCCGGTCGAGCTCGCCCCGGTCGGTGACGTCGAAGCCGGAGACCCAGAGGTGGCACGAGTCGAGGCAGATCCCCAGCCGCGGGTGCCGGCCGAGGGCCTCGTAGAGCGCCGCCAGCTCGTCGATCGAGCGGCCGATCGTCCCCCCGGCGCCGGCCGAGTTCTCCATCAGGAGCCAGGTTGTCTCCGAGCAGCGCTCGAGCGCCTGCGCAAGCGCCGGCACGACGCGCTTCAGGCCTTCCTCGAAGCCGGCACCCTGGTGGGAGCCGACGTGGAAGACGACGTCGGCCTCGATCGCACAGGCGGCGTCGACGGTCGAGCCCAGAGTAGTGACGCTCTTGGAATAGAAGTCGTCGTTCGGGGTGGCGAGGTTGACGAGGTAGATCGCATGGACGAGCACCCCGCCGATCCCGAGCTCCTGCCGCCGCTCGCGGAACGCCGCCAGATCGGCCGGGTCGTGGTCGGGAAAGCGCCACGCGCGCGGGCTCTGCACGAAGAGCTGCATCGAATCGACGCCAAGCTCCTCGGCGCGGTCGAGCGCCTTCTTGACCCCGCCTCCGCAGTGGGCGCCGAAGAGCACGCCTCTACGATACGGACCGCATGACCGTCCGAGTCCGCATGGCACCGAGCCCGACCGGCTTCCTCCACATCGGCGGCGTGCGCACGTTCCTCTTCAACTGGCTTTTCGCCCGCGGGCACGGCGGCGAATGCCTGCTTCGCATCGAGAACACGGACACGAGCCGCGAGGTCGCGGAGGCGACCGAGCAGATTCAGCGCTCGCTGCAGTGGCTGGGAATTGACTGGGACGGCCCCGTCACCTTCCAGCTCGACGCGATGGAGCGCTGCGGCGAGCTCGCGGGGCAACTGGTCGAGCGGGGCAGGGCGTACGAGGACGAAGGCGCGATCCGCTTCCGGATGCCCGACGAGGGCGTGACCGCCTGGGACGACGCGGTCCTGGGTCGGATCGAGGTCCCGAACGAGCAGCTCGACGATCTCGTTATCGTCCGCTCGGACGGCCGCGCCACCTACAACTTCGCGAATCCCGTCGAGGACATGGACGACCGCATCACGCACGTGATCCGCGGCCGGGACCACATCTCGAACACGCCCAAGCAGCTGCAGATCCTTCAGGCGCTCGGCCACGAGCCGCCGGTCTACGCGCACGTCCCCGACGTGCTGGGAGGCGACGGGAAGAAGCTCTCGAAGAGGCACGGGGCGACGTCGATCGACGAGTTCCGGGCCGCCGGCTACATCCCGCCCGCGCTGATGAACTTCCTCGCGTTGCTCGGCTGGGCGCCCGACGGCGAGACGACGATCATGCCGCCCGAGGAGCTGATCCGCCGCTTCTCGCTCGACCGGGTCGGCGCGAGCCCCGCGACGCTCGACTACGAGAAGCTCGACTGGATGAACGGCGTCTACCTCCGGACGATGAGCCCCGAGGAATACGCGGACACGCTCGTCTCCTTCCTGCGCGGGCAGGACTACGACTGGCCCGAGGAGCGCATTCGAGCCGCCGCACCACTCGTCCAGGACAAGATTGAGCGGCTCGGACAGTTCCCCGACTTCGCCGGCTTCCTCTTCGGTCCGGTCGAGCCGGACGCGGCAGAGCTCGACGGCGGTGGGGAGATGCTCGCGGGCGCCGAGGAGGCGCTGGCCGCGGTGGAGCCGTTCACCGCAGAGGCGATCGAGCAGACGCTGCGGGAGCTCGCCGAGCGGCTCGGGCAAAAGCCGCGCCAGGCGTTCCAGCCGATCAGGGTCGCCGTCACGGGTTCCAAGGTCTCACCCGGCCTGTTCGAGAGCATCGAGCTGCTCGGCCGCGCTGAGGCTCTGGCCCGGATCAGTGCCGCGCGGGCGGTAGCGGCCTAGGCGGCGCCAGCGGATCCAGCGCGCGCTGGAACTCCCGCCAGGCCCGTCTGCGGAAGCTCGCGGTGGGTTGAGGCAGCTTGATTTGCTCGCCCATGCGCACGTCTACCCCTTTTGTCACTTCAAAGGGGGAACGGGCGGGCGGTGTCCGGGGTTACGGCCTGTAGGCCAGGTACCCGCCTGCCACGAGCCCTAGCCCCACGGCCCAGAGTGGCCAGAGGATCAGGACAGCTCCGGCGACGAACGCAGCGACGCCGAGGAACGTGAGGGCGGTTGCGGCTGCGGCTGCCGCGGGGAACTCCGCAGGCGGCGTCTCATCCGAAGCTTCGCTCGTCAGCCGCATCCGGGCGAGCCGCACACGGAAGAGCGCACCCCGCCACTCGAGCAGCAGCTCGTCGGCGCCTTCGCGTCCGCGGAGGTCGATCGCCTCGGCGATGTCGCCTGTCGCGTCGCGGGCCCCGGCGAGGGCGCCTGCGAGCTCCTCGTGCCCCTTCCGGGCGCCGGGCGGCGGCTCGACGCCGGCGAGCGCCTCGCCCGACCAGTGCAGCCGGTACTGGAGGAAGCGCAACGCGTCCACTGTTTCCTCGTCGAGACGGCGCGAGTCGGCGGCGAGCGCCTCGAGCCCATGCAGCGTGGACGACAGCCCGCTCCAGAAGCCGGCCATGGTGCCCGCGTACTGCCGGGCCGCGCCCGTGCCGGGACTAGGCCCCACTGCGGGCGATCATACCGCCGGAGCTGCAGTTAGACTCAGCGCGCCGATGGGGGTCGGTGAGGGAAAGACCGTTCTGGTCGTCGACGACGATGCGTCGCTGCGGCTGCTTTGCCGCGTCAACCTGGAGCTCGACGGGTTTCTCGTGCACGAGGCGGGCTCGCTGGCAGAGGGAACGGCGATGCTCGCCGCGGGAGAGTTCGACGCCGTGCTGCTCGACCTGCACCTCGGTGACGGCGACGGCCGCGACCTGCTCGCCTCGCTCGGCGACAAGCGTCCACCCGTTGCGCTCTTCACGGCCTCCGAGACGATCGGGCCCGAGCTGCGGGCAATCGCCGAGGAGGTACTGTCGAAGCCCTTCCAGCTCGACGCGCTGCTTGCGACGGTTCGCCGGCTGGTTTCCGGGCGCCGCCAGATAGATTCCGCGCCTTGACGACGACCGGGGTCTACACCCCGCTCGACTACGAAGAGCGGCTGAAGCAGTATCTGTATGAGCGCTCCGAGGAGGGGCGCGCCGTGCGCGTAGGCGAGAAGGAGACGTCCGAGCAGGCGGAGATCGTCGCGCGCTACGCCGATCTGTTCACACGCGAGCAGCTCGAGGCTCTCTGGGACGCCGAACGGGGTGCCGAGGGCGACGAGCGCGAGCAGCTCTACCGGCTGCGCAAGGTCTGCGAGGGCGGGATCGTCTCCGCCGAGCTCGTCGAGCGCGAGGACGCTCTCGAGAACGCGGAGCTGGCCGCGCGGCTCACCTTCCGGGGCGAGGAGCTGCCGCTGCGGGCGGCCCAGGCACGGCTGGCCCTGCTCCACCGGTACGGCGACCGCGAGGAGCTCGGCGGGCTGCAGGCCGACCTGAACGCAACCTTCAACGACGAGCGCCTGGAGCTGGTGCAGACCGGCGAGGAGTTGGCGGCCGACCTGTCCGGCGAGCCCGACCCGGTGGCCCGCAACGAAGAGGAGAAGGCGATCTCTCTGCGCTCGCTCGCGGACGCGCTCGGGAAGGCGAGCGCCTCGGCCGAGCAGGCGTACTTGCACCTCCGCGAGACCTGGTTCGAGCGCCTGCTGGGGCAGGAGCGCGAGGAGCAGCCGCGCTCGTACCACATGGCGTACGTGCGCCGGCTCTCGCCGCTCGAGGAGACGTACACCAAGGAACGCGCCACCGATGTCTGCCTCGAGACCCTGAAGGAGCTCGGCTTCGATCTCGCCGCCGACCCCAACATCAGGCCCGACCTCGACGATCGTCCGCAGAAGTCGCCGCGGGCCTGCGTGATCGCGTCGGATCCGCCAAAGATCGTCCACCTGATCACCCGGGCGCAGGGCGGTCTCCACGACTACCAGGCGTTCCTCCACGAGGCGGGTCATGCGCTGCACTACGCGGGCTGCGACCCGAATCTCCCGTACACGTTCCGCCGTCTCTCTCGCGATCACGCGCTGACGGAGATCTACTCCTACATCGTCGAGGCGATCTCGCAGGAGCCCGGCTGGCACGCTCTCCACTTCGGCCTCTCCGACGAGGACGCGGAGCGAAACGCCGAGGCGACGATCTTCCTCCAGGCGCTGCTCTTCCGCCGTTACTCCGCGAAGCTCGAGTTCGAGCTCGACTTCTGGCGTCGCTTCCACGACGACGGCGGCAGCTCGGCCGGGTATGCAGAACGGCTCACGGCCGCAACGGGCGTGCGCTACCGCTCCGATGCCTACCTCTCCGACATGGACGCGGGGTTCTACTCTGCCGACTACCTGCGTGCGTGGATCCGGTCGGCGCAGCTGCGCGCCCGGCTGGTCGAGGACGTCGGTGAGGACTGGTGGCGGAGCCCCGCTACCGGCGAGCGGTTACGGGCGTTGTTCCGCGAGGGCACGAAGCCCTCGAGCGAGGAAATCGCCGTCCGCCTCGGCTTCGACCCGCTGGACACCGGGCCGCTTCTGCGCGAGCTCGGCGCCTAGCCCTCCTACGTAGGAGTCGGCGCGGGTGTGGCGAAGCACCCCGCCATGAGAGACCAGAGTCAGATCGACGACATGCGCGCCGCGGTCCGCGGAGACCTCGAGCGCAGCCGGGAGCGCCGGCGGCCGAACCCGGTCGTTGAGCAGCCGCAGGAGCAGGTCGAGCCCGAGCCGCCCGCCGACGACGAGCCGCGTCCGGGCCTCTTCTCCTCGCTCTTCAAGCGCAAATAGCCCGCACAGTCAGCTCTCGGCGTCGATCCCGGCCGCCTCGAATGCGGCCTGGAGATGCGGGAAGTCCCGCACCCGGACGACGCGTCCGTCCCGGATCGTGACGATCGCGGAGTAGCGCTCGACGCTGAACTTCCGGCGGGACTGGAGCGGCCGCGGGTCGTCGGCGTCGAGGGTCTCGCGTGACGCGCGGAACCCGACGACGACCTGGTCTCCCGCGCCGACGCACCGCTCGAGCTCGACCCGGTACTGCTCCCGGTAGCGCTCGGCGACGACTCCCAGCGCCTCGGCGTGGTCGACGAACGATGTCGACCCGGCCCCGAGCGGATACCACTCGATGTCGTCGTGGAGCAGCTCTGCGATCGCCTCGAAGTCGCCGTCGATGAAGGCGCGGTAGCCGCGGACGACGACTTCGACCGACTCCAGGCTCACGCCGGGACTCTAGCCAGCGGCGGCCGCCTGCTGGGACCAGCCTGAATCACTCAGAGAGGGGCGTTGGCACGCGCTCGATTTGACGACAAGAGCAGGAGAGAACGTAACCGCCTTTCCTGCCGGGAGGCGGAATGGCTCGAAGACGAAGGGAAGGGACATTCCATGACGATCAAGATGCGACCGCTGCTCGTGCTCTGCGCTGCGCTCGCGCTCACGGTCGGCGTCTCGACCGCGACCGCCGGCGGGGGCAACTCGGACAACGCGAAGTTGTGTCAGAAGGGCGGGTGGCAGGACTGGGTGCGGGCCGACCTGACCCCGTTCGTGAACACGGGTGGTTGTGTTTCCTACGCCGCCCGGGGCGGTATTTTCACCGAGAAGAGCGCTGCGCAGGCTGCGTGCGAGGCGCTCGGCGGCACCTTCGGGACGACGCCCGACCTCGTTGGCGTCGCGGGAACGGTGGTCTGGGTGTGTAACGGCACGCCCGAGGATCCCAGCTCCGGTCTTCTCGCCGCTTGCACGGACGACGGTGGAACGACCATCACCGCGTCAGCTTCACCGGGCCCGTTCGACAGCACCTGCTGGCATCCAAACACGTAGGGCCGTAGTTGGGGCGGGGCGGCCAAGCCGTCGCCCCGCCTCTCGTGATCCGCCCGCTAGAGAGGCAGTGCAGGCCGCAGCTTGAGCCATCACCGGGGCTGCAGCTTCGTCATGCTGGCGCGATGCGGTTCGAGAGCCAGGCGGCCCTGGGTATTGCCGCGGTGATGCTGGGCGGCTCGCTGCTCCGCGATCGGCGCCAGCGCGCGGGGCTCTCACTCGCGTTGCTGGGAGGGCTACTGGTCTTGATGCTGCGCCTCTCCTTGCACCTGAAGGTGCCGATGGGCGACTACGACAACTTCGTCGAAGACCGGGACCACTTCGAGCGGTACTTCGGCGACGCCGTCGGCTTCCAGTACCACCTCGGAGGGACGATCGTGCATCTGTTCGACGGCTGGTTCGGCTCCACGGAGCACAGTCCGGTGCGGGCCTTCGACGCGCTCGCCCGCGTCGCAGCGGTCCTCTTCGTGCTCGGCCTCGCGCTCTTCGCCGTGCGCGAGCGGTGGTCCGCGCGTGTTCTGCGCTACGCGGCGCTGGCGATCGCGGTTCCGACCACGCTTCTCTTCTTCGGTTATCACGAGTTCGGTCACCTGCCGGCCGCCCTCGATGTGGTCGCCGTACCGCTGGCGCTCGTGGGCCTCGAGCAGCGCCGCCGCCCGCTTGTGATCGCCGCCGGCGCCCTCGCCGGGGTCGGCTCCGCGCTGCACGGATTCGGCCTCATCGGCCTCGGCTTCATCGTTGCCCTCGTCGGTGCATACCTCTGGAAAGACGAGGCAGCGCGCAGCGCGCTCGGCCTCAGCTTGCCGGTCGGGGTTGCGGCCGCCGGTTTGCTCGGCTGGCTGATCTGGCTACCGATGTACCTGATCGGCGCCGGCTGGAGCATCGACCCCGGACACTCCGAGTTCAGCCCGCTGCGCCCGCTGCTGCACTCCCACATTGCGGAGCACCGGATCGTCCAGCCGATCCTCTCGACGAGCGCCATCACGGAGATCGGTTGGGAGCTCGCCGTGACCGGAGCGGCCCTCGTCCTGATCGCCGCCTGGTTCGTGCGCGGCCCCGCTCGGCAGGCACTTCTGATCGGGACGGTTCCAGTGCTGGTGTTCGTCATCTGGTTCTGGCCCGTGCAAGGCATCGGGAACGACAGCGACTTCCTCGGCTCGGCCTTTCCGGCCGCGTACGCAGCCGCCTGGCTGATCGCCGGCAACCTCCGGGCCTCGATCATCGGGTTCTTGATCCTGGTCGCCGGCAATGCCGCGATGGCCCATATTCTCACCTGGGGTTTCGTACACAGCCCGATCCCGCAGTAGAGATCCCTCGGTCGAGTGGCGGTGGACGCGTCACTTGGCTCAGTACGCCGATGGTCTGGATGTGCCCTTTTCACACGTAGGAATCAGGCGACCCCAAACGGGGAGGCATCACCGGCTTCGCAGAGTCGTGTACCCGGGAATGGCGTGCCCGATCGAGTCGGCCGGCCGGACGTTGCTGATCCGCCTGGTGGGCCTGGCCGCGATCGGAGTCGGTCTCCTCTACCTCACGTGGCGAGCGGCCGCCACGCTGAATCTCTCTGTTTGGTGGATTTCCGTGCCGCTGCTCGCGTTCGAGATCCAGGCCTTTATGCGTCTCGCACTCTTCCTGTTCAGCTTGTGGAGCGTTGCGCCGCTCGTTCCCGCGGGCAGGACGTCCGACCTGCGCACGGCGAATTCGGACGAACCGGAAGTGCTGCCGTTCACCGCGTTCGAGCAGATCGCTGAGCGGTACCCGAAGATCTACACCGACCTGCTCGTCTTCCGCTCACCCGGGCACTAGCGAGGGCAGCACAACACGGGCTGGGCGACCGGCTGCGCGAGTCTTCAGGAATGTCTCTCGGCGGACTGCCCTGGGTCGATGTCGCTCTACCTGAGGATGTTCACGGCGCGTGCAGCCACCAGAAGAAGGGTGATCCCTGAAAGCGTCGACTCGGCAGCCATCAACGCCTTGGCTGATCGGGTAAGCGGCATCGCGTCCGTCGGGCTAAACGCCATTGCGTTGGTGAGCGACACGTAGAAATAATCCCAGAGACGCGGTGCCCAACCTTCCCGGGCGAGTTCGGCGTTCTCGTCTTGGGGAAACTGGAAGTCAGGCTTCCGCGGTGCCGTGGCCAGCGCACGAGCAACCGGACCGCCGCAGTCCAGCTCCCAGAAGGCAAGACCGAACGCGATCGCGTCGATGAACAAGACTGCGCCGCCGCTGAACAGCAATTGCCGTCCGGTTATATCGGCCCCTGAGGGAGACAGCAGCGAGACGACGAGCACCAGAACGCCCAAGACATTGAAGGCCCAGACCAGGGCCAGGAGCGCAAGCACGATCTCACGCCTGCGCTCATAGTGGGCGAGGCGGGCCAAGCCCAGGAGCAGCATTGCGGAGAGCAAGACGTATGGAGCCGCAACGAGCAGCCACATCCACCACAGCTGGTGGCCAAGCAACTCCCAGCGCGCATGCCTGCTCACGAGCGCCAACGCCACGAGAAGCCCGGCGGCTGCAAGCGCGAACGGCGCCGCGTCGTTCCGCGCCTCGCGCAGCGCCGCGTTCAATCGATCCGCCGGCGCGGTGGCCTCGGCCATCACCCGCCACAATGCAGGCGCTCTCGGACAGCAGCGACTCGGCGTTGTCGTCCTGAGTCGTAGGCGTCTGCGAAGGGGGAGGCGTGAGCGCTTGCAGGAAGTGGACGCTCCTCTGCAACACCCCACGGACGGTTTGGTCCGGGAAGCTGAGGCTCAGCCGCCGCCGTTGCGCGCGCAGCTTTTCGCGTTCTGCTGCTGCGCGAGCCGGGCCGCCACCGGGCCGACGGTGGAGCGGAAGCGGGCCGGGTCACGTCGCGGCCGTAGCTCCGTTTTCGGTCAAAGTTCCCGGTATTACTGAACCGGGGCACGGCTCATTGACTGGGCGATGCAATTACGAGAAGAACCGTCCCCCGAGCCTTCGCTCTCTCCTCTGTGTCAGAGTGCGACTAAGAGGGGCAAGGGCAAGCTTCGCTCTTGCGCCCCGGTGAGTCGACTCGTGGACAGCTCGACCGTCTTGTTCTAGTCTGCTGCCGTGAGCGTCGTCGGCCGGTGGCTTGGGGCGGTGAGCGTCGCGATGCTCGTGCTCGCGTCCGCTGCGGGTGCGGCTGCGCCAACGATTACCGAGTACGGAGCCGGGATCACTGCCGGCAGCGGCTCCTTCGGGATCGCCGCCGGCCCGGACGGCAACCTCTGGTTCACCGAGTACGCCGGCAGCCGGATCGGGAGGATCACGACCGCAGGCGCCGTCACCGAATACAGCGCCGGGATCACTGCCGGCAGCAGCCCCTACGGGATCGCCGCCGGCCCGGACGACAACCTCTGGTTCACCGAGTTCATCGGCGACCGGATCGGGAAGATCACGACCGCAGGCGCCGTCACCGAATACAGCCTCGGGATCACCGCCGGCAGCCGCCCCCACGGGATCGCCAAGGGGGGGGACGGCAACCTCTGGTTCACCGAGCAGGTCGGCAACCGGATCGGGCGGATCACGACCGCAGGCGCCGTCAGCGAGTACAGCGCCGGGATCACTGCCGGCAGCAGCCCCTACGGGATCGCCCTCGGCCCGGACGGCAACCTCTGGTTCACCGAGGGCGCCGGCAACCGGATCGGGAAGATCACGACCGCAGGCGCCGTCACCGAATACAGCGCCGGGATCACCGCCAACAGTGTCCTCTCCGGGGTCGCCCTCAGCCCGGACGGCAACCTCTACCTCTGGTTCACCGAGCAGGTCGGCCGGATCGGGAGGATCACGACCGACGTGACCGCGCCGCTGCTGAGCCTGCCGGGCGCGCGCGCGGTCGAGGCGACAGGTCCGGCAGGAGCGATCGTGACCTGGAGCGCGAGCGCGTCCGACCCGGACGACACGGCCGGCCCCGTCTCCTGCGTGCCCAGCTCCGGCTCCAGGTTCCGGCTCGGGCTGACGAGCGTCGTCTGCTCCTCGACCGATACACACGGCAACACCGGCTCCGGCCAGTTCACCGTCACCGTCCAGGACTCGACCCCGCCCGCGCTCTCCGGCACACCCGCGCAGATCACACTCGAGGCGACCGGCCCGAACGGAGCGACCGCCAGCTACCAGAGGCCGAGCGCCAACGACCTGGTCGACGGCTCGCGCCCGGTCAACTGCAGCCCCGCCCCCGGCTCGAGCTTCCCGCTCGGCACCCGCACCGTCACCTGCACGAGCAGCGACACGCGCGGCAACAAGGCAACGAGAACGTTCCTCGTCACCGTCAAGGACACGACCGCACCCGACCTGCGGCTGCCCAAGCGCCTGATCCATGCGACGACGAGCAGCAAGAACGGCCGCCGGCTGAGACTCCACCCCGTCGCGCTCGACCGGGTCGACGGCCCGGTCGCCGAGACCTGCAGGCCCGCCTCGCCGCACCTGTTCAAGCTCGGCAAGACCACCGTCCGCTGCCGCGCAACCGACCGTGCAGGCAACACGGCGACCGGCAGCTTCAACGTACTCGTCACCCGCAAACGCGGCTACTAGAAGCACTAACCACGCCACGTTCCCACGCCTGAGCTGGTCGAGTGCGTCGCGGGTCTCGATTCATCGAGGCCCGACGCGCTTCCCGCCGGCCGCTCCGCTGGTGCCTCATCCCGCCCGCACCGCAGCGTACCCTCGGCGACCAGCGCCGCTAGCTCTGCGATCCGACCTCCGTCGGCCCCATCGTCCCGTTGCGCGTAGCTCCAGAAGCCAGTCTGGTGCCGGTACTTGACAGATGGTACGAGCGCCCTCAACCGGTCGAAGGCGATGGAAGCGGTTCGAGACCTCTCCTGGGGCTCCGGGTTTCAACCGAACCGCGTAGAGGCGCATACGGGATTCGAACCCGTGTCTCCTCAAGTCGGCTCTGCTTGAGCCGCTTCGCCGGAAACTCGAAGAGCTATCTGCCGTCGTGGTGGTTCCGCCCAGACGATCAAGCGTGGGTGCTGGGCGTCATCGGCGAGACCGAGGAAAGGGCCGCGGGGTGACGGGCCGGAGCCGGGGCTCCGGCCCGTTCCTCCATCCCCGCTTGCGCTGGCGAGCTTTGTCTGCATCGCCCAGTCAGTGCCTGCTCTGCCTCCAGAGAAGCGTCGCTGGAATGCATGAGCCGCACCGGGCGGTTCATATCCGGCTCGTCTGTTTAGGTCTCGTTCTCTGGGAACTCCATGCGTGGGCGAGAGGGGAGGTTGGCGTTGAAACGAATGCTGGCAGTGGTCGTGGTGCTCGGGCTTGCGGTTCTCGTGGTCGTCTTGACCGCGAGTGGCTCGTCGACCGGAGTCGCGGTGAAGAAGAGCGTTACGCTTCACCTGGTCGAGAAGCAGGTGGGGTTCAACTTCATCGACAACCCGCCGCATCAGGGGTTCAACTCGCCGCCGCTGATCGGCGACGAGTTCGCCTTCACGTCAAACTTGCAGACCAAGGCGGGTTTGCATGCGGGGACGCTCGAGGCGACCTGCATGATTACTCGCGGCGGTCAGAACTCAAGAGGCCCGTGTTATGGCATGTTCGCGCTCAAGGGCGGCCAAATCGCCGGAATCGCGCTCTTGTCCAACTCGAATGTCACCCACGTCGCGGTCGTGGGCGGAACGGGCGTCTATGAGGGTGTGACCGGAAGCGTCGTTTCCGTCTCGCGCGGCGACAACAGCCCTTACACGGATGACACGGTCCACCTGATCTGGCCCTGACAGACCTGGGGAGGGCGCAGCGATGTGCTGCGCCCTCCTCGATGACGCGAGTCTGCCGCGGGCATTGCCATGTCCGTCCACCTGCAGCCGCTCGCGCTAGATGTCCTATCGTGGGCGTCCAGGTGACGAGCCGGGTCTATCCGCTGAGGCTCCCCCTCGAGCCGGACGAGCGACGGGGATGGAAGCCGTATCCCGTGTTCAGTGGAACCCTTGGGGGGCGTCCGAGCACGTGCCACGTGTCGGTGCTCATACCCGGCTGCTCGCCGCATGCGCCTCACTCGCACGCCGAGGAGGAGCTCCTCCTGGTCCTCTCGGGCGAGGTCGACCTTCTCTTCTCGAGGAGGGAGCCGACTCGCCTGCCGGCCGGCGAGTTCGTCTACTACCCCGCTCACTTTTCCCACACGTTGCAGACGACGAGCACTGAACCCGCGACCTACTTGATGTTCAAGTGGCGCGGGGAGCCGGCCGCAGATCGAGACGGGGCCCTTCCGTTCGGGCGGTTCGACACGGCCGGCCCGCCGGGTCTGCTGTTCCAGGCTCCGACCAGGCACCTTGGAAAGCTTCACTCGCACGTCAGCGTCCTCGAGCCCGGCGACGGCTACCCGCCGCACACCGACGCGTACGACGTCGCGATCGTCGTCCTCACCGGGGAGGTCGAGACGATCGGCGCGCGGGCGGAGCCGTACGACGTCATCTACTACCTCGCCGGCGAGGCGCACGGTATGCGGAACGTGGGCGACGTCGCCGCGAGGTACGTCGTCTTCGAGTTCCACGGCCGGGGCTGACCGCGGCCTCAGCCTGTCTGGACCGCCTCGCGCTCCGGCTCGGCCGGCCACGCTTTCTGATGATCGAGGTAGCGAGGGTCGACCAGCTCCTCCGTTCGCGCGCCCTGGTGCCGGCGAAACTCCGATCGGGGCGTCTGCTCGTGTGCAAAGCGTCGGCCGGCGGAGCCGAGGCAGTTTCCACAGGCATCAAGCGGCTCGGGCGAGGCAAGATACTCGCGCAGACGCCGGCCGAGCTCCGGCGCGCCGATTGCGACCCCGTCCGGGCCGGCGTTCCCGAGCAACTTCGGCAGGAGGTAGGACTGCGGGCACTTGTAGAAGACGCCGTTCGCCACGGTGTGATTGCGCCAGACGTGGGCGATGACGCAGTTCCGGTAGATCCGCCGGATTAGCTCGGCATCCGTGGTGCCCACCTCGGAGTACGACTCTCGGAACATCCGCACCCGCGAGACCTTGAGCTGAGTACCGGCCGCTTCCGCCTCCTCGCGACAGAACTGGAGCTGCTCGGGCTCCAGCTCGTTGCCGGGATACGCGGAGATCTCGACGATGTCGACCGACTCCCAGAAGGCGCGCGGCATACGCGGAAGCAAGACGCCGTTCGTGACGACACAGATCCGCTCTCCGATCCCGCTCCGGCGTACGGCCTCGACGATCGCCCCCAGGTCGGGATGTAGCAGCGGCTCTCCGCCGAGCAGGCGGACCGCGTCGACGCCGTAGTGCTCCGCGAGCAGCGAAAGGTCGTGCTCCACCACCGCGGGATCGACCACCGTGCGCGGGAGGACGGGCGAGGCGTGACTGCACGCTCGACACGAGAGATTGCAGTGCTCGACGACGTTGATCTCGCAGGTGGGGTTGTGAACCTTCGCGTCCCCGACCTCGCTCATCGGCCCATTGTGACAGGCGTGGTGCGCGGCCTCAGCCCGTCTGGACGACCTCGCGCTCCGGCACGGCCGGCCACGCCTTCTGACGCTTGAGGTAGCGCGTGTCGACCAGCTCCTCCGTTCGTGCTGCCTGGCGTCGGCGGGGCTCGAGCGAGCGTAACGATGCTTGCCGGACGGTCGAATTCCTTGGGACAATTTTGGGACAATCGTGGCCCAGATTGACCCTTTGTGACCCGGGCCTGGCAAAAAGGGTTGGCGAAGCGGGCAGCGGGTACGTCTTAAGAGGTATGGCGGCATGGACGTCCATCACAGAGGCACTCGCGCGCGGGCAGATCACCGAGAAATGACCCGGGACCTGAGCGAACTCGTCATCACCCATGAGACGCGGCCGTCGGCGGCCCTGCAGTTCATCGTCAACTTCGGCGTTTTCACGGGGCGGGAAGCCACTCGGCTCGAGATCAAACGGCTCGCCAATCAGCTGCTCACCATGCTGGCTGAGGTGACGATCTTCTCGGAGGAACGTTTCGAGGCCACCGAACAA
>DATCPA010000040.1:0-6488 GCA_036564335.1 Gaiellaceae bacterium
GCGAGGTCGCCCGCCGGCCGGAACTTGTACGGCATCGGCAGGGAGTTCGCGATCTGGCGGAGCATGAGCGCCTTCGAGGCGAGGATCCGACCGACCGCATCGGGCCGGAAGTAACGGAGCTGGGAGAGCGCGGCGGAGTGGAACGTGCTCGCCCGCACGCCCGTCACGCCGAGCGTCTCGAGCCGCGCCCGCATCTCGCCGGCCGCCTTGTCGGTGAACGTAACCGCCAGGACCTGCGAGGCGGAGAATGCGCCCGTCGCCACCTGGCTCGCGATCCGGCGCGTGATGGTGGTCGTCTTCCCGGACCCCGCGCCCGCGAGGATGCAGACCGGCCCGCGGACAGCCTCGACCGCCCGCCTCTGCTCGGCGTTCAACTCCATCGCGGAATCGTAGAAGGCGGACCTACGAGCGTCTGTTACGAGACTGTCTCGGTTTGCATGCTGCCCACGCGCTGCGGCTGCTTGATCATCGCCGCCAGCCTGGCGACCAGCTCGAGCGTCTCCCCCTCGGCCACGAGCCGCTGAAGCTCACCGAGCTCCTCCTCGAGCCAGGCGGCATCGATCGTGGGGCGCGTGACCGAGAGGATCTTCGGGTGCGGGGTCGAGCCGACCGTCTCGCCGTCGCCCCACAGTTCCTCGTGCAGCTTCTCGCCCGGGCGGACACCGACGAACTCGATCGCGATGTCGCGCCCGGGCTCCTTGCCCGAGAGCCGGATCATGTTCCGGGCCAGCTCGACGATCGAGACCGGCTCGCCCATGTCGAGCACGAACACCTGCCCGGAGCGGCCGATCGAGCCCGCCTGGACGACCAGCGAGACCGCCTCCGGGATCGTCATGAAGAAGCGCGTCATTTCCGGGTGGGTGACGCCAACCGGACCGCCGCGCTCGATCTGGCGGCGGAAGATCGGGATCACGCTGCCGGACGAGCCGAGCACGTTGCCGAAGCGGACGGCCACGAACCGGGTCGGGACGTCCTTCCGCGCGCCGTAGGCCTCGACGATCCACTCGCACAGCGCCTTCGACTGGCCCATCACTGTCTTCGGGTTGACGGCCTTGTCGGTCGAGATGAGCACGAACCGCTCGACACCGAACTCGATCGCGACCTCGGCGATCACCTTCGTCGCCAGCGTGTTGTTGCGGACCGACTCGAGCGGGTTTGCCTCCATCAGCGGAACATGCTTGTAGGCGGCCGCGTGGAAGACGACGCTCGGGGTGTAGCGCTCGAAGACGCGGCTCATCCGCGCGCGGTTGCCGACGTCGGCCAGCACCGGAACGCTCGGAGCGAAGCCGCGCTCGGCGACGAGTTCGCGCTCGATCTCGAACAGCGCGGTCTCCCCGCGCTCGACGAGGATCAGCCGCTTGCAGCCGATGCGCGCGATCTGGCGGCAGAGCTCAGAGCCGATCGAGCCGCCCGCGCCGGTGACGAGCACCGTCTCGTCGGCGAGGTACGAAGCGACGGCGCCGAGATCAACCTCCACCGGCTCGCGGCCGAGCACGTCCTCGACCTGGACGGGCCGGATCTGGCCCGCGAGGGCGACGTCGCCCGAGACCAGCTCGTAGATCCCGGGGAGCGTCTTCACCGGCACCCCCGCCTCGCGCGTGATCTCCACGACCCGCCGGCGCACCTCGCCCGACGCGGACGGGATGGCGATCAGCACCTCGTCCGGCCTGTTCTCACCCAGAATCCGCGGCAGCTCCTCGGTCGTGCCGAGCACGCGGACGTTGTGCAGGCGCATGTTCTTCTTGCGAGGGTCGTCGTCGACGAGGCCGATGGGCGTGTAACCGAGTGACGGGCTGCGCAGCAGCTCCTTGACGATCAGCTGGGCCGCGTCGCCAGCGCCGACGACGATCACCTCCTTGCCGCGGGCGACGAGGCCGCGGGCGCTCGGCCGCTCCATCAGGGTGCGCGCGAGCATCCGCGCTCCCGCCACGAACGCGAGCAGCAGCAGAAAGTCCATGATCGCCACCGAGCGCGGCAGCCGCACCTGCTGCACCGGGGAGGCGAAGTAGACGACCACGCTCGAGACGAGGCAGGCGACAACGACGCCGCGCGCCGCGCCCCACATGTCGCGCGTCGAGACGTAGCGCCACCAGCGGTTGTAGAAGCCGAAAAGAACGAACACCGTCAGCTGGATCAGAATCACGATCCAGATCGTCCGGTTGAAGAGCGTCTGATAGTAGGGCGGGATCCGCGGGTCGAAGCGGAGGCGGAAGGCAAGGTACCAGGCCGCCGCGGCGAGCCCCGCGTCAACGACGAGCTGCCAGAAACGGTGCCGCGTGATCGGCAAGCTGATCAATTCGGCGCTCCCACGGCGGAAGCCTCCTGGACCACGGACACCACCCGCTCCTGCGCCGTCGCGTCGATACCGGCCCACATCGGCAGCGCCAGGTTCTCGCCGGCGGCGCGCTCGGTCTCCGGCAGCGAGCCGGGCTCGTAGCCGAGGAACCGCAGTGCGGGCTGCAGGTGGAGGGGCGTCACGTAGTACGCGGCCGAGGCGACGTCGGCGGCCGTGAGCGCCGCGGCGAGCCGCTCGCGCTCCTGCGTCCGCACGACATACATGTGGTACACGTGCCCCGGCTGGTCAGGAGGCAGCTGGCACACCTCGCCGAGGCCGAGCGCTGCGTAGCTGGAAGCCGCCGCCCGACGTGCTCTGTTCCAGCCGTCGAGGTGCGGCAGGAAGAGGCGGAGCGCAGCCGCCTGCAGCTCGTCGAGGCGTGAGTTGTAGCCGACGAGCTCGAAGTCGACCTTGTCACGGGAGCCGTGGAAGCGCAGGAGCCGAACGCGGTCTCCGACCTCCTCGTCGGTCGCGGCGACGAGCCCTCCGTCGCCGAGGCCGAACAGGTTCTTGGTCGGGAAGAAGCTGAAGGTCGAGGTGACGCCGGTCGTGGCGATCCCGGCCGCGCCGAACGCCTGCGCCGCGTCCTCGATCAGGGGCACGCCGAGCGCGGCGAGCTCCGGGAGCGGAGCGGGCCGCCCGAACAGGTGCACGGGCATGATCGCCCTGGTGCGCGGCGTGATCCGGCCGGCTACATCCTCTGGATCGAGGTTCAGGGACGCTGCGTCGATGTCCGCGAAGACCGGGACCGACCCGCGGCGGACGATCGCCTCGGCCGTGGCGTAGAACGTGAACGCCGGGCAGATCACCTCGTCGCCGGGCCCGATCCCCATCGCGTCCAGCGCCAGCACGATCGCGTCCGTGCCGTTGGCGACGCCGATCGTGACGGGAACGCCAAGGTAGGCGGCCGCCTCCTCCTCGAAGGCCGAGACGTTTGGGCCGAGAATGAAGCGTCCGGACTCGAGCACCTCGCCGAGGCGCTCCTTCAGCTCCGGGATCAGCGGCGCGTACTGCGCCTTGACATCAACGAGCGGCGTCGTCGGCACGGGGGCCCAACCTGGTCGAGCGTCGGCGGAGGAGCAGCCACGCCGCGGCCACCACGACCACGGCGATCACAGCGTAGTCCACCCAACGGAATTCTTCGTGTACCCGCCGGTAACCGGTTCCGACACCCCAGCCGGCGCCCGCGAAGGCGAAGCACCAGATCGCCGATCCGACCAGTGTCAGAATCGTGTACCGCGGGAGCGGCGAGCGGAAGACGCCGGCAGGGATCGAGATGAACGACCTGACGACGGGCGTGAGCCGGCCGAGGAAGACGGCCCAGTCGCCGCGCCGCTCGAACCAGGCCTCCGCGCGGTCGAGCTTTTCCGGCGAGAGGTGGAACCAACGTCCGTGTCGCTCGAGCAGCGGCCGGCCGCCGTACGCCCCGATCCCCCAGCCGACGAGTGAGCCGAGCAGGTAGCCGATCGTGCCGGCAACCGAGACGGCCACGAAGCCCCACCCGTTGGAGTCGATCCGGCTGCCGAACAGCACGACGTGGCCGCCGGCAATCGCCCCTCCGGCCAGCGCGCCCCCGTAGATCATCACGAGCTCGCTCGCAGCCGGGAAGACGGCGTCGATCAGCATCAGCACGAAGACGGCGTAGAGCCCGTGGTTGCCGACGAACGACGTGATGCTGTGCGTGATGGATGCGAGGACCACCGAGCGATGCTACTTCTTCTTTGGCGGCGGCTTCTTGGGCGGCGGCGGCGGCACCACGCGCCTCACCGTGAAGGCCGCGCCGAGTGTGACGGCGCCCATCTCGTTCGTCGCCGTCAGCTCGGCGACGTATCGGCCGGAATAGACGACGGCGCCGCCGTCGGTCTTTCCGTCCCAGGCGACCTCGAGGTCGCCCACGGCTGCTTGCTGCCGGGGCAACGTACGGAGCAGGACGCCTGAGACGGTCTCGATCCGGCTCGTCACCGTCGCCGCGCGCGTGAGCTTGAAGGTGGCGACGGCCCGGGGCGCAGCACGCGGCACCGCGAGCGTGGGCGCGACCGGCGTCGCGAAGCCGAGAGTGCGGTTGAGCTGGAACGAACGCTCGGCGGAGGACACCTGCCCGAGATCGTCGGTCGCGGTGACCACCCAGCGCCAGCGGCCCTCGGCCTCCGGTGTTCCGTCGGGCTTCGTCCCAGGCCAGTCGACCGGATAGGTCCCGGGCGTCACCGGGCCCGAGAAGGTGAAGCGCGGAACACCGTCGGGGCCGAGCAGGTTCGCGGTCACGGTCGATGGACGCACGGCCTTGTACGCCAGGCGCTGCCTCTCGGCGACGCCGTCGCCGTTGGGGGAGAGCACGGCCTCGAGCGGCTGCGGCACGTAGACGCCGCCGTACGAGACGAGCAGGACGTCGCCGATCGACCGCTCGGGGCCGAGCGGCGTGCTGAGCAGCTGCCCGTCGAAGGCCATCGCCGACGAGGCGCCCCCGTCCAGGGCGGCGGCGGTGACGGCACCGAGCTTGACCATCAGCAGCGCGAGCTCGAAGTTGGTGGCCCCGGCGCTGTACCCCGGCTGGGAGCCGTCGACGGTGACGAGCAGGAAGCGCCCGTCGGCGAGCTGGCCGACCGCGGTTCGCGCTGTCCGGGGCAAGAGCTGATCCGGCGTGAAGTCCTCGTTGGCACGGAACACCGGCCTGCCGCTCCGCACGAGCACCGGTCCGCCGCCGATCGCGTTGCCAACCGAGCTCCAGACCGGCTTCAGGATCAGGCGGATTTTCACGGTGCGGCCGACAGGCGCCTCGGCCTGGAGCCGGGCTGCGGCCGTCCCGCGCGCCACCAGCACTGCGCCGCCCACCGGGATCGGCGTGCGGCCGTTACCGGAGACTCCGACCACCTCGGCTGCCAGCTCGACGTTCGGCGTCGTAGCCGCGAGCGGCGAGAGCGCGACCTCGACCGACCCCGGGGTGCCGGGTGTCGCCGGCCCCCAGGCCGGCGTGAAGAGGGAGACACCGTTGGTGGTCGGCGCGCCGTTCACGTCGTTCAGCGCCCGCCGCGGGCCGGAGCCCTGCCAGGTCGAAAGCATCGCGACGCGGCCCACCGTGAGCGCGCCCGACGAGTCGATGCCGATGCTCGATCGGCCGGGCTGCGGAGGCTGGTCGAGCGCGCCATTGCGAATGAGGATCCCGCTCGGCGCCCCGCCGACGCCGAAGAGGTCGCCGTTGACGCCGGCGACCGTCGAGGTCGCGGAGAGGCGGCGCTCGATCGCGGTCAGCCGCTCCGCGCCCTGGATCGTTTCGTTCGAGAGCGCGGGCTTCAGCTGCCAGAGCCCGGCGGGCCGGGGCACCGTGAGGACGTTCGCCACCACTGGTCCCGCGGTCGTGAACTCGAGCCTACGTTCGTACGTGAGGCCCGGGATCAGCTCCTGGGGAGCCGCGCGCGCCGGCCCGGCCGGGACCAGCGCAAGGACGGCGAAGATGACGGCACGGCGCAGCACGACCCTCGACCCAGGTTAGCCGGGGGGCATCGTGTTCCTGCCACCGACCCGGTGACGCAAGCTGAGTGGAGCTCGCGCGGGCGACCCTTCAGCTGGCACTCAGCACGGGCCCGCCTCCGCAGATGGCTCTGAGTGTGGTCCCGAGCGGCGACGTCACGAACATCCAGGTCGGCGGCTCGCCCGCGGCGGTCACCGCCACGCCGGTCCCGTCCTGCCCCTAGGTCCTAGCCGGCTCTGACGAGCGACGACGGGCGCTCGGCCCGCCGGTACTCGACGGTGTACCCGAGCCGGCGCGGGATCGCGAGCAACCGGTCCAGGTCGAGGTCGATGCGCGCGCCGGCCTTCTGGGTGACTTCGTCCTCGATCGGCAGGTCGAAGTCGTCGGCGCCGTAGTCGAGCGCGCTGAACGCCTCCTCGTTCTGGGTCAGCACCGAGGTCCGGACGTGCTTGACGTTGTCGAGGAAGATTCGGCTCAGCGCGATGTGCCGCCGGTACTCCTGTGGATCGATCGCCCAGCCGCCCAGCGCCGTCCCGTACGGCATGTACGTCCAGCAAAGGAACGAGAACAGCCCGTCACTGCCGTTAGCAAGCATTGCGTCCTGGAAATCGCGCGTGCGCGTTAGGTGCTCGAGCCGCTCGTCGAGCGTCTCGTCGAAGCCGATCACCATCGTCGCCGTCGTCCGCA
>DATCPA010000074.1:0-2451 GCA_036564335.1 Gaiellaceae bacterium
GGGAGAACACTTGCCGGAGGCCCCCGCCGCATCGGGGCCTCTCCGGCTGTGGGCTCCCGCCGCATCGGGGGCCCGGTCAATCCCCTCAAAGGCCCCGCCGCATGGGGGTCTTCGAAGCTGGCCTCACTATCGCTCACACCCCATCGCTTGATCCATCACCCTTCGTGGGTTGACCGCGTTGGTTCACTCGGCCTCGCTGGCGGAAAGCGGGGTGGTAAGGGAGCGCAGACGGAAGTGCGGATGAACCGCACTTCCTGAGGTCGGCGCCGCAAATCGGCGCCTTGGCCAACTTCTCTTGGCTACACTCGCGGACGGACGCGGGCATGCCCGCTCCGCATCGAGAGAGGCTGAGGGAACCGGCCCGAAGACGCCTCGGCAACCTGCTCCGCGAGGGCAAGGTGCCAAACCCGGCCGGGCTCGCGGGCCCGGGAGGATGTGTCGAGCGAGCCGGAAGGAGAGCGAAGTGCCCGAATCCCAGACCACGAACCGGTTCGTCGAGCGCCTGCGCCGCGGGCCCGCAATCGTGGCCGACGGCGGGATGGGTGCGCTGATCTCGAGCGCCGTCCCGCGGCTGCGCTGTCCCGAAGAGGCAAATCTCCGCGCGCCCGAGAGTGTCGTGGCTGTCCATGTCGGCTACATCCGCGCCGGAGCCGAGCTGATCGAGACGAACTCGTTCGGCGCCAACCGGCCGAAGCTCGCGGCGCACTTCCTCGAGGACGATTTCGAGCGCATCAACTCGACTGCCGTGCGGCTGGCGCGAGAGGCGCGCGAGGTGTCCGGCCAGGACGTGTTCATCGCCGGCTCGATCGGGCCGATCGGCGACCTCGACCTGGGCGGACACGAGCGCGGCGACCTGTACGCCGAGCAGGCGCGCATCCTCGAAGGGCGCGGAGCAGACCTGTTCATGATCGAGACGTTCTACGACCTCGTCGAGCTCGTTACCGCGATCGAGGCCCTCCAGAATGTCTCGAGCCTGCCGATCGTCGCGCTGCTGACCTTCGACGAGGACGGCCAGACGCTCGGCGGCGTCTCCGCTCGCGAAGCGGCGGACCGGCTCGCCACGCTCGACCTCGCCGCGATCGGCGCGAACCACGGTGTCGGGCCGGCCGCCGCGCTCGCCGCAATCAGCGAGATGCAGTCCGATGGAACGGTGCTCGCCGCGCTGCCGAACGTCGGCCTGGCGAGCTTGTCGGGCACGCGCATCGTCTTCCCGCACGCGACGCCCGAGTACTTCCGCGAGTTCGCCGCGCAGGCGCGCTCCCTCGGCGCAGGGCTGATCGGCGGCTGCTGCGGGACGACCCCGACCGAGATCGCGGCGATCCGCGCGGCGATCGACGAGAACCGCGAGCCTGCCGGCCCCCTGCGCGTGCGCGAGCGCGAGCTTCTCATCGCCCCCGAAGGCGAACAGCACGAGACAGAGCTGCAACGGATGCTCGGCGCGGGCGAGTTCGTCGTCTCCGTGCAGCTCGACCCGCCGCTCGGGGGCAACCATCAGGCGCTGCTGGAGGCCTCCCGTGAGCTGCGAGCCTCGGACCACGTCCACATCGTCGACGTGAACGACAACCCGCGCGCGCGCGCGCGTATGAGCGGGATGATGGCGTCGATCGCGATCGAGCGGCTCTGCGGGATCGAGACCATCCCGCATCAGACCTCGCGCGACACGACGATCGCCGGGCTGGAGTCGATCCTGCTCGGCGCCCATGCGGAGGGGATCCGAAACGTCCTCGCGGTGACCGGAGACCCGCCCGAGGTCGGCGACTATCCGGGCTCGCAAGGCGTCTACGAGGTGGACGCGATCGGGCTCGTCGACGTGATCGCACGCCTGAACAGCGGCGAGGACTACTACGGGCGGGCGATCGACGCGCCGACGTCCTTCTTCCCCGGGGTGGCGGTCAACCCGTCCGCGGACGACCTCGACACGGAGTTGGAGCGCTTCGAGCGGAAGCTCGAAGCGGGCGCACTCTTTGCGATGACCCAGATCCTCTTCGACCTGTCGTACCTGGAGCGCTTTCTCGCCCACTACGGCGGGACCTCACCGGTGCCGCTCCTCGTCGGGCTCTGGCCGATCCGCAGCTTCGAGTTGGCCCAGCGCGTCCACAACGAGGTGCCGGGCATCGTCGTGCCGGAGGAGGTCCAGGAGCGGCTGCGCACCGCAGGAGCCGATTCGCCCCGCGTCGGCCTTGCCCTGACGCGCGACCTGCTCGCCCAGGCGCGCGACGTGGCCGGCGGCGTCTACGTCGTGGCGCCGTTCCGCCGGCCCCTGGGCGTGCTCGAGCTGTTCGGCTGATTTGCCTCAGGGGGAGGCGTGGAGGGGAGTGGAAGCCCTGCAGTGCTCCGTGGCCGCGTAATGCGGTACGCGGGTTTCCGCCTAGTCCCTGCGTGCCTCGATCATCGGCTCGGTAGGAGTTTCTATATCCCCCCGTCCGAGGGTTCCTCGCTACGAACAGCTCC
>DATCPA010000085.1:0-5587 GCA_036564335.1 Gaiellaceae bacterium
GGCTCGAGCCGCGCGAGACGTACACGACGATCGCGCCCTCGAGCGAGGAGCCCCTGGCCGAGATCGGCCAGGCGACGCCCGAGGAGGTGCGCGCCGCGATCCAGGCGGCGCGTGACGCATTCGAGAACGGGTGGTCCGGGATTCCGGCCGCGGAGCGCGCGAAGTACCTCTTCCGCATCGCGCGCATCCTCCAGGAGCGCTCGCGCGAGTTCGCCGTGCTCGAGTCCCTCAACGGCGGCAAGCCGATCAAGGAGTCGCGCGACGTCGACCTGCCGCTCGCCGCCGCCCACTTCTTCTACCACGCGGGCTGGGCCGACAAGCTCGAGTACGCGTTTCCGAACCGGAAGCCGAAGCCGATTGGCGTCGCCGGACAGATCATCCCCTGGAACTTCCCGCTGCTGATGCTGGCCTGGAAGATCGCGCCCGCGCTCGCGGCCGGGAACACCGTGGTGCTGAAGCCGGCGGAGACGACCCCGCTGACCGCGCTCCTCTTCTGCGACGTGGTCCGCCAGGCCGAGCTGCCGCCCGGTGTGGTCAACATCATCACCGGCGACGGGCGGACCGGCGTCGAGATCGTCAAGGGCGACGTCGACAAGGTCGCCTTCACCGGCTCGACGGAGGTGGGCAAGGCGATCCAACGTGAGCTCGCCGGCACCGGCAAGCGGTTGACCCTCGAGCTCGGCGGCAAGGCGGCGAACATCGTCTTCGACGACTGTGCTCTCGACCAGGCGGTCGAGGGGATCGTCAACGGGATCTACTTCAACCAGGGCCACGTCTGCTGCGCCGGCTCGCGTCTGTTCGTCCAGGAGTCGATCTACGAGGACGTGGTCAAGAAGCTGAAGCGGCGGATGAAGACGCTCCGCGTCGGCGACCCGCTCGACAAGAACACGGACGTCGGCGCGATCAACTCGCGCCAGCAGCTCGAGAAGATCAAGGAGCTCGTCGCCGCCGGCGAGGAGGAGGGCGCGGAGATCTACCAGCCGCCGTGCAAGCTGCCGGAGAAGGGCTACTGGTTCGTGCCGACCGTCTTCACGAACGTCGCCCAGAGCTACCGGATCGCCCAGGAGGAGATCTTCGGCCCGGTGCTGAGCGTGCTGACGTTCCGCACACCGGACGAGGCGGTCGAGAAGGCGAACAACACGCCCTACGGTCTCTCGGCCGGCATCTGGACCGAAAAGGGCTCGCGGATCCTCTGGATGGCCGAGCGCCTGCGCGCGGGCGTGATCTGGGCGAACACGTTCAACCGGTTCGACCCGGCCTCGCCGTTCGGCGGCTACAAGGAGTCCGGCTTCGGCCGCGAGGGCGGCCGCCACGGCCTCGAGCCGTACCTGGAGTTCGAATGAGCCGCCTCCCCATCAAGAAGACGTACAAGCTCTACATCGCGGGAGCCTTCCCGCGCTCCGAATCCGGCCGCACCTACCTCGCCGAGGGGCAGAACGTCGCCCGCGCCTCGCGGAAGGACCTCCGCGACGCCGTCCGCGCCGCCCGCACCGCGTTCCCGGGCTGGGCCGGAGCGACCGCCTACAACCGCGGCCAGGTGCTCTACCGCGTCGCCGAGATGATGGAGGCTCGCCGCGCCGACCTCGGCGCCCTCTGCTCGGGCGTCGACGAGGTCGACCGCTCGATCGATCGCTTCGTCTGGTACGCGGGGTGGGCCGACAAGCTCGCCCAGGTGCTGGGTGGGACGAACCCGGTCGCCGGGCCGTACTTCAACTTCACCATCCCCGAGCCGACCGGCGTCGTCGGCATCCTCGCTCCCGACGAGCCCGGCCTGGAGGGGCTCGTCTCCCGTCTCGCCCCCGCGATCGTCGGCGGCAACGCGACAGTCGCAGTCGCCTCCGAGCAGCACCCGCTCCCGGCGATCGAGTTGGCCGAGGTGCTCGCCACCTCCGACGTCCCCGGCGGCGTCGTGAACATCCTCACCGGGCACCAGGCCGAGCTCGCGCCGTGGCTCGCCGGGCACATGGACGTCAACGCGCTCGACGTCACGGGCGCGGACGGCCTCGCGCCCGAGCTCGAGAAGCTCGCGGCCGAGAACGTGAAGCGGGTCGTCCGCGGCACGGCCGACGGCCAGAGCCCGTGGGAGATCGCGGCCTTCCTCGAGCTGAAGACGGTCTGGCACCCGATCGGCACCTAGTAGGCTCCGCGCAGTGACAGGGGCGCGACGCCTCAGCCAGGCGATCTCAGAGGGGGACGGAATCTCGATCATCGCGCTCGTCGGGGACGCGAGCTCCGCGCGCGCCGCAGAGCAGCAGGGCGCCGAAGGCCTCGCCCTCCGTGCGACGGCCCCCGGGATCCGTGAAGCCACGTCGCTGCCGATCTTCTACCGGGTCGACGCAACGCCCGAGGCGGCGCGCGACGCCGACGCCGACGCCTGCCTGATCGTCGTCGAGCAGCACGACGAGGAAGAGCACCTCGAGGAGCTCCACGCGCACTGCTCTCGGCTCGGGCTCGAGGTCGTCGCCGACGTTCACGATGAGGAGTCGCTCGCCTCCTCGCTGGAGCGCATCGACCCCGAGATCTTCCTGCTCTCTCCGCGCGATGCGGAGGACGACGAGGACGACATCGAGCGGATCCTCGACCTGCTGCCCGATGTACCGGCCGGCAAGCTCGCGATCGCCGACCTACCGGCCGCTACTCGCGACGACGTCGTCTCGCTCGAGCGCGCCGGCGTCGACGCGGTGCTGGTCGACACCAAGAAGATCGCCGACCTCGTCGGTGGCGCACCTCCTGAAGTCTAGGAGCGCGTACGCCCTCGCAGGCCTGCTCGGCCTCGCGGCGGCGCTGCGGCTGATCGGGATCGAGTACGGCCTGCCGTTCGGCGGGTTGCTCAACCCCGACGAGCAGAGCATCGTCCCGCGCTCGTGGGCGATGGTGCACGGGGCGGGGCTCGATCCACACTGGTTCGACTATCCATCGCTCGTCCTCTACGTGCTGGCACCGTTCCAGGCCTGGCAGGGCGAGCCGTCGTACCTGACGGCGCGACTCGTGGTGGCCGCGTTCGGGGTCGGCGCCGTCGCAGCTGCCTGGTGGCTCGGCCGGGTTGCGTACGGCAGGACTGCGGGGCTCGTCGCGGGTGCGGTCGTCGCGGTCGAGACGATCGGGGTCGCGTACTCGCACATGGCCGTGACCGACGTGCCGATGACGGCGTTGATCGCGGTCTCGCTGGCGCTTGCGATCAGCGGGCGGCTCGAGTGGGCGGGGGTGGCCGCCGGCCTTGCCGCAAGCGCGAAGTACCCGGGCGTCTTCCTACTCGCGCCGCTGGTCGTGGCCGCGTGGGGGAAATGGCGCAGGCTCGCCGTCTCGGCAGGGCTCGCGGTCGCGGCCTTCCTCGCGACCAGCCCGTACGTGCTCGTCCACCCGGGCCAGGCCTGGGATGACGCCAGCCGCGTCCAGCGCCTCGCGCGCGAGGGCTGGCTCGGCTTCGAGCACGACTCGTTCGCGCTGTTTTCGTTCACCGGGAAGCTCTGGGCCGGGCTTGGGCCGGCGCTGGCGGTCGCGGTGCTCGGCCTGGCGCTTGCCCTACGCCGGCGCACGCGCACCGACCTGATCCTGGCGGCCTTCGTGCTCGTCTATTTCGTCGACCTGCTGACGATCCGCGCGCACTTCGACCGCTACGTGCTGCCGCTCGTGCCGGCGCTCGCTGCCCTGGCCGGCCGGCAGAAGCTGCTCGCGCCGCTCACCCTGGGCCTGCTGATCGTCCCGCTCGTCTGGGCGATCGGCGACGACGTGCGGCTGACGCGGACCGATACGCGCGCCGTCGCGCACGGCTGGATCGTCACGCACGTCCCTCGCGGCGCAACCGTCGCGGCCGAGTCGTCGACGCCGCCGCTCGAGGGCTACCCCATCGTCGGCCTCGCGCTGCCCGGCCCGGGCCGCCCATTCGATCCGGACCGCGACGTCGCGCGATTGCGGGCCGAGGGCGTGCACTACGCGCTCGTGACCGGCGCCATCGCCGATCGTGTGCTCGCCGCCCGCGACCGCTATCCGCGCGAGGCTCGCTTCTACGATGCCCTACGAGCGCAGGCAAAACGGGTCTACCATGTGGAGCCGGGGCACGGGTTGGCCGGCCCTTGGGTCTCCGTCTACCGCCTGTGACCAAGACGTCCTTCCTGATCCCACTCGCTGCGCTGGCGCTTGCCGGTTGCGGTGGGTCGTCCGCCGAGCGGGTGAGCCCATCGGCTCCTGCCGCCCCGCGCGCATGCCCGAAGGCGTCGGCGCCCGGGTGGACGCGGGTTGCGAACCAGATCCATGCTCTCGTGTTCTGCCCGGCCTGGATGCCTCACCCCCTGGACGCCGTGATCGGCGGGGATTACGCAAACGGCAGGTCGGTCGACAAGGACGGCTCGTACCTGATCAGCTTCGCCTGGCTCGATCGGGCCGAGAGCGGCATCGTCGGAGAGGTTCATGTCAATTTCCGGGGGTATCCGGGCCGAACGGCGCTACCCGTCTGCGATGACCTCCTGAGGATCAAGGGGCGCCTCACGCACAAAGCGATCCCGTGCTGGGCCGACGCCCGGGGCACCAGGCACGTCGGTGCGATCACGGCGACCGTCTACACAGCCAACCAGGGGGCCGACGCGTGGCACGTGCTCTACGCCTGGCGGCAGAACGGCTCGCTCTACTCGATCAGCGAGCACGTCGCCCCTCCCTACTCGTCCGCGCAAGTGGTCGGGAACCTCGATCGCATCCTTCGGAACCTCGTGGCGATCAAGCCCTCCGTCTGAGATGCCGCTCACGCGCCGGGCCCTTCTCGGCAGCGCGGCCGCCGGCGGGCTGACGGCCGGCGGTATCTACGCGCTCGTCGACCGGCTGACGGGCTCCCCCAAGCGGCCTGCTGCCGGCGAGGCGGCGCCCGAGCAGCATCTGCTCCAGGGAGTGCGGATCGTCGAGGACAACGGCGTGGAGGTCGTCGTTCCACCGCTCCACCACCAGGTGGTGACCGCGACCGTGGAGGTCGGCGACGGGAAGCGCTCGCTCGTCGCGGCGCAGGAGGCTCTCGAGGACGCGATCCGAAAGATCGAGCGTCGATTCGAGCCGACTCCCGCCGGCCTCGGCATCACCGTCGCGTGGGGCCTGCCGTACTTCCGTCGCTTCGTTCCACAACTCGCGGACGAGCACATCCCGGTCGACCGGCGCGCGACGAAAACGAAGCAGAAGCCTGTGCGCGTGCTGCTCGACGCGATCCGCTTCCCGAGCGACCCGGACAAGACGATTCTCGAGGCGAACGACATTGCCGTCTTGCTGAGAAGCGACTCGCTCGACAACATCGGCGCGGGCGCGAAGGCGCTCTTCGAAGATCTCGAGCTCTTCGCCGTCACGAGCATCCGCAAAGGCTTCGCGGGTGGCGGCTTCGACGGCGGCCAGAGCTTGCCAAAACGCATGGCGGTCGCCGCGCGGGTGCCCGGTGCGTTCCTGATCCCTGACCAGTCCGAGCTCTTCCTCGGCTTCACCTCCACGCAGAAAGCCGGCCTCGGGCCGCCGAAGATTGCGAACCTCGAAGAGCTGGGCTTCAGCGAGGGCGGCTACTTCGCGCAGGGCACGCACCTGGCGCTCTCGCACATCACCGAGGACCTCGAGGCGTGGT
>DATCPA010000091.1:0-5901 GCA_036564335.1 Gaiellaceae bacterium
CGCCCGAGCAAGCGCCGATCGTCGCCGGCAAGCCTGACCGGCCGCCGAGTCAGCCGGAGACGGTGGCGATGACAGCGGCACGGCAGGCGGCTGTCGACAGGGTCGCGGCGGAGTTCGTCGCGTACGCGGTGCTCCGGGAGCACGTCGACCGCTCGTGGGCGCTCGTCTCGCCCACGCTCCGGCAGGGGATGACGCGCTCGCAGTGGACCAGCGGGAACATTCCGGTCGTTCCCTTCCCTGCGCGCGAGGTCGGAGCGGTGCGCTCCCGGATTGTTTTCTCCTACGCCACCCGGGTGGGCGTTGACGTGCTGATCATCCCGCGCAGGCGCAGTGCCTACCGGCAGACCGTCTTCCGGCTCGATCTCAGCGCGGCGAGCCAGCCCAGCCGCGGGTGGCTGGTAGACGGCTGGACGCCCGTCGGGACGGCAGGCGCACCGGCGCCGATCAGGTCGGAGGTCGTTGCGCCCGGTGGCAAGAGCACGCTCGGCACGGTTTGGCTGGCCATACCTGGCGCGCTCTTCGGGCTCGTACTGTTGCTGCCGCTTGCCTACTGGATGCGCGAGTGGCACCGGAACCGGCGCTCGCGGCGTTCAGCCGATCCCGCATCGCGGGCGCTGCCACCGCTGCCAGTCCTCGCCGCGCGTTCCTGGCCGGTGAACGCCGACCGCGACCAGCGATAGCCCGGTCGAGCGTCCCCTAACTTGCCGTCGCTGCGAGCGTCCATACGAGTGTGAGGCAGTCTCGGCCACAGGCTTGCGACTGGATGCGCATGCGCATTTCGCTGCGGCTCGACCAGGAGCTGTCCCCGTTCGAAGCCCGTCTGCTCGAGAAGCACCTTGACAGCTGCACGGCATGCTCCGAGGTCGAGCGCTGGATGGGACTGGCGACGTCAGCTCTGCGGGCACAGCCGCCCGTCACACTGACGAGTACGCTCAGCGCGTTCAAGCCGTCCGCGCGTAGGCGCCGCACGTTCGGCGACGTCCACCGTGTCATAGCGACAGTTGCGGCAGCGGCTGTCGTGCTTGGCACCGTGACCTTGTTCCAGGCATCCGGTACGACGAAGAGCCCCCAGCCGCGGTTCCCGTCGACGCAGTTCACAAGCGACATCGACCTCTGGGCGCTCAAGCGAGCCGATCGGCTGGAGGCGCAGGTCATGCGAGGGCGCTTTGTGGAATCCGACATGGCGGCGCCCGATGCCCCCAGCCGCCGCGGGTAGCTGTCCTCGCCGAGCACTCCTCCTTTGACGCCGGTCTGAGGGCCTCTTACGGTTGCGAGCAGCTTCGATAGACTCCGGGCGCGCGCCCGCCGCGGCGCTGGGTAGGGCGTCTTTTCGTGCAACCGCCTCTTCAGGAGTCCAATGGCTAACGAGCAAAACGTCGGCAAAGTCGTCGAGGTGAAGGGCGTCGTCATCGACGTCGTCTTCCCCGGCGAGCTACCGCAGATCAACAACGCGCTTCGCATCACGGTCGCCGGGGGTGACGGCTCCGCCGCGCTCGACCTGATCGCCGAGGTGCAGCAGCACCTAGGCGACGATCGCGTACGCGCGGTCGCGATGGACTCCACCGACGGCCTCCCGCGCGGGGTGGACGTGATCGACACCGGCGCGCCGATCAGCGTCCCGGTCGGCAAGGACACCCTCGGGCGGCTCTGGAACGTGCTCGGCGAGCCCGTCGACGGCGGCAAGGCGGCCGAGGGCGAGCGCTGGCCGATCCACCGCGATCCGCCGGCGTTCCGCGACCTCTCGCCGAAGGCGGAGATCTTCGAAACGGGGATCAAGGTCGTCGATCTGATCGCGCCGTTCGTGCGCGGCGGCAAGATCGGCCTGTTCGGCGGTGCCGGTCTCGGCAAGACGGTGCTGATCCAGGAGCTGATCCACAACGTCGCCGAGCAGCACAGCGGCGTGTCGGTGTTCGCCGGCGTGGGCGAGCGCACCCGCGAGGGCAATGACCTCTGGCTGGAGATGAAGGAGTCGGGCGTGATCGACCGCGTCGCGCTCGTCTACGGCCAGATGAACGAGCCCCCGGGCGCGCGTCTCCGGGTCGCGCTTTCCGGCCTGACGATGGCGGAGTACTTCCGCGACGAGGGCCAGGACGTGCTGTTCTTCATGGACAACATCTTCCGCTTCGTGCAGGCAGGCTCGGAGGTCTCGGCGCTGCTCGGCCGCATGCCGAGCGCCGTCGGCTATCAGCCGACTCTGGCGACCGAGATGGGGCAGCTCCAGGAGCGGATCACCTCGACACGTGCCGGCTCGGTCACGTCGGTGCAGGCGATCTACGTCCCCGCCGACGACTTCACCGATCCGGCGCCGGCGAACACGTTCGTTCACCTGGACGCGTTCATCGCCCTCTCGCGCGCGATCTCGGAGAAGGGGATCTATCCGGCGATCGACCCGCTCGCCTCGAACTCGCGCGCCCTCCAGCCGGGAACCGTCGGGCAGGAGCACTACGAGACGGCCACTCGAGTGCAGGAGGTGCTCCAGCGCTACAAGGAGCTCCAGGACATCATCGCCATCCTCGGGATGGACGAGCTCTCCGACGAGGACAAGCTCGTCGTCCAGCGCGCCCGCAAGGTCGAGCGGTTCTTCTCGCAGCCGATGAACGTCGCCGAGGCCTTCACCGGGCGTCCCGGCACCTACGTGAAGCTCGAGGACACGGTCAAGGGCTTCCAGGAGATCCTCGACGGCAAGCACGACGACCTGCCCGAGCAGGCCTTCTACATGGTCGGCATGATCGAGGAGGCCGTGCAGAGCGGCCGCGAGGCCGAGACCGAGACCGCGGCCGCCGCCGCTTAACCCATGGCGACGTTCGAGGTCTCGCTCGTCACGCCCGACGGCTCTGCCTTCGACGGCGAGGCGGAGATGTTGATCGTTCCCGGCGCCGATGGGGAGATCGGCGTGCTCGCGCGGCACGCACCGCTCGTCGCCCTGCTCAAGGCCGGCTCGACCCGCGTCCATGTGCGCCGCAACGAGGACGTGCGCGAGTTCGCCACCGGGCCCGGCTTCTTCAAGGTCGAGCAGGATCGCGCGCTCGCTCTGGTCGACGACGCCGTGGACGTGGACGAGATCGATCGGGCCCGCGCGCAGGAGCAGCTCGAGACGGCCCAGGCCGAGCTGGCCCGGGTCGAGGCGGGCGAGTCTGACGCCGACCGCTGGCAGCTCGAGCAGCGGGTCCGCCACGCGGAGAACCAGCTCGCGGTCGCGACCGGAGGCGATGCCACCCGCATCCGTCCGCGCATATCGGCGGGCTCAGAGCCCGTCTGAGCAGGCTCTTTCAGCTACGCTGAGCACACCTGGAAAGCTTTGAACGGCAGCTTGGCGACCAGGATAAAAAACGCCTAAAGAGCCCGCGAGCCGTCCGGCTCCCGATCTCTTTAGCCGGGAGCCGATTTCGTTGACGGATACGCGCGCACAACTCGAGAGCCTCCTCCACGAGCGGATCCTCGTGCTCGACGGCTCCTGGGGCGTGTTGCTCCAGGGGCGCGGGCTGACCGAAGAGGACTGGCGAGGAGAGGCGTTCGCGGGGCATCCGACCGACGTTCGCGGCGATCCGGACCTCCTCAACCTGACGCACCCGGAGATCGTCTCCTCGATCCACCACGATTACTTCGCCGCCGGCGCAGACCTCGCGACCACGAACACCTTCACGGCGACGTCGATCGGCCAGGGGGACTACGGGCTCGAGGGCGCGGTGCGGGAGATGAACCTCGCAGGCGCCCGGCTGGCGCGCGCGGCTGCCGACGAATGGACGGCGAAGGATCCGGCTCGGCCGCGGTTTGTGGCGGGCTCGATCGGGCCCCTGAACGTCGCGCTTTCGCTCTCGCCGCGGGTCGAGGACCCGGCCTTCCGCACGCACACCTTCGACCAGGTGAAGGCGGCGTACGCGGAGCAGATCGTCGCCTTGCGCGACGGCGGGGCCGACCTGTTGCTCGTCGAGACGATCTTCGACACGCTGAACGGCAAGGCGGCGATCGCGGCCGCGCGCGAGGCGGCGCCGAAGCTGCCGCTGTGGCTGTCGGTGACGATCGTCGACCTCTCCGGGCGGACGCTCTCGGGTCAGACGATCGAGGCCTGGTGGATCGCCGTCGAGCACGCCGACCCGCTGATCGTCGGCGTCAACTGCTCGCTCGGAGCGGCCCAGATGCGTCCTCACGTGGAGGCGCTCGCCCGCATCGCACCCACGTACGTCTCGTGCCATCCGAACGCGGGGCTGCCCAACCCATTCGGGGGTTACGACGAGCAGCCGCCGGACACGAGCCACCTGCTCGGCGAGTTCGCCCGCGACGGGCTGCTCAACGTCGTCGGCGGCTGCTGCGGCACGACGCCCGAACACACCAAGGCCATTGCGGACACTGTCCGGGGCCTGGCACCAAGACGTGTCCCGAAGCGGCAGCCGCGGACCCGGCTCTCGGGCCTCGAGCCGTTCGAGCTCACCGAGGACACCGGCTTCGTGATGATCGGCGAGCGCACGAACGTGACCGGCTCCACGCGCTTCCGGGCGTTGATCGAGGCCGGCGACTTCCAGGGCGCGGTCGGGATCGCGCTCGAGCAGGTTCGCGGCGGCGCAAACGTGCTCGACGTGAACATGGATGCCGACCTGCTCGACTCCGAGGAGGCGATGACGACCTTCCTCAACCTGATCGCGACCGAGCCGGAGGTTGCGCGCCTGCCGATCATGGTCGACAGCTCACGCTGGTCGGCGATCGAGGCCGGGCTGCGCTGCGTCCAGGGCAAGGGCATCGTCAACTCGATCAGCCTCAAGGAGGGGGAGGAGGCGTTCCTCGAGCATGCCCGCACGGCGCGCGACTTCGGCGCGGCAATCGTCGTGATGGCTTTTGACGAGGAGGGGCAGGCGGCCACCGCTGAGCGCAAGGTGGAGATCTGCGAGCGCGCGTACCGGCTGCTGGTCGACGACGGCTTCCCGCCCGAGGACGTGATCTTCGACCCGAACGTGCTTGCGGTCGCGACGGGGATCGAAGAGCACAACGAGTTCGCGAAGGCGTTCATCGAGGCGGCACCGCTGATCAAGGAGCGCTGCCCCGGCGTCAAGATCAGCGGCGGGATCTCCAACCTCTCGTTCGCGTTCCGCGGCAACGACGCCGTGCGCGAGGCGATGCACGCTGCCTTCCTCTACGACGCGATCCAGGCGGGCCTCGACATGGGCATCGTCAACGCCGGCCAGCTGATGGTCTACGAGGACATCCCGGCGGAGCTGCTCGAGCTCGTCGAGGACGTCCTTCTGAACCGCCGCCCCGACGGGACCGAGCGTCTGGTCGAGTACGCGGGCCGCGTCCAGGGCCAGGCGACGAAACGCGAGGTCGACCTGAGCTGGCGGGAGGGCTCTGTCGAGGAGCGTCTCTCGCACGCCCTCGTCCACGGCATCGTCGACTTCATCGAGGATGACGTCGAGGAGGCGCGGCAGGCTTTCCCGCGCCCGCTCGACGTGATCGAGGGCCCGCTGATGGAGGGGATGAAGGTCGTCGGCGACCTCTTCGGGTCGGGCCGGATGTTCCTGCCGCAGGTGGTCAAGAGCGCGAGGGCGATGAAGCGCGCCGTCGCCTACCTGGAGCCGTTCATGGAGGCGGAGCGCGACGGTGCCGCCCGGGCGCAGGCGAAGGTCGTGCTCGCAACCGTCAAAGGCGACGTCCACGACATCGGCAAGAACATCGTCGGGGTGGTGCTCGGGTGCAACAACTACGAGGTGATCGACCTCGGAGTGATGGTGCCTGCCGACCGGATCCTCGACACCGCGGCCGCCGAGGGAGCCTCCTTCGTCGGGCTCTCGGGCCTGATCACGCCCTCGCTCGACGAGATGGTCCACGTCGCCCAGGAGATGGAGCGCCGCGGTCTCGGGCTGCCGCTGCTGATCGGAGGCGCGACCACCTCGAAACAGCACACCGCCGTTC
>DATCPA010000093.1:0-30922 GCA_036564335.1 Gaiellaceae bacterium
TGTCAGCGTGCGCGCTGCTCGTAAGCGGCCCGGCGGGCGCCCGGGGCACCGATCGGCTGACGATCTTCGCCGCGGCCTCGCTCACCGAGGCGTTTCAGGCGTTCGACCCGAACGAGAGTTACAGCTTCACGGGCTCGAACACACTCGCCGCGCAGATCAAGCAGGGCGCGCCGGCCGACGTCTTCGCCTCGGCCAGCCCGCAGTACACCCAGGACCTCTACCGGCAGGGCCTCGTCGGCAAGCCGGTCACGTTCGCGTCGAACCGGCTCGTGCTGATCGTCCCCCGGTCGAACCCCGCGGGCATCACGTCCGTCTTCGACCTCGCCCGCAAGGACGTCAAGCTCGTCGTTGCCGCTCCCGCGGTGCCGGTCGGCTCGTACACGCGCACGGTGCTGCGGAAGATGGGCCTCACTTCCGTCCTGGCGAAGGTCGTCAGCCAGGAGTCCGACGTCAAGGGCGTGGTCGGAAAGGTCGCGTTCGGCCAGGCCGACGCGGGCTTCGTCTACGTCACCGACGTCAAGCCCGTCGCCGGCGACGTGACGGCGATCCGCATCCCCGCCTGGGCACAGCCGCGGGTGCGCTACGAGATCGCGGTGGTCTCCTCGTCCACTCACAAGGCCGATGCGCAGAGGTGGGTGGCGTCGGTGCTTGCGAAGAGAGGGCGCGCCGCGCTGCTCAGGGCCGGCTTCGGAACTCCGTGAGCCGGGTTTTCCCTGCCACGCTCGTCCTGGCGACGAGCGTGGCCTTTCTCTTTCTGCTCCTCCCGGTCGTGGCGATTTTCGCCCGTGTGCCGCCCGGCGATCTCGTCGCCGCGCTCGGGAGCAGCCAGGCCAAGGACGCACTGGTCGTCACGGTGGAGACGAACCTGATCGCGATGGCGCTGATCGCAGTCATCGGGACGCCGACTGCCTACCTGCTCGCAACGCGAACGTCCCGTCTGCGAGACGTTGCCGTCACGCTCGTCGAGCTTCCGCTCGTCCTTCCGCCCGCGGTGGCCGGGATCGGTCTGCTCGCCGCATTCGGGCGGCTCGGCCTGCTCGGGCGGCACTTCGAGCTCGGCTCTTCGATCGCGTTCACGAAGATCGCAGTCGTACTCGCGGTCGCATTCGTGGCCAGCCCGTTCTACGTCCGCTCTGCGATCGCCGCGTTCGAGGGCCTCGATCCTGCACTGACCGCCGCCGCCCGAACCCTCGGTAGCGGTCCCGGCCGAACGTTCTTCCGCGTCGCGCTGCCGCTTGCGGCCGGCGGCCTCAGCGCAGGGGCCGCACTCGCGTCCGCGCGGGGAATCGGCGAGTTCGGTGCGACCCTGTTCTTCGCCGGCAGTCTCCGCGGCGTCACGCAGACGCTGCCGCTGGCGATCTACGAGGCCTTTGACGTCGACTTCCGCCTCGCGCTGGCGATCAGCGCCGAGCTCGTGCTCGTCAGTGCCGGCCTGCTACTCGCCGTGAAGGTGATCAACCGATGGCGCTCAGGATCCAGCTCACCCAGCCTCTTCGCAGCTTCACCGCCTCCGTCGATCTAAGCGTCGAGACCGGCGAGACGTTTGCTCTCGTCGGGCCTTCGGGAGCCGGGAAGTCGACGGTGCTGCGCGTGGTGGCCGGCTTGCTGCGCCCCCAGGAGGGCCGTGTCACGCTGCACGAGGACTTCTGGTTGGACACGGCGCAAGGCATCTGCCTGCCACCCGAACGTCGATCGGTCGGGCTCGTCTTCCAGGAGTACGCGCTCTTCCCGCACCTCACGGTGGAGCGGAACGTCGCCTTCGGCGGCCGCGAGCGCGCCGCCGAGCTGCTCGAGCGCTTTCGCATCTCGCATCTGGCGAAGGCGCGGCCGGGCGAGCTCTCGGGCGGGGAGCGCCAGCGCGTCGCACTTGCGCGGGCGCTGGCGCGCGATCCGGCGGTGCTGCTCCTCGACGAGCCGATGGCTGCGCTCGACGCGCACACCCGGGCGGATGTCCGGGCCGAGCTCCAGGAACTGTTGCGGGAGCTCGCATTGCCGACGATCCTCGTCACCCACGACTTCGAAGACGCCGCGGCGCTCGCGGACCGCGTGGGCGTGATCGCCGAGGGGAAGGTGCTGCAGCTCGGCACGCCGGACGAGCTCGTCGCCGCGCCCGGCGACGCGTTCGTCGCGAGCTTCACCGGCGGCAACCTCCTGCACGGCTTCGCGCGGCCGTCGCGCGAGGGCCTGACCGAGGTCGTGCTCGACGGCGGAGCGGTCGTCTTCTCGACCGACCGGGCCGAGGGCCGCGTCGGGGTGGTGGTCTACCCCTGGGAGGTGTCGATCGCGCACCAGGCCGCGGCCGACTCGGCGCTCAACCACGTGGCTGCGCCGATCTCGTCGGTGGTCACGCTCGGCAACCGCGTCCGCGTCCGCGTCGGGCCGCTCGTCGGCGAGGTGACCTCGGCGTCGGCGGAACGCCTTGGGCTCGAGCGTGGTCAGGTGGTGGTCGCGTCGTTCAAGGCGACGGGTGCGCGCCTGGTGCCGCTGCGCGACTAGCCTGCACTCGCCCGAAGCACAACCAGATTGCTCCTGGCCCTGGCCGTTCCCGCGCGGAGCGCGAGCGCGTGGCCGGGCTTTGCCCGGTCACGCTGCGATCTAGAGCATCGGGATCTGGCGCAGGATCTTCGGCTCGATCCGGTCCAGGATCGCCATGAGGCTCGGGCCGGTGACAGTGATGCCGTGGTTGCGGAGGCCGATCACGGCCTCGTTCGGGTTCGGCTCGGCGGCGAGCAACTCCGCGACGCTGATCGCCAGCTCCTCGGTCCCGCACGGGTAGTTGACGTCCGTCGCCACGATGTCCTCCATCCACGCGTGCACGTGGAGGATCGCGCCGACGCCGGGGTGGGCCTGGTAGATCATCCAGTGCTCTATCGCATCCACCGACACGCGGCGAGGCTCGACCGCCGGCGGAACGCTGAGCACGATCCGGCCGTGCTCGTGGTCGTAGTCGGAGACGAGCAGGATGTCGCGTCCCGGGGTCTCCAGGTGTGCCTTGTCCACGCCGCTGGCGCTCATCCAGAAGCGCCGTGCATCCTTGCGCTGGGAGAGGTTGCCGTACGAGAGGCCGCCGATTCCGTACAGCCGCTTCACATGCCGCAGCTCCTGCTCGTTGAGCAGGTCCTCGATGGGAAAAGGCGAGGGCAGCAGGTCGAGGTCGCCCATGCGCGCGCCCGCGGCGATGATCTCCTCGGTCACCTCGTCGCCGCCCCAGAGCTCGGGCTCGAGGTCTGTGAGGAACTCGTTGTCGATCACGAGCCGCGAGCGGGCGAGCGGCAGCAGCCGCTGCACGACCGCCTCGGCCAGCGCCTCCTCACCGTGCTCGGCCGAGTCGCCGTAGTGGCCTCGCTCCATCGTCGTGAACCATGCGCCTTCACCCGGCACGTAGCAGAGCGCGATGTTGGCGAGCGCCCGCACGAGCATCGGGTAGTCCTCGGGCAGGGAGTGGCTCTCCCGCTCGTAGAGGCCGACGACGAAAGTGCCGCGCGACTTGCGCCGGAACGGCTTGGCGTCGGACTCGTCGACGACGTTGATGACCAGGTCGGCCTCGTTCGCGTCCGCAGTCTCCTCGAGGCCCGCGTGGCCGAGCGCGCTCCGCAGGCGCTCGACGAACTGGGCCAACGCCTCCGTCGGCGCCCGGCCGACGATCGCGTACGAGCCTGTTGCCGACTCGGTCGAGCCGGGGCTTCCGGATGAGATCTGGCTCTTTGTGCTCATCAGACGATCTGCGACAGGACGACTCCCAGGATCGGGATCGTCACCGTAAGCGTAAACGACGTCCAACCCACCAGGACGAGCGGCCGCCTGCTGGCCTCGGGCCGCCCTTCACGGATCTCCTGTGCGAGCCGCGGGCCGAGGACGAAATCGTGCGTGTACGCAGACGCGAGGAGCGCCAGGAACGAGCCGGCCTTGACGCCGAAGACGACCGACGCGCCGGTCCCGCCGTCGGGGAGCACGTGCGCGGCGAGCGGGATTCCCGTGGCGACGAGCACCAGCAGCGCGGTCCAGCCGATCGGTCGCCAGCGCTTGCCGAGCCCTCGCATCGCAGTCGCACGCGGACCTCCGGTCAGCTGCCTGATCGCGGGAACGGCGATGAAGGTGAGCGCGACCGTACCGCCGACCCAGACGATTGCACCGAGCACGTGCAGGATGACGAGGACGATCTCGAGCCAGTGGGGCACTAGCCTAGCCTTGCATGAGAATGCGGCTTGTGGAGCGCGAGGACTGGAACCGCAAGCACGGAGAGGCCGGGCCGCTCTTCGGCGTCGAGCCGAACAGGTTCCTCGTCGCCGAGGTCGAGGACCTCGCACCGGGGCGGGCGCTCGATCTTGCCTGCGGTGCGGGCCGCAACGCAGTCTGGCTCGCCGAGCGAGGCTGGACGGTGACGGGCGCCGACTTCTCCGACGTCGCGCTCGCGAACGCGCGTGGGCTCGCCGCGGATCGCGGGGTCGACGTCGAGTGGGTGCAGGCCGATCTCCGCGACTGGGCGCCGCCGCCGCGGGAGTTCGAGCTCGTCGCGATCCTCTACCTCCAGCTGCCCGCGGAGGAGCGGCGACCCGTGCTCGCGCGCGCGGCGGAGGCGGTCACACCGGGCGGGACGCTGCTCGTGGTCGGGCACGATCTGCAGAACCTGAACGGCGGGCACGGCGGTCCGAAGGACCCGCGCGTGCTCCTCACACCAGAAGACGTCGCTGCCGAGCTGCCCGGCCTCGAGGTCGAGAAGACCCAGCGTGTGCTGCGGCCGGTCGAGACCGAGGACGGCGAGGCGCAGGCGATCGACGCCCTGGTGCGCGCCCGCCGCGCTTAAGGCGGGCTGCAGGACCCGGAGTCGCCGTCCCCGCCCGGAAGGCGCCCGAGCAGCTCGGCGAGGGTTTCGAGCTCTTCCGCGGACAGGCGGGCCTCGAACAGCGCGCGCACCTGGGCAAGGTGGGAGCGGGCCGCCGCCTCGAGGCGCTCGCGACCCTCGTCCGTCAGCACCGCGTACGTGACCCGAGCGTCGCTCTCGCACGAGCGCTTCGTCACCCAGCCGTCACGCTCGAGGCCGTCCAGGAGTCGCGTGATCCCCGAGGGCGTCAGCAGGAGCTGTTCGGCCAGGTCGACGCGTCGTAGCGCACTGTTCTCCGCCCACGAGAGGCGAAGCAGCGCCTCGTAGTCGTTGATCGTCAGGCCGTGCTCGGCGACCAGTCTTGCGCTGAGCTCGCGGGTCACGATCGCATGCGTGCGCAACAGCCGAGGCCAGGCCTCGACGGTCCGAGAAGATTGCTCTGTCAATATTTGACTACTCATGTATTTCTGCTACAGTTGCTTGCGGTCGCAAGTAATCATACCAGGAGGACATCACAATGACCACGACACTCACAGAGCAGACGATCCCCACCGGGACGTGGACGCTCGACACGGCCCACTCGCAGGTCGGCTACGCCGTCAAGCACGCCGGCATCTCGCTCTTCAAGGGCAGCGTCGACGGATTCGACGCCTCGCTCGCCGACGGCACGCTAAAGGGCAGCGCCCCCGTGACGGGCATCAAGGTCGAGGGCGAGAACTTCGCCGCGCACCTGCTCTCGCCCGACTTCTTCGACGCCGAGCGTCACCCGACGCTGAGCTTCACGTCGACCGAGCTCCGCCGAGACGGCGACGAGTTGGTCGTCGAGGGCGAGCTGGAGATCCGCGGCGAGCGGCGGCCCGTCCGGCTGACCGGCACGATCGCCGGCCCGGTGATGGACCGGATCGGCATCTCTCTCGAGACCGTGATCGACCGCACCGACTTCGGGATCACCTGGAACATGGAGCTCCCGAGTGGCGGCGCCGTGCTCGAGAACGAGGTCAAGCTCACCGCCGACCTCGAGCTGGCGAAGGCGTAACACGATGCGGATCCTCGGGATCAGCGGGAGCCTGCGCCGTGAATCGCACAACCGCCGCCTCCTCCTGGAGGCGGCGGAACTCCTGCCTGCGGGCGTCGAGCTCGAACTCTTCGACGGGCTGAAGGCAGTTCCCCCGTATGACGAGGATGACGACGTCGAATATGCGCCCGAGGCCGTTGTCGCGCTCCGCGAGGCAATCGCCGGCGCCGATGCCGTGCTCGTCGCCACACCGGAGTACAACGGCTCGGTGCCGGGTCAACTCAAGAACGCAATCGACTGGGCCTCCCGTCCACGGGGTACCGCCTCGCTCATGGGCAAGCCGGTGGCGGTCATCGGCGCGAGCACGGGTTCGTTCGGCGGCGTTTGGGCTCAGGCCGAGGTCCGCAAGATCCTGGCCACGGCGGGCGCGCGCGTCGTGCAAAACGAGCATGCCGTCCCTCGGGCACACGAGCGCCTGAGCGAGCACGGCCGGCTCGTCCACGACGACCGCGAACAGCTGGAGGGGCTGCTCGACGCCCTCCTGGCCGAGATCAGGCCTCGGGTAGCGATCGCCGCCTAGGACTGCGGCTCCGTGGGCTCTCTCGCCTCACGCTGCCAGGCGACGCTCTTTGAAGCCGGCGCGGATCTGGCGGATTCGCACCTGAACATCCTGCGCCGGAAGCAACTCATTGAGCAGGGGACTGTCTGTGAAGTTGGTCAGCAACTCCAAGCAGCGGACGGCACACTGGGGATCGAGCGTGAGCTCCTCGTTCTCCAGATCGGAGGCCAGCGCAGCAAGCTCCTCCGCGACAGCAGCAACCCGCACGGCAAGCGACAATCCGGGCGCGGGCTCCAACCGGTTCCGCGCCGATTCAGCGAGTGTCCGCCGGCTCTCCATCGCTGAGATGCGCTCGGCACGTCCACGAATCTCTGGAATCGAATACGCGTCGCGGTCGAGCAAGAGTTCATTGAAGAGATCCCATCGCCGGATGAACGCACGGGCGGCGAGAAAGCCGACCGCCAACGCCCCGACGAACAGAGGTACTGCGAACGGTGGGCAGACGACAGACGCGCCGAGAGCAAGTCCCATGACAAGCGCTGCGAGTGCGAGATCCGACCATTCCTCCCACCTGAGGTCTCGCAGCCGATCCCCGGCTTCCTCGATCCGTCTGGCGGTCATCATGCACCACGAATTTGGCTGTACAGCGCCGAGCGTGCATCCGGGTGGGAACGGACGTGAGCCGCGGATTTCCCGCGGCTGCCGATGCTAGGAACCCGACAGGTCGGGCGGGACGAGCTCGGCCAGCCGTTCGCGGGCGATGCGGGACTCGGCTTCGTTCCTCGCCCCATCGAGGGCGCGGCGCAGGTCCAGCAGGTAGTGCGCCAGGTCGATGTTGCTGAGGTCGAGGCCCATGCGCTCGATCGCGCAGCCTGGCTCGATAACGGCACCGCCGCGCTCCCAGAACGCGCACCATGCCCGCGGGCACTCTTCGTCGTTGCCGATCCTCTGGCTGAGGCCACAGAACTTGTCCATGGCGCGAGTGTGAGGCACCGGCGGCGCTCTTCCATCCGCGCCTCCGCTGAATTGCGCTACGGCTTTGCCGCAACTCGCCGTAACCGCTCGGCGGCGGCGATCGCCAACAGCGCGAGGATTCCGTCGCTCGCCAGGCACCACTGGCAGATCGCGTCGATCACGGCGACCTGGATCACGATCAGGTAGACGCCGAAGGCGAGCCCGGCGAGCACGATCGCGGCGCCAATCGCGGCCCCCTCGACCCGGGCAGAAAATGTGGTTGCGAAGACCGCGACGTAGGCGGTGAGTCCGAGCACGGCGACCGGGATGCCGGCGGCCTTGGCGTATTTCGAGTGCTGCACCGTCTCGCAGCCGCCGGTGGTACAGGCGAGGCGGGTGCCCGTGTAGCGGGCGTAGACGAGGTAAGCGGCGACGGCGGCGCCGGCGAGCGCGAGCACGGCGATCGCGCCGCGCAGTGTCCGGTCGGTCACTTCAGAAGCGCGTCGAGCGTCGGGCGGAATGCCGAAGGCCCGAGCGACGTGAGGTTGATCCGATTGAGCGTCCCACCGGTTGGCCCGGCGAAGAAGCTCGGCGTCGAGCTGACCCGTGCGCTCGACGCCTGCTGCTGCGTCGCCAGCAGCGCGTTGTCGACTTCCGTCGTCCGCCGTGCGGACAGCAGCGTGCCGACGTCGACGCCTGGGATCGCCTGCGCCGCAGCTCGAAGGAGGGGGTCCGTGACCCAGCCCGAGTTCTCGGCGCCCTGGTTGCGATAGAGCAGGTCGAGGAAGTTCCAGAGGCGGTTCTGAAGGCCCGCGGCGTACGTCGCCCGCAAGGCCGTCTCCGAGTCCGGCCCGATGAACGCGATGCCGGCGAAGACGAGCTTGACCTTCCCGGGGCGGACGTAGTCCCGGACGATCGTCGGCAGTGCATTGAGGGCGTAGTCGCGGCAGAACGGGCACTGAAGATCGGCGAACTCGATCATCGTCACCGGCGCTTTCGGGTTACCGAGGACATTCTTGGTCTGGGGGATCCCGCCGAAGAGCTTCGCCGTCGCCGCTCCGCCGGAGACCTTGAAGCCGGGCGCGGGCGCCGTGGTCGAGCCGGGCGCGGTTGTACCCGGCGTCGCGGCAGCTGTCGTCGCTGGGATCGGCGTCGCGCCGGCCTTCTTCTTGTCGCTCGAACCGACCACGCTGACGACGATCAGGGCGGCCGCGATCCCGACGGCGACGATCCCAACTGCTGCGAACAGCGCGGCACGGCTCCCTAGAAGGTGTTTCACCGAGCGCACGCTAGCGGTCTCAGTCGTCGAGCGTTTCGAGCGGCTGCACGGCATGCATACGGACGAACCCGCAGTTCGTGCAGACGAACGGCAGCACCTCGATCGCCGGTTCTGCAGCGCAGGTGATCTCCGTCAGACGGTCACCGCCGGCCCAGTTGTCGCTCCCGCACATCGGGCACGGGGCGTGCGCTTTCACGTTGAGTGCGCTTCGCAAGCCTTCAAAGCTGATTGCCATCGTCTCAGGTTCCCGGACGAGCGTCGGCTGTGCATCCGTGACAACCCGCAGTCGGGATCAGGGATCGGCATGATTGCCGCGTGCCCCAGGAGACCATGCTCGCGCTGAGGAAGACCGCTGCCGAGCCGGGGCTGCGGCTCGAGGAGGTGCCGGTTCCGGTCCCGCTGCCGGACGAGGTGCTGGTCGAGGTCGAGACCGCGAGTGTCTGTGGCACCGACCTGCACATCTACGGCTGGGACGAGTGGTCGCAGGGCCGGATCGTCCCGCCGCTCACGCTCGGCCACGAGTTCGCCGGCACGGTTGTCGAGCGGGGCGACCTCGTCCGCAACGTCTCGGTCGGCGACTACGTCTCGGCAGAGAGCCACATCACCTGCGGCATGTGCTTTCAATGCCGCACCGGCCACGCGCACATGTGCGAGCGCACCCGGATTCTCGGAGTCGACCGCGACGGGGCGTTCGCGCGCTACGTCACCATTCCCGAGCAGGTGATCTGGCGCAACGACCGCTCGAAGCTGCCGCCCGAGATCGCCACGATCCAGGAGCCGTTCGGCAACGCCGTCTTCGCGACGAGCGAGCAGGATCTCGCCGGCCGGGCGGTGGCGGTCCTCGGCTGCGGGCCGATCGGCCTGTTCACGATCGGGATCGCGCGCGCCTCGGGGGCTGCCGTGGTGATCGCCGCCGACCGAACACCGTTCCGCCTCGGTCTCGCGGAGAAGATGGGTGCGGGCGCTGTCGTCAACGTCGACGAGACGCCGGACACCGCGGCCTGGTTCCTGGCGCAGAACGAGGGCTTCGGATTCGATGTCGTCTTCGAGATGTCCGGCTCTCCGCGCGCGATCGCCGACTCGTTTCTGATCGCCCGCAACGGGGGCCGCGTGATCCTGTTCGGGATCCCTTCGCGGCCGGTCGAGATCGACGTTGCGGAGGCGTTGATCTTCAAGAACCTGAACGTGCTCGCTCTGAACGGCCGCAAGATCTTCGAGACCTGGTACCGGACGCGGTGGCTGCTCGAGAGCGGTGTCGTCGACGTGCGGCCGCTGATCACAAAGGAGCTGCCGCTGGAGGAGTACGAAACCGCCTTCGCGCTGCTGGCCGCGGGCGAGGCTTGCAAGATCGTGCTCTACCCGGGCGGGCGTGCGCCTGCCGCGGCGGTAGAGGACGATCGGGCGCGGGAGCCGGCGGCTCAGAGCGGCAGGTGGCAGCACCGATGACGAATGTCCTCGAGGAGCGGCTTCACGCGGAGCTCGAGAGCCTGCGCGAGGCCGGCACCTACAAGCAGTTCAACACGCTCCTGTCGCCCCAGGGGCCGGTTGTGCAAATGGAGGGCCGCGGCGAGGTGCTCGTCCTCTCCTCGAACAACTACCTCGGCCTTGCCGCTCGACCGGAGGTGGTCGAGGCCGGGATCGATGGGTTGCGCCGATACGGGGCCGGTACCGCCTCGGTGCGCTTCATCTGCGGCACGTTCGAGCCGCACCTCGAGCTCGAGCGGGAACTGGCCGACCTCGTCGGCGCCGAGGCCTCGCTCACCTACGTCTCTTGCTGGAACGCCAACGAGGCGGCGATCCCGAGCCTGACGGACGACAGCACGGTGATCCTGTCCGACGAGCTCAACCACGCGAGCATCATCGACGCCGTCCGGCTCGCGAAGCCGGCGCGGAAGGCCGTCTACAAGCACTCGGACATGGATGACCTGCGCGCCCAGCTCGAGTCGCTCGACCCGGGACAGCGCGGGCTGGTGCTCACGGACGGGGTCTTCAGCATGGAGGGCGACCTCGCCAAGCTGCCCGACATCGTCGAGCTGGCCCGGGGGCACAGCGCGACCGTTGTGGTCGACGACTCGCACGGCACCGGCGTGCTGGGCGAGACCGGGCGCGGGGTGGCAGAGCACTACGGCCTGCTCGGCGAGATCGACGTGATCACGAGCACGCTCGGCAAGGCGCTGGGTGGCGCGGCCGGCGGTTTCGTCGCCGCGAGCGAGGAGGTCTGCGACATCCTCGCGCAGCGCTCCCGTCCGCAGCTCTTCTCGAACGCGCTGCCGCCCACAGTGGCGTGCAGCGCGCTCGAAGCCGTTCGTGTGCTGCGCCGCGAGCCGGAGCTGGTGTCGAGGCTGCGTGAGTCGACGCAGCTGTTTCGCGAGCGCCTGCGCGGGCTGGGATTCAATCCGCTCGACGGCGAGGCAGCGATCGTCCCGATCATCCTCGGCGAGACCGCCTTCGCGATCGAGTTCAGCCGGCGGCTGCTCGAAGCGGGCGTGTTCGTGACGGGCTTCGGCTTTCCGGTCGTTCCCGAGGGCACGGCGCGCATTCGCGTCCAGATGTCGGCGGCGATCGAGTCCGAGCACATCGAGCGTGCGCTGGCAGCGTTCGAGAAGGTCGGCCGCGAGCTCGAGCTGATCTAGATGGTTCCGGCCGTCGCCGTCGAGGGCCTGCGGGTCCGGCGCGGCGGCAACCTCGTTCTCGACGGGCTCTCGCTGGAGGTTCGGGCGGGCGTCGTCACGGGCCTGCTCGGGCCGAGCGGCTCCGGCAAATCGACGCTGATCCGCTCGATCGTCGGCGTGCAGATCGTGGAGGGGGGCACCGTGACGGCGCTCGGTCGACCGGCCGGGTCGCCGTCGCTGCGCAGCCGCGTCGGTTACGTGACGCAGGCGCCGTCCGTCTACGGGGATCTGACCGTGCGCGAGAACCTCCGCTACTTCGGGCAGATCCTCCGCGTCGCCGCGAAACGGATCGGGGAGACGATCGACGAGGTCGACCTCCGGTCGCAGGCCGATCAGCTCGTCAATCGGCTTTCGGGCGGCCAGCGAGCGCGTGTGTCGCTGGCGACCGCGCTGCTCAACAGGCCCGAGCTGCTCGTTCTCGACGAGCCGACGGTTGGGCTGGACCCGGTGCTCCGCCGCGACCTCTGGCGGCTGTTCCACTCGCTCGCCGAGGCGGGCTCGACGCTGCTCGTGTCGAGCCACGTGATGGACGAGGCGCAGCGCTGCGACGCGCTGCTCCTGTTGCGCGAGGGCGGGCTACTCGGCTCGCTGACTCCGGACGAGCTACGCGCCCGCACCGGGGAACAGGACCTCGAGGCGGCGTTCCTCGCGCTTGCGGAGGCGGGGCGATGAGCCCGCGAGTGGCAGGCGCAACGGCCGCGCGGGTGTTGCGGCAGCTGCGGCATGACCCCCGGACGATCGCACTCGTGCTGGTCGTGCCCGTGGTCCTCGTCGTCTTGATCAAGTACGTCTTCGAGGGCTCGCCGGTGTTCGACCGGATCGGCGGCCCGCTGCTCGGCGTCTTCCCGCTGATCTCGATGTTCCTGGTCACCTCGATCACGATGCTGCGGGAGCGGACGACCGGAACGCTCGAGCGGCTGATGACGATGCCGCTCGCGAAGCTCGATCTGCTCGCCGGCTACGCGGGCGCCTTCGCGCTCGTCGCCGCCGCGCAGGCGCTCCTCGTCTCATCGGTCGCGTTCTGGTTGCTCGACCTGCACGTGGCGGGCGTGAAGTGGGGTGTGATCCTGCTCGCGGTCGCGAACGCCCTGCTCGGCACGTCACTCGGGCTCTTCATCAGCGCGTTCGCCCGCACGGAGTTCCAGGCGGTCCAGTTCCTGCCGGCCTTCGTCTTCCCCCAGCTGCTGCTCTGCGGCCTGCTCGCTCCTCGCGATCACATGGCGCGATTCCTCGAGATCGTCTCCTGGGGTGCGCCCCTCACGTACGCGTACGACGCTCTCGACCGGACGACCCGCGGGGTCTACGGCGCCAGGGTCGCGGTCGACGTCGCCGTCGTGCTTGCGCTGACGGGGGCCGCGCTGCTCGCCGGCGCGTTGACGCTGCGCCGCCGCACGCCCTGATCGACCGCCGGTGGCGCGTCTCCCTCCTCCATCGCGCAGCGCGCGAGCAGGGCGGTCCAGTCCTTGTCGACGTGGTGCTGGATCTCCTCCAGCAGCTCGGCCGCCTCGGGGCGGAACAGGTGCTCGAACCGCTTCTGTGTTCTCAGCCAATCCGCCACCGGCATCGTCTGCGTCGGCCGGTACGTGAGCCGGTAGCGACCTTCGTCCACCTCGTACAGCGGCCACACGCGACTCTCGACCGCGCCGTTCACGATCGACGGCGAGAGCCGTGCCTCGTGCCCCCAGCCGAGCGGGCAGTCGGCGAGCACGTTCAGGAAGGCCGGTCCGTCGGCCTTCGCTGCGCGTGCCGCCTTCATGCTCAGGTCCTGCCAGTGCGGGCCGGCCGCAGCCTGCGCGACGTACGGGACATGGTGCGCGGCTGCGATCGCGGTCATGTCCTTGCGTTGCTGCAGCTTGCCGAGTGAGGCGGCTCCCGCCGGGGTCGTGGTGGTTGCGGCGCCGAATGGAGTCGCGCCCGAGCGCTGGATGCCGGTGTTCATGTAGGCCTGGTTGTCGTAGCAGACGAACACGAAGCGATGCCCGCGCTCGAGCGCGCCGGAGAGCGCCTGGAGACCGATGTCGTAGGTGCCACCGTCGCCGGCGAAGGCGACGATCGTGAGCTCGTCCTCCTGGGGGAGCCCACCGCGCCGGCGCAGCGCACGGTATGCAGACTCGACTCCGCTGGCCGCCGCGGCCGCGTTCTCGAACGCGACGTGCAGCCAGGGCACGTTCCACGCGGTCGTCGGATAGCGGGTGGTGGCCACCTCGAGACAGCCTGTTGCGCTGATGACGACGACGGGGGTCTCGATCGAGTTGAGCACCGTGCGGACCACCATCGGGATCCCGCAGCCCTGGCAGAGCGAGTGGCCTCCTCGAAGCGGCGGCATGCCCGCATCGCGGCGCGCGAGCGTCTTCAGGCGGGACACGGCTCGCTCCTCAGGCCGACATCGTTTCTCAGGCCGACATAGTGGGGCGCGGTGCCGGCGAAGACTTGGCGCAGATCCTCGGGGTGGAGGTCACGTCCGCCGAGGCCGTAGACGTAGGTGCGGAGCTCCGGAGCCTCGCCCGAGAGCGCGACGGCGACCTCCGCGTACAGCGGCGGTTCTCCGCCCGGGGAATCGGCGCGGTCGAGCACCGCGACGGCGTCCGTCGTTCGAAGCAGGTCGTGGATCTTCTCTGCGGGCAGCGGCCGAAAGGAGGTGATCTTGAGTAGGCCGACGTGCTCGCCTTCGGCACGCAGCTCGTCGACAACGTCCTTCGCCGTCCCGGCGGTCGAGCCCAGGCAGACGAGTGCGCGCTCCGCGTCGTCGAGGTGGTACGGCTCCACGCTTCCGTAGCGGCGGCCGGTCACCTCGGCGAACTCTGCGGCAATCTCCTCGAAAACGCCCAGCGCGCCCTCGATAGCGGCTGCCTGCTGGCGTCGCAGCTCGTAGTAGTAGTCCGGCATCGCAAACGGCCCCTGCGTCGTTGCTCGGCTCAGGTCGAGCAGCGGGTACGGAATCCGGTACTCGCCGACGAACTCGCGTACCTCAGCATCGTCGAGCAGCGTGACCGGCTCTGCGGAGTGCGTGATCGTGAAGCCGTCCTGGCAGACCAGCACCGGCAGCAGCACGTCCGGGTGCTCCGCCAGCCGCGGCGCGATCACGGTCAGGTCGTACGCCTCCTGCGCGTTCTCTGCGAAGAGCTGGATCGCACCGGAGTCGCGGATCAGCATCGAGTCGGAGTGGTCGCAGTGGATGTTGATGGGCCCCGAGAGGGCGCGGTTGCCGAGCGCCATCACCACCGGCGCGCGCATCGAGGCGGCGATGTAGACCACCTCGGCCATCAGCGCGAGGCCCTGGGACGAGGTTGCGGTCATCGTCCGGGCGCCGGCGAGCGCCGAGGCGATCGAGGCGCTCATCGCCGAGTGCTCCGACTCGACGTCGATCAGTTCCCCGTGCGCGCGGCCGTCGGCCACCGCCTTTGCGAACCCCTGGATGATCGGCGTCTGCGGCGTGATCGGGTAGATGGGGACGACATCGGGATCGATCTGGCACATCGCCTCGGCGACGGCCTCGCCGCCGGTCAGAAGCTGTGCTGGTGCGAGCTCAGTCGCCATCCGGGACCATCTCGATCGCGCTTGTCGGGCAGACCGCGGCGCACAGCTCGCAGCCCTTGCAGTAGTCGAGGTCGAACCCGGCGAAGGCCGTCCCGTCGAGCCGGACAGCCGAGTCCGGGCAGTAGAGCCAGCAGAGCAGACAGTCGACGCAGAGTTCCAGGTCGACTGCGGGCCGAAGGCCGGTTCGCCAGCCGCCCGTGTGCGGCTGCTCGGCCTCGTCGCGGACGACCACGCCTCCCGGCGCCAGGCCGCGCCAGCCGGTCAGGCTGCCCATCGCTCCTCCTTCACGGCGGCATAGCCGCCCGCCAGGGCCGCCCGGATCGCGTCGGCGTCTGCCTTGCGGCCGAGCAGCTCGACCGCGGCTGCGAGGAGGCCGTCGAGCTGCGGCTCGCCGAGTTTCGCCGCGAGCGCGCCGAGCATCACGAGGTTCACGGAGTCGGGTGCGATCCGCACCGCCGGAACGCAAAGAGCTCCGGGGAGCGGCTGCTCGGAGCTCACGAGCAGGAAGCCTCCCGGCCGGAGGCCTGCGCGCACATCGGGTCCGTGCGCGAGCGACGACTCCAGCACGACGACCGCGTCAGGCTCCTCGATCGAGTCGTGGCGCCGGATCGGCGCCTCGTCGTAGCGCGTGTAGGCACGCATCGGCGAGCCGCGCCGTTCCGGGCCGTACTCGGGGAAGGCCTGCACGCTCTTGCCCTCGCGCAGCAGGGCAAGGGCCAGGAGCTGTGACGCCGTCTTGGCACCCTGGCCGGCGCGCGCGTGCCAGCGGATCTCCTTCATGGCGTCCCTCGCAGGTCGGCGTCCACCGCGCGGGCGGCGAGCTTGCCCTCGCGCACGGCCTCGACGGCGGTCGCGCCGCCATTCGTCGCGTCGCCGGCGGCGTAGAACCTCGGGCTGCTGGTGCGGCCGGTGGCATTGTCGACTCGGATCCGGGCTCCTTCGAACACGAGCCCTTCGACCCAGTCCATCAGCTCGCTGCGGGGAGACTGTCCGATCGCCGCCACGACGGTCTCGGCGGGCAGGACGTGCTCGCTTCCCGGGACGGGCTCGGGCCGCGCTCGGCCGCTCGCGTCAGGCTCGCCGAGGCGCATCCGGACGCACTCGACTCCCTCGACGCGAAGCCTGCCCAGGAACCGGGCCGGCGCTGTCAGCCACGCGAACTGCACGCCCTCCTCGCGCGCCTCCTCGACCTCATGCGGGTAGGCGGGCATCTCGGCCTCGGTGCGGCGGTAGGCCACCGTCACCTCTTCGGCGCCCAACCGAAGGGCCTCACGCGCGACGTCGATCGCCGTATTGCCGCCGCCAATGACGACGACGCGGCGGCCGACCGCAGGCGGGGTGCCGGTCTTGATCGCCTCGATGAAGGGCAGCGACTCCCAGATCCCGTCGAGGTCGTGGCCGAGGAGGTCGACGCGGGTGTCCTCCCCGAGCCCGACCGCGAGCACGACGGCGTCGTTCGTGGCGGCGATCGCACGCAGGTGCGCTCGGTCGACGCGTCGGCCGAGCTCGATCCTGGCGCCGAGCCCGCGGATCAGCTCCGTCTCGGCCGGGAGCGGCTCGTCGAGCTGCCGGTACGGCGCAATCGCGTAGCGGACGAGACCGCCCGCTTCCGGGTGCTCGTCGAAGACGGTCACGTCGTGGCCGCGCGCGGCAAGCTCCCCCGCGCAGGCGAGCCCGGCAGGGCCGGCGCCGAGCACGGCGACGCGGAATCCCGACGCGCCGGCGCTGGAGCGCAACGGGACCTGATCGGCCAGCGCGCCCTCGGCGGCGAAGCGCTGCAGCCTCGCGATCTCGATCGGCGGCCTGCCCTCGTGGTCGAGCACGCAGGCGCCCTCGCAGAGGATCTCCGCCGGGCAGACGCGCGCACACGTGCCGCCGAGCAGGTTCTCGGCAAAGATCAGCTCGGCCGCGGCCAGGGTGTCACCGCGGGCGATCGCAGCGACAAAGCCGGGCACATCCACGTCGGCCGGGCAGGCGACAACGCAGGGCGCGGGGGCATGCGCGGATCCGCACTCGAGGCAGCGATCGGCCTCGATCAGTGCCTCCGTCTCCGCCAGAGGCAGCTTCAGCTCCTCGAAGAGCCCGAGCGCCATCACTCACGTGTTTCTGGGTGGCACCTGCATACCGTCATCGTCGGGCCGTGCCCCCCGGAGTGCATCGTGGCCTTCGCTGAGCGGCGATCCGCGTATGCCCCGATGGATCCGCGCGCCCTGGATGCAAACATCGGCCCAAGCTGAGGAGGTGAACCGGTTGTCCCTAGTCGTAGAGCAGGTTCGGGCGTGCTGGAGCGAGGCGTACGTACTGCGGCACTGCACGGGTTTCCGCGTCGAGGGTCCCTCAGGGCACCTCGGGTACGTCGAGGAGGTAGTGCTCGATCCGGAGGGAGACACCCCCGAGGCGCTCCTGGTTCGCGGCACGAGCACGATTGAGATCCCGCTGAGCCGGATTCGGCGGCTGATTCCGGGGCAAGAGCGCGTGCTTGTCGGCTCGAAGGCCCGGAGGTAAGATCGTTGGCGATGCGTCGGGGTCTTGTTCTCGGTGCTGCTCTGGCCATACTCGCACTCGCGATGGGCGTGGGTGCCTGGGCGAGTCACGGCGCCCAACCGACGACGGCAGGACCGGCACGTGCCGTTGCGCGGATCGATCCGCAGGTCGCGGCCGGGGCCCATGACTTCGTTCAGTTCGCCTGCGCCGCGTGCCACGGCTCGCTCGGCCGCGGCGGCGTCTCGCCCTACGTGCCGGCCCTCAAGGGCGTCGGCAAGACGCTCACCGTCGCGACGCTGACGCGGATCATCACCCACGGCCTCGGCGAGTCGAAGAACCCCAAGCGGCCCTTCATGCCCGTCTGGGGCCCCGTGATCTCGAAGACCCAGGTCGCCGATCTCGTCGCGTACATCCGCGCGGGGCTCCCGCAGGTGCAGTACGCGACCTCGGTTCCCATTCCCGGCAATCAGGGCCCGGTCGTGGCCGGCATGGCCGCCTACGTCCACTACGGCTGCATCAACTGCCACGGGCCGAACGGGCTCGGAGGCGTGCCGAACCCACAGTCACCGGACAAGGCCATACCGCCGCTCTCCGGCCAGGACTTCCGCAAGGAGTTCAACACCGACGCGAAGATCCTCGAGTTCATTCGCTCGGGCAGCGTGATCGGCAAACCGCCGATCACGAGCATGCCGCACTGGGGCGGGATCATCCCCGACTGGCAGCTGAAGGCGCTCGTCGCCTACCTGAAGACGCTCAAGTAGCGGCGGGTCGATCGCCGAGCAACGCGCGCACGGCGCGTGCGATCACAAGCTCCTCGCGGGCCCGAACGACATGCACCCGGACCGGCGAGCCCTGGGCGGCGACATCCGTGTCGGCGTCGGCGGCCGCATTCGCAGCAGCGTCCAACGCGACGCCGAGAAAGGCGAGCCGCGTGCACACTCGCTCCCGGACCGCCGCTGAGTGCTCGCCGACACCGGCGGTGAAGACGAGCGCGTCGAGCCCCCCGAGCGCGGCGGCCGACGCGGCTACCGCCGCTGCGATCCGGTGCACGTAGACCGCCAGCGCGAGCCGGGCGCGCTCGTTGCCGGCGGCTTCGGCCTCCTCGAGCTCGCGAACGTCCCCCGAGCGCCCGGAGAGCCCTTTCAGCCCCGACTCGTGCTCGAGCGCGCGGTCGAGATCGGCGACTCCGAGGCCGCGTTCCCGGAGCAGGTACAGGAGCGCTCCCGGATCGATCGAGCCTGACCGCGTCGTCATCGGCACTCCTTCGAGGGGGCTGAAGCCCATCGTCGTCTCGACCGAGCGGCCGTTCCGAACGGCGGTGACGGAGCACCCTCCGCCCAGGTGGCAGACGACCAGGCGCGGCACGGGCACGCGTTGGGCCGACCACTGCACGGAAATGCCGTGAAAGCCGTAGCGGCGCACGCCCCATTCCTCGGTCCAGTGCCGGGGTACGGCGTAGACGGCCGCCTCCTCCGGCAGCGTCGCGTGGAAGGCCGTGTCGAATACGGCCACATGCGGAACATCGGGAAGCGCGTGTTGCGCCGCCTCGATCGCCTCGAGAGCCGGCTCGTTGTGAAGCGGCGCGAGCGACGAAAGCTCCCGGATCGCGTCCTTCACCTCCTCGTCGAGGACGACCGGCTCGCGGAAACGAGCGCCGCCGTGGACGACGCGATGACCGGCCGCCTCGCAGTCGACTGCGAACGAGTCGACCGGTTCCGCCTCGTCCCCTCGAACGAGATGCAGCTTCAGGCTCGTCGAGCCCGCGTTGACGACTAGGACGGCCAGGTCCAACCGCTGATCGAGGGGTCATCCTCGCCGTGCTCGCGCGTCCAGGCCCGACAGCGGAGCCGCTCGTCCTCCATGTCCTGACGCACGTGCGCTGCCCGCGAGGCGAGGCTCGGCACACGGTCGATCACGTCCATGACCAGGTGGAAGCGGTCGAGGTCGTTGAGCATGACCATGTCGAACGGGGTCGTCGTTGTGCCTTCTTCCTTGTAGCCGCGAACGTGGATGTTGTCGTGGTTCGTGCGGCGGTAGGTGAGCCGGTGGATGAGCCACGGGTAGCCGTGGTACGCGAACACGATCGGACGGTCGGGCGTGAACAGCGAGTCGAACTCGCTGTCCGGAAGCCCGTGCGGGTGCTCGCTTGCGGGCTGGAGCCGCATCAGGTCGACGACGTTCACGACGCGCACCTTCAATTCCGGCAATCGCTCGCGCAGGAGCGAGACTGCGGCAAGGGTCTCGAGCGTCGGGACGTCCCCGCAGCAGGCCATGACCACGTCGGGCTCACCCGCGCCGTCGTTGGAGGCCCATTCCCAGATGCCGACGCCGCGCGTGCAGTGCACGATCGCATCGTCCATCGACAGGTAGTCGAGCGCCGGCTGCTTCCCGGCAACGATCACGTTCACGTAGTGACGGCTGCGCAGGCAGTGGTCGGCGACCGAGAGGAGCGTGTTCGCGTCCGGGGGCAGGTAGACGCGGATCACCTCCGCCTTCTTGTTGACGACGTGGTCGATGAAGCCGGGGTCCTGATGCGAGAAGCCGTTGTGGTCCTGCCGCCAGACGTGCGAGCTGAGCAGGTAGTTGAGCGAGGCAAGCGGGGGCCGCCAGGGAATCCCGCGCGTCACCTTCAACCACTTGGCGTGCTGGTTGAACATCGAGTCGACGATGTGGATGAAGGCCTCGTAGCAGTTGAAGAGCCCATGCCTGCCTGTGAGCAGGTAGCCCTCGAGCCAGCCCTGGCAGAGATGCTCCGAGAGCACCTCCATCACGCGGCCGTCCGGGGCGAGGCCCACGTCCGTCGGCGCCGTCTCGGCCTCCCACGTTCGCCCGGTCGTCTCGAACACGGCCGACAGGCGGTTGGACTCGGTCTCGTCGGGGCCAAACAGGCGGAAGTTGTCGGGGTTGCGCGCAATCGTGTCGCGCAGGAAAGCCCCGAGCACCCGGGTCGCCTCGCTGAACGTCGTGCCGGGCGCTGCCACCTCGACCGCGTAGTCGCGGAAGTCGGGCAGCACGAGATCCCGGCGGACGCCGCCGTTCGCATGCGGGTTCGCGCTCATCCGGCGGGCCCCCCGAGGGGGCAGGGCGGCCAGCTCGCCGACGAGGACACCGTGCTCGTCGAACAGCTCCTCGGGCCGGTAGCTGCGAAGCCACTTCTCGAGCAGGCGCAGGTGATCGGGGTTACCGCGCACGTCTGCGATCGGCACCTGGTGCGAGCGCCAGGTGCCCTCGACGGGAAGGCCGTCGACCACCTTCGGGCCCGTCCAGCCCTTCGGCGTGCGCAGCACGATCATCGGCCACCGCGGCCGTTCCCTCATGCCGGCCTCACGGGCTGCGCGCTGGATGTGGGCGATCTCGTCCAGCGCGTCGTCGAGAGCCGCCGCGAAGGCCTGGTGAACGAGGGCCGGTTCGTCGCCCGAGACCAGCAGCGGCCGGTACCCGTAACCCTCAAAGAGCGAGACGAGCTCGTCCTCCGGGATCCGCGCGAGCACGGTTGGGTTGGCGATCTTGTATCCGTTCAGGTGCAGCACCGGCAGAACGCAGCCGTCGGTGCGCGGGTTGAGGAACTTGTTCGAGTGCCAGCTCGCGGCGAGCGGCCCGGTCTCGGCCTCGCCGTCGCCGACCACGCAGCAGACCAGCAGGTCGGGGTTGTCGTAGGCGGCGCCGTAGGCATGCGCGAGCGCGTAGCCGAGCTCGCCGCCTTCGTGAATCGACCCCGGCGTCTCGGGCGCGGCGTGGCTCGGGATTCCGCCCGGGAACGAGAACTGACGGAACAGGATCCGCAGGCCGTCCTCGCCGGCCCCGACGTGTGGGTAGAGCTCGGAGTAGGTGCCCTCGAGGTACGCGTTTGCGACTACGCCCGGCCCGCCGTGCCCGGGCCCGGTGACGTAGATCGCGTCCAGATCGCGGGCACGGATCGCGCGGTTCAGATGGGCCCAGATCAGGTTCAGCCCGGGCGTGGTTCCGAAGTGGCCGAGCAAGCGCGGCTTGACGTGATCGGGCCGGAGCGGCTCGCGGAGCAGCGGGTTGTCGAGCAGGTAGATCTGGCCGACCGAGAGATAGTTGGCCGCGCGCCAGTACGCGTCGATCAGGTGGAGCTCGTCCGGATCGAGTGCCGCGACCTGCTCCTCCATGTCGGTCTCCGTCGTCGTCAAGTTCGCTCGGCCGCCCCGGACCTTACCTCTGTCTGTTCGACCTGGGCCTCCCACGTAAACGCTGGGCGAGCGATCCTCGGCTGACCTTCGACGAGCGGCCGCCAGGCGTCCAATGCCTCGGAAACGGACCAGCGAAACGGCTCGTCGATCATGCCGTCGACGATCCACTCGACCTCGTGGCCCTCGAAGACGAAGACGACCTCTCCCGACGAGAGGTAGACGGCATGGCGGGTGAGCCCGCTCTCGGCGGGATCGAACGGCGGTCCCTTTGCGATCAGCTCGACGGCCTGGGGCTCCGTGCCGCTCTTCAGACGGGCAACGATTGCAAGCTGCTCCATGACTCCTCCTTCGGTGTCGGTACACGAACGGGAACGAGCATCACCGGCGCACGACCGCGCGACAGCGCCGCACGGACCACCGGCGCGCGGCCCTCGGCCAGTTCCTGCGCCCAGCCGAGCACGATCAGGTCGGCCCGAGTTTCTGCGGCTACGAGCGGGATGAGCTCCTCGCTGCGGCCCAGGCGTGTCTCGAGCCGCACGCGGCCGATTCCCCAGGGGCAGTATCGCGTCAGGAACTCGCGCGTCCACTCATGTCGCTCGTGCTGCGGCTGATCGGTGAACGGCGGAAGCGAGGCCTCCTCGTGGACGTGGAGGACCACGACCTCCAGATTGGCTTCCCGGCTGAGGGCGACGATAGCGCGCGGCACGAGCGATGCCGGGAGTTTCCCCTCCAGTGGAACGAGGATCCGCCGCACCGCCGCCGACGGTGGCGCATTCAGGGGAACGATCACGATCGGCCTCTGCAGCGACGTAGCGACCGCCAACGCGGTGCTGCCAAGCGGCCGCCGGCCGCCGGGTGTTCCGCGCGCCCCGATGACCATCGCAACCACATCCTCCGCTCGGCCACACTCGAGCAACCGATCGAGGACCGGTCCGGAAGCCGTTCGTAGCGGGAGGCCCGCGACGTCCGCTGTGCTACGGGCGGTCCGGTCACCATCCACTCTGACGTGGATTAGCTCCGGTTCGGCGTCGAGCAGCCGTCCGAGCGCAAGGGCCGTCGTGAGCACGGGCTGTGCAGCGAGGCTGTTGTCGAGAGCGGTGATCAGCTTCATCATCTGGACACCACCTCCCAGTGTGGATCGCGGTAACAGAGCGTGAGCTTGGGATCTCGCCGCGGGCGACCGAGAAGCTGACACCGCGCAGGGCGTGAACCTCGACCTTGCCGGTGTCGTACGTTTTGTCGAGGTTCCGTGCCTCGACGATCGGTTCGGGGCGCACTCCCGGATCTAGGGGCTGCGGCCTCTGCTCAACCGCAACTGCCACTGCCATCTGCTCCCCCTGTCCTCGTTTGCACCGACCCTCGCCCGCTTCAGGAGGCGTGGCATCAGCACAGAGCCACATCGGCGATCGCGGAGAACTATCGATGCTCCGGCGGCCGTGCCGCCGGATGAGTCAGCGCGAGTCGATTCCCGCAGGCTGCTCGACGATCTCTGCGCGGCGGCCGCCCCTCAGGTACACGAACCAGTAGACGGCGCCGACCATCAGGCCCCCGCCGATGATGTTGCCGATCGTGACCGGCACGAGGTTCGAGGCGAGGAAGTGCCCCCAGGTGACGTTCGAGAGGTCGGGCACCTTCTGCGAGGCGACGAAGGCCGTGTCGCTCTTGACGAAGATCCCGAAGGGGATGAAAAACATGTTCGCGACGCTGTGCTCGAAGCCGGCGGCGACGAAGGCGGTGATCGGCGGGATGATCGCGAGGATCCTGTCCGCCGTCGTGCGCGCGCTGTAGCAGAGCCACACTGCCAGGCAGACGAGGGCGTTGCAGAGCATTCCGAGGGCGATCGCCTGGCCGAAGCCGTAACCCGTCTTCGTCGCGGCGATCGTGAGGCTCGTGGCGCCGACGGCGCCCTTGCCGAACTCGTACTGCTTGGCCGCGTAGAGGAGAGCGGCAGTGGCGATCGCGCCGGCGAAGTTTCCCGCGTAGACGATCGCCCAGTTGCGGAGTAGCCGGACGGTGGAGACTTTCCTGCTCGCCCACGCCATCACGATCAGGTTGTTGCCGGTGAAGAGCTCGGCGCCGGCGACGATGACGAGGATCAGCCCGAGCGAGAAGGTGAGCCCGCCGAGGAGCCGGGCGACTCCGTAGGGGAGATCCGAGCTTCCGGCGAGCGTGTTCGTCGCGAACGCGGCGCCGATGGCGATGAAGGCGCCGGCGAGGACCGCGAGCGCGAACATCGTGAGCGCGTCCATGCCGGCCTTGGCGACGCCGACGTCCTCGGCCTTCTGGGCCATCTCGGGCGGCGGGAGCGCGTCGAAGTTCATGCAGGCAAGATCGCCTGTCTGGCGGACGGCGCACATCCGCGGCGCCTCGGAGGCCCGCTGCGGCAAAGCCGCACGCCGTTCGGGGTGGCCACCGATGGCCCCGGCCGACCCGGTCGCGAGACTCGTCTGCATGATCGCCGCGCATCCCTCCGCGTCCTTCAGCGCGACGCTGCGCGTGAGGCTCGAGAATCAGCCCGGCACGTTCGCGCGCCTGGCCGAGGTGATCGGCGAGGCCGGCGGCCTGCTCGGCGCGATCGACCTCGTCCGGGTCGAGCGGGGCACGAAGGTCCGCGACGTGACCGTGCTCGCCGCCGACGCCGAGCAGATGGAGGAGATCGCCAAAGCCGTGCACGAGGTGCCGGGCATCGAGGTGCTGAACGTCTCCGACCGCACCTTCCTGATGCACCTCGGCGGCAAGATCGAGATCGCGCTGAAGTCGCCGCTGAAGACGCGCGACGACCTCTCGATGGCGTATACGCCCGGGGTCGCCCGGGTCTCGTCGGCGATCGCAGCCGACCCGGCGAAGGTCTGGAACCTGACGATCAAGCAGAACACCGTCGCCGTCGTCAGCGACGGAACGGCTGTCCTAGGCCTGGGCGACATCGGCCCGGAGGCGGCGCTGCCCGTGATGGAGGGCAAGGCGATGCTGTTCAAGGAGTTCGGCGGCGTCGACGCCTTCCCGATCTGTCTGGCGACGAAGGACCCCGACGAGATCGTCGCGACCGTGAAGGCGATCGCACCTGTCTTCGGCGGCATCAATCTCGAGGACATCTCCGCGCCGCGCTGCTTCGAGATCGAGGAACGGCTGCGCGCAGAGCTCGACATTCCCGTCTTCCACGACGACCAGCACGGAACGGCGGTCGTCGTCCTCGCGGCGCTGCACAACGCGCTCGAGGTTGTCGGCAAGCGCCTGGAGGACGTGCGCGTCGTCGTCACCGGCGTCGGCGCAGCCGGCGTCGCCGTGACGAAGATGCTGCTCGCCGCCGGTGTGCAGGATGTCGTCGGCTGCGACCGCGAGGGGATTGTGCACCGCGAGCGGCCGGGCCTCTCACCGGTCAAGGCCGCCTATGCCGAGCTGACCAACTCGCGCGGGCTGCGTGGCACCGCCGACCAGGCGCTGGCCGGGGCAGACGTCTTCATCGGGCTCTCTCAGCCCGGTGCCGTCACCGTGGACGGGATTCGCTCGATGGCGGAGGGCGCGATCGTGTTTGCGATGGCCAACCCGATGCCGGAGGTGCTGCCCGAGGAGATCGAGGGCCTGGCCGCAGTGATCGGCACAGGCCGCTCCGATTACCCGAATCAGATCAACAACGTGCTTGCGTTCCCCGGCATCTTCCGCGGCGCACTCGACGTGCGCGCGAGTGACATCACCGAGGAGATGAAGCTTGCCGCCGCTGAGGCGATCGCGGCGATCGTCGCGCCGTCCGAGCTCGAGGCGGACTATGTGATCCCGAGTGTCTTCAACCGGGACGTCGCTCCTGCGGTCTCCGAAGCGGTCGCTCGCGCAGCCGAGGCATCGGGTGTCGCGCGGCGCGGCTCGGCACCCGTGCTACCGATCTAGGTCGGTTAGGAGACGAGATCGGGCTCGCGGGCCAGCGTTGCGAGCGCGTGCGCCTCGAGTTGGCGGACGCGCTCCCGGGTCAGGCCCAGCTCACGGCCGATCTCCTGAAACGTCTCCTGCTCGCCTGAGAGTCCGTAATGGTGGTCGAGGATCACACGCTCGCGCTCGGGCAGGCGGTGGAGCGCACGCCGGACAACCAGTGTGCGCTCGTGTGCCTCCAGCTTCTCCTCCGGTGTGATGCCGGGATCGGGCAGCAGATCGCCGAGCTCCGTGGGGTCGCCGTCCGTTCCGACCGTCTGGTCTAGGGAGAGTGTCGTCCGCGCGAGCCCGAGGGCCTCGATCAAGGCTTCGACAGAAGTGCCGGCAGCCTCGGCGAGCTCCTCCCTCGTCGGCTGCCGCCCCAGCTCGGTCTCCAGGCGCCGGGCCGCGAGCTCGACGCTCCGCCGGCGCTCGAGCGCGTGCACGGGAATGCGGATGGTGCGGGCGTGGTTGGAGATCGCGCGCTGGATCGCCTGGCGGATCCACCAGGTTCCGTACGTGGAGAATTTGTAGCCTCGTCGCCAGTCGAACTTCTCGACCGCTCGGCTGAGCCCGATCGCGCCTTCCTGGATCAGGTCGAGGAAGGGCAAGCCGAGACCGCGGTAGCGCTTCGCGATCGAGACGACGAGGCGGAGATTGCTCTCTACCATCCGATGCTTCGCCTCGATGTCGCCGCGCTCGATTCTCTTGGCCAGGAGGACCTCCTCGGCCGGGGTGAGCAACGGGTGGGAGGAGATCTCCGAGAGCAGGACTCCGAGGCTGTCCTCGGGGCCGGGCTCGTCGGCAATCTCGTCCAGCGGCAGCTCGGCGCTCTCGATCATACGGTCAGTCTGCAAGTCGTTCCCGGCGGCGCCATCCGTGCGGCTCCTGACCCGGGGAGCGGGAAAACACGGAGCCCGGAACGCGGAGCGGGCCTGCTGGTGCCGGCCCGCTCTGAGCGTGTTCTGAGGCAGGGATTAGGTCGCCTGTGGCGTGACCTGCGCCGAGGCCTTGAGCTTCTTCGTGCGCTCCTCGCGTGCAGGCAGCCACCTGAAGGCGGTGAAGGCGAGGATTCCGAAGCCGAAGCCCGAGACCAACATCGCGAGCGCGACCACGATGCTGAACATCGACACCTGCTCGGCGAAGAACGAGGTGTTCAGCGCCGTCGAGATCGCGAGCTCGGTCACCCAGAGGTCGCGCTTGCCGTTCGCGACCGGCTGACCGGTCTTTGGATCTGTGGCCGCCAGCGCCACGTCGTTCGTGTCCTTGCCGTCCTTGGTCAGATAGCGGCCCAGCTGCGCATACGTCTTGCCGCCGGTTGCCTCCAGCGTGTGGATGCGCATGTAGCTGGCGAAGCACTTTGCCCGGGGGCCGCTGTTGATCGGCTTGCCGGCAACGTTGCACGTCGGCAGCGTCGCGAGGATGCTGGCCGGGAGCTTGGCCTGCTTGGCCTCGGCGAGGATCGCGGTCTTGTTCATGTCGGGCTCGCCAACGACCTGCTCGCGCTTCACGTCTGTGCGAACCTCGGTGCGGCCGTTGACGCCCAGGACGAGCGCCGCGATGCCGAAGGCGACGAGGATCGCTGCGGCGGTGTACCCGCCGAATTCGAAAAGCTTCTTGGCTGTCATCTCTTCCTGCCTCCTTGCGGATCGTGGATGACCACATTCAAGAGGCGATGGGCGAAGACGCCATCCGCGCGACGCCACACATGTGCTGCGGGCTACTACGGAAGCGCCCGGGCGGCGATTACTGAGCTGAAGGGATCAGGGATTTGCCGCAGTCGGCTCAGCGGTGTGCCCGGATGGCGTGCGCCGGCTCCACCGTCGACACTGTGCCGGATGGCCGCTGCGCCCTCCGAGATCCGTGACGTCATTCTCCGGAACGGCGGCACGCTCAGGCTGCGTTCGCCGCACAAGGCGGACGTGGACGCCCTGGTCGGGTTCTTCCGCGATCTCTCCCAGCGCAGCGTCTATCAGCGCTTCCACGGCTTCCCGGCGCTTGCCCCCGCCACGGTTGAGCCGTTCGTCGAGCCCGACTGGAACGAGAGCGGGTCGCTGATGGGCACGCTGTCCGAGGACGGGCAGACGGAGCGGGTCGTCGCGCTGGCGAACTTCGTCCGGCTGCGAGACCAATCGTGCGCCGAGGTCGCGTTCGCCGTCGCCGACGAGCTCCAGGGCCAGGGGGTCGGGACCCGGCTGCTCGAGCAGCTCGCCGAGCCGGCGGCGGCCGCAGGGATCACGACCTTCGTCGCCGAGGTGATGCCGGACAACTCGCCGATGCTGCGGGTGTTCGAGGACGCGGGCTTCGACGTCTCGCGCCGGCTCGAGAGCGGGACGACCGAGGTGCGCCTTGCGATCGCGCCCACGGCGACGTACCGGGCGGCAGTGGACGAGCGCGACCATGTTGCGGTCACCGCCTCGCTTGCGCCGTTCTTCCAGCCCAAGACAGTTGCAGTCGTCGGCGCCTCGACGCGCCGCGGCTCGATCGGCGGAGAGCTCTTTCGGAACATCCTCGAGTCCGGCTTCACGGGCGTTGTCTATCCAGTCAACCCAAAGGCGGCAGGGATCGCGGGCGTGAAGGCCTACCCCTCGGTCGCCGATATCCCCGACCCGGTCGACCTCGCCGTCTTTTGCCTGCCCGCGGACTCGATCCTGGCCGAGGCAGAAGCGGCTCTCGCGGGCGGGACGAAGGCGCTCTGCGTCATCTCGGCCGGGTTCGCCGAGACGGGCAGCGAGGGCGAGCGGCGCCAGGAGCAGCTGCTCGCACGCGTGCGGGCGCACGGCGCGCGGCTGGTCGGCCCGAATTGCCTGGGCATCTTCGTGGCCGGAGTCGGGCTCAACGCAACGTTCGCCCCGCACACCTTCCCCGCCGGGAACATCGGCTTCTCGTCTCAGAGTGGAGCCCTTGGCCTCGCGCTGCTCGAGCAGGCCACGTCGCGCGGCCTCGGGCTCTCGTCGTTCGTGTCGATCGGGAACAAGGCCGACGTTTCCTCCAACGACCTGCTCGAGTACTGGGAGGATGACCCTGCAACCGACCTGATCCTGCTCTACCTGGAGTCGTTCGGCAATCCGCGCAAGTTCGGCCGGCTCGCCCGCCGCATCGCCCGCAAGAAGCCGATCCTCGCGATGAAGGGCGGCCGCACGGGTGCCGGCCAACGGGCCGCCGGTTCTCACACCGCCGCGCTCGCCGGCTCGATGACAGCCGTCGAGGCAGTGTTCCGACAGGCCGGTGTGATCCAGGCCGATTCGCTCGAGGAGCTCGCGGACGTGGCAGTGCTGCTCTCGCATCAGCCGCTGCCAAAGGGACCGCGCGTCGCGGTGCTGACGAACGGCGGCGGCCTCGGGATCCTTTGCGCCGACGCTTGCGAGGCCGTCGGGCTCGAGCTCCCGCCCCCGAACGAGCAGACGCGCTCCGCGCTCGCGCCGCTGCTCCCGCGCGAGGCGAGCCTCGCGAACCCGATCGACATGCTCGGCTCGGCGACCGGTGCCACCTACGAGGCGGTGATCCCGGAGCTTCTGGCCGACCCCGGCTTCGACGCGTTGATCGTGCTCTTCACGCCTCCGGTCGTTGCCGGCGCAGATGAGGTCGCGGAGGCCGTCGTCCGCGCCGTTGAGGCCCATCCGGAGCATGAGAAGCCCGTGCTGGCTTCGTTCGTCTGTGCCGAGGGAGCGCCCAAGTCCCTGGTCCAGTCCGACCCGCCGATCGCGACATTCGCCTATCCCGAGTCGGCCGCGCGAACGCTTGGACGTGCGGTTGGGCGCGCCGAATGGCTGCGACGTCCGGCCGGGATCTACCCGGAGCTCGACGGCATCGACCGCAAATCGGCAGAGGCGTTCGTCGCCGGCGTGCTGCGCTCATCCAACGACGCCTGGCTGGCGCCGCCGCAGGTGCGTGAGCTCTTCGCCGCGTACGGGATCCCGCTCGTTGCCGAGCGGCTGGTCGCGAGCGCCGACGAGGCGGTCGAGGCGGCGCGCGAGCTCGGCTTCCCGGTCGTCCTCAAGTCGGCCGCGGCCGGGGCCCACAAGACCGAAACGGGTGCGATCGCGCTCGACCTTGCCGACGACGATGCGGTGCGTGCCGCCTTCGATCGGATCGGAACGCCGGCTCTGGTTCAGCCGATGGTGCGGGGAGGCATCGAGTTGCTCGCCGGTGTGGTCGAGGACCCGGTCTTCGGGCCGCTAGTCGCATTCGGTCCGGGCGGCATCTTCACCGAGCTGATCGGCGAAGCGCAGTTCCGGCTCGCTCCACTCACCGACGTTGATGCGGAGGAGCTCGTTCTCACCGGGAAGGCCGGCAGGCTCGTGGGCGGCTTCCGCGGCATGCCGCCCGCCAACACTGCCGCGCTGATCGATCTCGTGCTGCGGCTCGCGCGTCTCGCCGACGACATCCCGGAGATCGCCGAGCTCGACCTGAACCCGGTGATCGCCTTCCCCGAAGACTGCGTCGCCGTCGATGCGCGCGTGCGGGTGCGGCCGGACTCGCGCGCCTCTCGCGCCAAGACCTGGTAGGCGCCGCAGTGTTCAGGCGTCTCGTCGCCGCGTCGTGTCTTCTGGCAATTGCGACGGGAGCCCTGCTCCATCTCATCGGGCGGGGGCATGCCGGCGACGTCGTTCTCGCTGGCGGTGCCGCAGGCGTGCTCGTGCCGCTGACGTGGGACGTTCTGCGCACGCTGGCCCGGCGGGACGTCGGGGTGGACGCGATCGCGCTGGTGGCGATCGGCGGGGCGCTTGCACTGGAGCAGTGGGCCGCGGGCGCGGTCGTCGCGCTGATGATGTCCGGCGGCAACGCGCTCGAGGAATTCGCTGCCGGGCGGGCCCGACGGGAGCTGACGGCGCTCGTCGAGCGTGCGCCACGCACGGCGAGCCTGCGGCGCCCGGGAGGGAAGATCGAGCAGGTTCCCGTCGAGCAGGTGGGGGTCGGAGATTCGCTGGTCGTGCGCGCAGGCGAGGTCGTTCCCGTCGACGGTGTGGTCGCGAGCGACGAGGCGGTCATCGACGAGTCGAGCCTCACGGGCGAGCCGCTGCCGGTCGTGCACGGCCGCGGTGCCCGGATTCGCAGCGGCACGGCCAACGCGGGGGAGGCGTTCGAGCTGCGTGCGCTGCGGCCGGCGGCGGAAAGCGCCTACGCGGCCGTTGTGCGCCTCGTGCAGGCGGCCGAATCGCAGAAGGCGCCCTTCGTGCGGCTCGCCGACAGGTACGCGATGGCGTTCCTGCCGCTGACAGTCGTGATCGCCGGCCTCGCCTGGGGCCTTTCCGGTGACCCGGTGCGCGCGCTCGCGGTGTTCGTCGTCGCCACACCCTGTCCGCTGATCCTCGCCGCGCCGATCGCGTTCGTCGCCGGGATCTCGCGGGCCGCGCGGGCGGGCGTGATCGTCAAGGGCGGCGGAGTGATCGAGCAGCTCGGCGAAGCGAGGACGGTGCTGCTCGACAAGACCGGAACCCTGACCCTCGGCTCCCCGGCGATCGAGCACGTTCTCACGTCGGACGGCATGCTGCCGGACGAGCTCGTGCGGCTCGCCGCGTCCCTCGATCAGCTTTCCGCGCACC
>DATCPA010000098.1:0-8733 GCA_036564335.1 Gaiellaceae bacterium
GCGAGGGCCAGCCCGCCGATGAGCATCGCGAACCAGGTCTTCGGCATCAGCCGGCGGAGGCCGCCCATCTTGCGGATGTCCTGCTCGCCCGCGAGCGCGTGGATGACGAGGCCGGCGGCGAGGAAGAGCAGCGCCTTGAAGAACGCGTGCGTGAGCAGGTGGAACATCGCGTTCGCGTAGGCGCCGAGCCCCGCGGCGAGGAACATGTAGCCGATCTGCGACATCGTCGAGTACGCGATCACGCGCTTGATGTCGGTCTGGACGAGCGCGATCAGCCCGGCCATCAGGAGCGTTGCCGCGCCGAGCCCCGCCGCGAGGTCCTGCACCTTCGGCGCCAGCTCGAACAGCGCGTGCGTGCGCACGATCAGGTAGACGCCGGCCGTGACCATCGTCGCCGCGTGAATCAGGGCGCTGACCGGCGTCGGGCCCTCCATCGCATCCGGGAGCCACGTCTGCAGCGGGAGCTGGGCCGACTTCGCGACCGCGCCGCCGAGCAGGCCGAGCGCGATCAGGTTCAGCGTCGTCGAGCCGAGCCCGTGTGCCTTCGAGAAGGCGAGCCCGTAGTCGAGCGTGCCCGTCTGCTTGATCAGCACGAAGAAGGCGAGCGCCATCGTCGCGTCGCCGACCGCATTCATGATGAACGCTTTCTTGGCGGCGGCGACCGCGCTCGGACGGTCGTGGTGGAAGCCGATCAGCAGGTACGAGGAGAGCCCGACGAGGCCCCACCCGACGAGCAGCAGCAGCAGGTTGCCGCCTTGCACGAGCATCAGCATCGAGAAGACGAACAGCGACATGTAGGCGAAGTAGCGGCGCTCCTCGTCCTCGCCGTCCATGTAGCCGATCGAGTAGAAGACGATCAGCGAGCCGACCCCGGCGACGATGAGCATCATGAAGACGGAGAGCGGGTCGGTCAGGATCGAGAGGCCGACGCGGAAGTCACCGGCGGCGAGCCAGGTCCACGCAGTCGAGTACTCGACTCGCTGCCCGGGCTCTCGCCCGAGCATCGCGACAAAGACGACGACCGCTGACGCGAATGCTCCCGCGCAGGAGAGCGTCGCGATCCAGCCCGCCGCGCGCCGCGAGATCCCGTTCCCGAGCACCGTGATCGCCGCCGCTGAGCCGAGCGGGAGGAAGAGGCAGACCCAGGCGGCGGAAGTCATCCTCTGAGGGTCGAGAGCTTGTCCACGTCGAGGGTGAGCCGGCGGCGGGCCATCGCCACGATCAGCCCGAGCCCGACGACGACCTCGGAGGCGGCGACCGCCATCACGGCGAGCGCGAAGATCTGCCCGTCGCCGCGCCCGAAGTGACGCGAAAAGGCGATCAGGGCGAGGTTGGCGCCGTTGAGCATGATCTCGAGCGAGAGCAGGACGATCAGCGGGCTGCGCCGGATCAGCACGCCGAGCGCGCCCGTCGCGAATAAGAACGCCGCGACGATCAGATAGCCGGCGACGTCAGGGCCGAGCACGGGCTCCCTCGGCTTCCTTCGCGTGGCTGCCGAGAATGACGCCGCCGACCGCGGCGACGAGCAGCACGACCGAGGTGATCTCGAACGCGAGCAGGTGGTCGGTCAGGAACAGCCGCCCGATCTCGCCCGGGCTGCCGAATGCACGGTCGATGTCGGCGGAGCTCGAGAGCGAGCCGTCCGCCTTCGAGGCGATCACGAAGACGATCTCGACCAGCAGCGCCGCGGCCGCTGTCACTGCAGCCCACCCCTGCCACGCAGAGCCGCCCGCCCACGGGGCGTCGGCGCGGCCGCCGAGGTAGGCGATCACGAACAGGAACATGACCATCACCGCCCCCGCGTAGACGAGCACCTGGGCGGCCGCCACGAACTCCGCCGAGAGGAGCAGATAGAGCACGGCCAGTGAGCCGAGGTTCCCGATCAGGGCGAGCGCGGAGTAGAAGGGGTTCGAGAAGCTGACGACCGCGATCGCCGAGCCGAGGCAGGCGAAGGCCGCCACGACCCAGACGATCCAGACGAGTACGTTGCCTACCGAGGCGAGAATCACGAGTGGGTCTGGTAGTAGGGGATCGGCGTGTCGAACTCGCTCGGGTCCGCGACCGGCATGCGCTTGATCGGGTCGGCGAGCAGCATGTCCTTCGTGTAGATCAGGTCATCCCTCGAGTACTCCGAGATCTCGAACTCATTGCCGAGCGTGATGGCGTCGAACGGGCACGCGAGCTCGCAGTAGCCGCAGAAGATGCAGCGGCTCAGGTTGATCTCGTAGATGCGCGCGTAGCGCTCGCCGGCCGAGACGCGATTGGTCGGCGTGTTCTCGGCGGCGACGACGCGGATGCAGTCGGCCGGGCAGGCTGCTGCGCACAAGGAGCAGCCGACGCACTTCTCCAGCCCGTTCTGGTGACGGTGCAGCTTGTGGCGCCCGCGAAAGCGCGGATAGACCGGGCGCTTGTACTCCGGGTACTGCTGCGTGATCGGCTTGTTGAAGATCTGCCGGAAGGTGACCCCGAAGCCCTTCAGGGAATCAAGGGGTTGAGGCACTAGAAGATCACCACGAAGAGGGCCGTGAGGACGGCGTTGACGGTCGCGACCGGCAGGAGCACCTTCCAGCCGAAGCGCATCAGCTGGTCGTAGCGCAGGCGCGGGAGCGTCGCGCGGAGCCAGATGAAGCAGGAGACGGCGATGAGCAGCTTGATGAAGAACCAGAGCGGGCCGAGCGGCGCCCACGGTCCCTCCCACCCGCCGAAGAACAGCGCCACCGCCAGTGCCGAGAGCACGATCACGTTCACGTACTCGGCCATCTGGAAGAGGCCCCAGCGCATGCCCGAGTACTCGGTGCTGTAGCCGCCGACGAGCTCGGTGTCGGCCTCCGGCAGGTCGAACGGCGGTCTATTCGTCTCCGCGACCCCGGCGATGAAGAAGGTCAGGAAGCCGAACAGTTGCGGCACTACGTACCAGATCGAGTCGACCTGCGCGTTGACGATCTGGACGATCGAAAGCGAGTGCGCCATCAGCACGACCCCGAGCACGGAGAGCGCCAGGGAGACCTCGTACGAGACCATTTGCGCGCAGGTCCGCATGGAGCCGAGCAACGAGAACTTCGACTCGGACGCCCAGCCTCCGACGATGAAGCCGTAGATCCCGAGCGAGCCCAGCGCGAAGATCAGGATCACCGAGATCGGCACGTCGGCGACCGTGCCGTTCACGTGGTAGTGCCAGATCTTCCAGCCCTCGCCGAAGGGGATCACGCTGAAGGCGGTGAGCGCTGTGAACGCCGAGAACGCGGGCGCTGCGATGTAGAGGAAGTCGATCGCCGCGACAGGCGCGAACGCCTCCTTGCGCACCATCTTGAGCAGGTCGGCGAACGGCTGGAGGATGCCCTTGGGCCCGGCGCGGTTCGGTCCGTAGCGCAACTGCATGCGCGCGAGCAGCTTGCGCTCGAGCAGCGTCGTGAACGCCATCGCCAGCAGCAGGATGTTGACGATCACGACGGCCTTGATCGCGCCGATCCACCAGGGCTCCCTCACGAGGTACTCACCTCGACGGCGCCCTCGAGTTGCCGAACGTGCTCCTCGGCGGCGCGGACGGCGCCGTCGACGAGGTTGCGGTCGACGTGGGCGCGGAGCCGGACCGACGTGCCGTTCGACCGGACCACCACCTCGTCCCCGGGCGAGATGCCGCGCACCTGGGCGTCGTGGGCGGAGAGCGTGATCGCCGGTTCGGGTCGCTGGAACTGGAGCTCCTCGACCCGCTCGACAGCCGGGCCCGAGAAGAGCGGCCGGTAGCGGAGCAGGCGCAACGGACCGCCGCGGGCGGTCGGCTGCGCCGGAGGTGCCGGCTTCGTGGGCGCCTCCGCATGCTCCACGCGCGCGGGCAGCGGGGCACGCTCCTCGGCGGAGACAGCCCGCGCGTGAGGGTCGATCTCGACGCCGAAGCGCTCGGCGAGCTTCGCGATCCAGGCGAGCTCGTCGGGAGAGGGCGGGATCACCGTTCGGCGCAGGCGCTGCCGGCGGCCCTCGAGGTTGACCATCGTCCCGTCTCGCTCGAGGTAGCTCGTCCCCGGGAGGACGAGATCGACCCAGCCGCGCAGCGGGTCGGCGAACATCGTGATCGCGATCACCGCGTCCGCTCGCTCCGCGAGCGAACGGACGCCGGGGTCGTTTGCCGCCTCATCGCCGGAGATGAGCAGGCAACCGAACTGGTCGGGCCGCTCCGGCTCGTCCTCGGTGCCCGCTTTCCACGCCTCGACGACGGCACGGCCGTTCGGCGTCGCCGGCAGGAAGAAGGCCGCCGACGCGCCGAGCTCACGCGCGAGCCCGGCAACCGTTTCGCCGCCCGCGCCGCCGGGACCCGACCAGATCAGCACCGCCTGCTTTGCCCCTCGGATCCGGTCGGCCAGCTGTGAACGGACGGCCTCGGCCGCCGTGCCGGGGGAAACTGCGATCGAGCCCGATACGCCGACCGTGACGATCTCGGCGCCTTTGCGACGGGCCGCCTTGATCCACAGGCCGACGACCGGCGCGCGCTCCTCGACCGGCTCGTCGCCGATCACGACGACGAGGTCGGCGTCGCGGATCGCCGAGAGCGGCGCCCGGAACGCATCGATTGCGGGGCTTGCCTGCTCGGGGAAGACGACTGCGTCGGACCTCAATCCCTGCCGCACGAGCCGCGAGAGCGCCTCGGCCTGCTCCACCGTCTCCGAGCCGGAGAGCGCCAGCAGCACTGGTCCGCTCCGCAAGAGCCGCTCGGCCTCGTCGAGCGCGTCGTCCCAGGAAAGCGCCTCGAAGCGGCGCTTGCCGAGCTGCCGCAAGGGATCGCGCACGCGGTCGCTCGCGTAGAGGTGCGAGAAGCCGAAGCGGCCCTTGTCGCAGAGCCAGCCCTCGTCGAGCTCCGGATGGTTGCGCGAGAGGATCCGCTTGACCTTCCCCTCGCGCGTGGTCGCGGTGATGTTGCAGCCGACGGGGCAGAGGCCACAGACCGATGGGACGTTCTGGATCTCCCAGGGGCGGGCCTCGAAGCGGTACTGGGTCGAGGTCAGCGCGCCGACCGGGCAGAGCTCGATCACGTTGCCGGAGAAGGGCGCGCGGTAGGGCTCGTCCTCGAAGGTGGCGATCACCGAGTGGGCGCCGCGGTTGCGCGCGACGAGCAGGCCGTCCTCGGCGACGCCTTCCGAGAAGCGCGTGCAGCGGTAGCAGAGGATGCAGCGTTCGCGGTCGAGCGCGATCGCCGGCGAGATCGGGATCGGCTTCTCGAAGGTGCGTTTCGGGAAGGTCATGCGCGTGTTGCCGGGGCCGAAGCGGAACGTGAGGTCCTGGAGCGGGCACTCGCCGCCCTTGTCGCAGACCGGACAGTCGAGCGGGTGGTTGACGAGGATGAACTCGAGCGTCGCGTCCTGCGCCTCGCGGGCGAGCTCGGAGGTGGCGGCCGTCTTGACCACCATCCCGTCGGCGGCGGTCAGCGTGCAGGCGGCCTGTGGCTTCGGCGGGCCGGGCTGCACCTCGCAGAGGCACATGCGACAGGCGCCGACCGGCGGCCCGAGCCGCGGCTCGTAGCAGAAGACGGGGATCTCGATCCCGGCGGCCAGCGCCGCCTCGACGAGGCCGGTGCCCTTCGGCACCTGCAGCTCGACGTCGTCGATCGTCAGTGTGACCAGCTCGGGAGCGCTCACGCGGGCACCGCCGCCGCCGGCTGGTGCGCGCCCTGCGCGACGGGTGCGAGGACGCCGTGCAGCGGGGAGGACTCGCCGAACGGGCAGCCGTTGCGGTCGACGTGCGCCTGGAACTCGTCGCGGAACTTCTCGACGTACGAGGCCACGGCCTGCGCCGCCGTGTCGCCGAGCGGGCAGAGGCACTTGCCGATGATCCGGTCGCAGACGCTGAGGAGCAGGTCGAGCTCGCTCTGGGACGCGTCGCCCGCCTCGAGCTTGCGCAGGATCGCGGTCATCCAGCGCGTGCCCTCGCGGCACGGCGTGCACTTGCCGCAGGACTCGTGCTCGTAGAACTCCGAGACGCGGATCCCGAGCTGCACCATGCACGTGCGGTCGTCGATGCAGACGATCCCCGCGGAGCCCATCGCCGTGCCCAATCCCGTTAAAGAGTCGAAGTCGTAGCCGACGTCGATCTCGTCGCCCTTCAGGATCACGGTCGACGAGCCGCCGGGGATGACCGCCTTCAGCCGGCGCCCTGCGGGGACGCCCCCGCCGAGGTCGTCGATGATCGAGCGCAGCGACATCCCGTTCTCGATCTCGTAGTTGCCTCCGTTGACGACATGGCCCGACACCGAGACGACGCGCGTGCCGGTCGAGTTCTCGACGCCGAGCTTCGCGTACTCCTCTCCACCCATCGCCAGGATCGGCGGCACGGTCGCCATCGTCTCGACGTTGTTGACGACGGTCGGCGACGCGTATAGGCCCTGCACCGCCGGGAACGGCGGCTTCGTGCGCGGCTGGCCGCGCTTCCCCTCGAGCGACTCGAGCAGCGCCGTCTCCTCGCCGCAGATGTACGCGCCTGCGCCCCGGTGGACGAGGATCGAGACGTCGCCGCGGATCTCCGGGCGGTCCTGCAGCTCCTCCAGCGCGGCGACGAGCACCTCGTATGGGCCCGTGTACTCGCCGCGGACGTAGACGAACACCGCCTTCGACTCGACCGCGTGCGCGGTGATCAGGCACCCCTCGACGAACCGGTGCGGAACGCGCGAAAGGATTTCGTTGTCCTTGAAGCTGCCCGGCTCGGACTCGTCGGCGTTGACGACCAGGTAGTGCGGCTTCGGGATCTGATCGGGCTTCGGGACGAATCCCCACTTCATGCCCGTGGCGAAGAACGCGCCGCCGCGTCCGCGCAGCTTCGAGGCCTTCACCTCCTCGATCACCGCGTCCGGCGCCAGTGCGCGCGCCCTCGCGAGCGCCTGGTAGCCGCCGACCGCTTCGTACTCGGCGAGCTTCGTCAGGTCGTGCTGGTCCGCGTCCGCGAGGACGACGTGCCGGTTACTCGCCATCGGTTTTCCCAGCAACATTGCGTAGCTCCGCGATGATCCCGCCTACGCTCTCCGGCTTGACGTGCAGCCGGTAGTGGTGGTCGACCGCCACCACGGTGGCCCAGCCGCACCCGCCCAGGCACTCGACCGTCCCGAGCGTCACCTCGCCGTCCTCGGTCGTCTCGCCGGCCCGGCAGCCCAGCTCCGACTCGAACGTCTCGAGCACCTGTTGCGCGCCGACCAGCGCGCACGAGATGTTCGTGCAGACCTCGACCAGGTGCTTCCCGACGGGCGCGAGCCGGTACATGTCGTAGAAGGAGGCGATCGCCTCGCAGTACGCCGGCGTCAGGTCGAGCGCCTGGCCCACCTCGCGCAACGCATCGGGCGAGAGCCAGCCGTAGCGCTCCTGGGCCATGCGCAGTGCGGGCATGATCGCCGAGCGCCGGTCCGGGTACTGCGCTGCGACAGCCTCGATCTCCGTGGCGAGATCGCGCGGAGCAGCCGGCATCTAGCGGTCCACCTCGCCCATGACGGTGTCGAGCGAGCCGACGATCGCGATCATGTCGGCGACGAGCGCATTGCTCATGCAGGTCGCCGTCGCCTCGAGAGCGACGAAGGAGGGCGCGCGGAACTTGACGCGCCACGGCTTCGCCCCCCCGTCCGAGACGACGTAGCAGCCGAACTCGCCGCGCGCCGACTCGGTCGCGACGTAGACCTCGCCCTCGGGCACCCGGTAGCCCTCGGTGACGATTTTGAAGTGATGGATGAGCGACTCCATCGAGGTGTGGAGCTCGTGCCGTGGCGGCAGCACGACCTTCCGGTCGTCGGCGATCCATGGCCCGGCCGGCATGCCCTCGAGGCATTGCCCGATGATGCGCACCGACTCGCGCATCTCCTCGACGCGGACCAAGTAGCGGTCGTAGACGTCGCCGTTGGAGCCGATTGGGACGTCGAAGTCGAGCTCGGGGTAGACCAGGTACGGCTCGGCCTTCCGCAGGTCCCAGTCGACCCCCGACGCGCGCAGCACCGGCCCCGACTGGCCGAGTGCGATCGCGTCCTCGGCCGAGAGCAGGCCGATGCCTTTCGTGCGCTCGAGCCAGATCTTCTGGTTGGTCAGCAGCGTCTCGTACTGGTCGATCGTCTTCGGCATCGACTCGACGAACTTGCGGCATTCGGGGAAGAAGCCGCGCGGGATGTCCTCGGCGAGCCCGCCGGCCTGGAAGTAGCGCGTGTGCATCCGCGCACCGCCGACCAGCTCGAAGAGGTCGAGGACGACGTCGCGAGCGTTGAAGCAGTACCAGAGAAGCGAGATCGCACCGAGCTCGAGTGCGCCGGTACCGAGCCAGATCAGGTGGGAGTGGATTCGGTTCAGCTCGAGCAGGAGGGTCCGCATCCAGGTCGCCTTGGGCGGGATCTCGAGCTCGAGCAGCTTCTCGATTGCCGCGACGAAGGCGTACTCGTTTGCCTGGAACGCGAGATAGTCGATCCGTTCGGGGTACGTGATCGCCTTCCACCAGCTCTTCTGCTCCATGTTCTTCTCGAAGCCCGTGTGGAGGTAGCCGATCAGCGCGTTGAGGCCGACCACGTCCTCGCCGTCCAGGTCGACGACGAGGCGCAGGACGCCGTGCGTCGAGGGATGGTTCGGGCCGAAGTTGACCTGCAGGATGTCGTCGCTGGCCCGCAGCTCGGCCGGGACCTGCAACATCGTCGGAATCGGGGACGGGATGCGCGACCCCTCGTAGATCTTCGCGCGCTCGGCGAGGGCCACCGGTTATTCCTCGCCCGAAAAGCGCACGGGCTCG
>DATCPA010000127.1:0-5736 GCA_036564335.1 Gaiellaceae bacterium
GACAGCGCCCGCCTCGCTCGGCGGCGGCGGCAGTTCCTCCAACTCCTGGAGCTTCAGCCCCGTGTTGGTCACCGCGGACACGACCTGCCCGAGCCGCAGGAAATCCTCCGCGAAGTAGTTCTCGCGCCAGCGCAGGTCGACCGGATCGACGCAGAGCGAGACGGGGTGCCAGTCGTAGAGGATCAGGCTGCCGTTCTTGCGGAGCGCGGCCGCTGCCGCTGAGGCGAACACGGCGAGGTCGCGTACAGCTGCAAGCGTCCCCTCGCCCGCGTAGACGACGTTGAACCGCCCCCGGCGGAACTGCAGCGGCAGCTCGTCCAACTCGGCCTGGAGGAAGACGGCGTCGGGAGCCCGCTCCCTGGCTTCGACGAGCGCCCGCTCGGACGGGTCGACGCCGGTCACGAGTGCGCCGAGAGCGATCAGCTCGGCCGCGACCTCGCCCGTCCCGCAGGGGACGTGCAGCACGTGCTTGCCGTTCAGGTCGGGCAGGCGCTCGCGGACGGCGTCCGGCAACCGGATGACGGTGCGCTGGAGGTGACCGTAGCGGTTGTCCCACGCCTGCCGGTTCTGCTCAGTCGGCCACATCAGACGACCAGGGAGAAGCCGCCGTCGACGATCAACGTCTGGCCGCGGATCATCTCGGCTTCGGGCGAGCAGAGGAACGCGACGGCGTCCGCGATGTCGCCCGGTTCGACGAGGCGACCGGCCGGCGTACGCTCGCGGCTCCAGGCGAGCATCTGCTCGGCGTTCGGAAAATGGTCGAGCGCCTCGGTGTCGACGACGCCGGCGGAGACGGCGTTGACCCGGATCCCGCGCGGCGACAGCTCGACGCCGAGGTAGCGGACGAGCGCCTCGAGCGCAGCCTTCGAAGTCCCGACCAGGACGTAGTTCTCGAGCACCCGCGTCGAGCCCAGGCTGGAGACGGCGACGATCGACGAGCCCGGCTGCATCTGCGGCGCGGCGGCGCGGGCGAGCGAGAGGAAGGCGCGGGCGTTTGCGGCGAGCGTCCAGTCGAAGTGCTTGTCGGTGGTTTCGAGGGCGGGGCGGATGACGCCGGTGGCCGCGCTGTGCACGAGCGCGTCGAACGGGCCGAGCGCCGAGACCTGCGCCGCGACCCGGCTCGAGGAGATATTGCCGCGGACGAGCACCGGCTCCGCTCCGAGGCCGCGCAGCTCCTCGGCCGCCTCCTCGGCGGCGCTGTCGTTGCGCAGGTAGCCGATCGCAACCTCCTTCGCGCCCAGGCGGGCAAAGCGCAGCGCGATCTCACGGCCGATGCCGCGCGAGCCGCCGGTGACAAAGACGGAACCGCCGTCGAGGCTCAACGCCGCGGCAGCGGATGATCCGCCGGAGCCGAGCTCGGGATCTCGGCCCACCCCGGCCTGCTCCTGGGCTCACGCGGGCCTTCCTCTGCCTTGGACGAGGCGTGGCCGAGCCGGTCGAGCAGATCCATCTTCTCCTCGGCGTACCGGCGGATGGGGCTGTCCTCGGGCAGGCCGAGGACGAGCTCCTCGATCCGCGCGCGGATCTGGTACGCGAAATGGGGCGTCGCGGGCCCGACGAGGGCGTCGATCTCCTCGATCGTCGGCACAGGCGAAAGCCTATATCGCCAGATAGCTTGCGAGCGTGCGGCGCCCGAGCTCGGTGGACGTGATGTTGATCGCGACGATCGTGATCTGGGCCTTCAACATCACGGTCACGAAGTACGTGCTCACGCACGGCTTTCGCCCGCTCGCCTACGGCTCGATCCGCTATGCCGCCGCCGCGCTGCTTGCCGCCGCCGTCGCGCTGGCCCCGGAGGGCTCGCTCGCGGTCGGCGGCCGCCGCAGCTTGCTCCTGATCGGAGCCGCCTCGGTCCTCCTGCTCCTCAACCAGGTCTCGTTCGTCTACGCCCTGAAGCTCGGGTCGGCGACGACGGTCGCGCTGATCCTCGGGACAACGCCGATCTTCGCGGCGATCGTCTCGTCGATCCTCGGGCTGGAGCGGCTGACCGGCCGGTTCTGGCTCGCGACGGTGATCGGGTTCGGAGGTGTCGCGCTCGTCGCGCTCGGCTCCGGCGGAGATCTCTCCTCCGACCTTGGCGGCGACTTGCTCGCGATCGCGCTGTCGATCTCGTGGGCGCTCTACTCGGTGACGATTGCGCCGCTGATGCGCCGCTACTCGCCGTTCCGGATCAGCGCGGTCGTCCTGCTCGTGATGTGCGTGCCGTTCGTGGCTTTGAGCTCGCCCCAGCTCGCAGCGCAGGACTACGGCTCGCTCGGCTGGCTCGCCTGGGCTTGCCTGGCGTTCGCGATCGTCGGGCCGCTCGCGCTCACGAACGTGCTCTGGTTCACCGCGATCGGCCGCGTAGGGCCGTCGCGGGCAACGCTGTTCGCAAACATCCAGCCGTTCGTCGCCGCTCTCTTCGCGTACCTGATCCTGTCCGAGCAGCTGCACGTGCTCCAGGTCGTCGGCGGCTTCACGATCCTGGGCGGCATCCTGCTCGAGCGCCGCTGGCGGCGACCGGACTTGGAGCTCCCGCTGGTCGAGTAGAACACGCGAGGTGCGTGAGCGTCTCCTCACCCGTCTGGCGAGCCGGCCCGAGGGCTACCGGTACACCCTCGGCCGCGTGCTCGCGGTCTATGCGGCGCTGATGGCGACGCTCTTCTTCGCGGCGCTCGACCAGACGATCGTCGTCACGGCGCTGCCGCGCATCGTCGCCGACGTCGGCGGGCTGACGAGCTACTCGTGGATCGTCACCGCGTACATGCTCGCCCTGACCGTGACGGTGCCTGTCTACGGCAAGCTCGTCGACGTCCACGGACCGCGGGTCCCGTTCCTCGTCGCGATCGGGCTCTTTCTCGCCGGCTCCGCCCTCTGCGGGCTTGCCCAGACGATGCCGCAACTCGTCGCCTTCCGTGCGCTCCAGGGCATCGGGGCCGGCGGGATCTTCCCGATCGCGCTCTCGACCGTCGGGGGCCTCGTTCCGCCCCGCGAGCGCGGCCGCTATCAGGGCCTGATCGGCGCGACCTTTGCTGGCGCGGCGATCGGCGGCCCGCCCCTTGGCGGCGTGATCGTCGACAACGCGAGCTGGCGATGGATTTTCTACGTCAACCTGCCGCTCGGGGTGCTCGCGTTCGCGGCGATCGCGCTCACCCTGCCTAGGGAGACAAGCCGGCGGGAGCGGTCGGTCGACTGGATCGGCGCGGCCGTGCTCGGGGCCGGTACTGCGTCGCTCCTGCTCGCGCTGGTCTGGGGCGGCCACGAGTACGCGTGGACCTCCGTCGAGGTCGTCGGCGCCTTTGCCGGCGCGGTGGTGCTGCTCGCCGCGTTCGCGCTCGTCGAGCGGCGCGTCCGCGAGACGATCCTGCCGTTCGAGATCCTCCGCGGGCGGACGGCGGCGGTCGGGACACTCTCGCTCTGGCTGATCGGGATGACGATGCTCGGCACGGTCGTCTACGTGCCGCTGTTCGTGCAGGGCGTGCTCGGCAAGTCCGCGACCTCGGCCGGCGTGATCGTCGTCCCGTTCATGCTCAGCGCGGTCTTCGCCAGCGTGCTGTCGGGGCAGTGGGTCTCGCGGACCGGCCGCTACAAGGCGGTGGCGGTGAGCGGGCTTGCCGTGCTCGCCGCCGGGCTGCTGCTGATCTGGCGGATGGACGAGTCGACGGGCGGCGGCGAGGTCGCACGGAACGCGGTCTTCGCCGGCGTCGGCGTCGGCCTGGCGATGCAGGTGCTGATCGTGGCCGTCCAGAACGCAGTGCCGCTGGAGACGATGGGGTCGGCGACGGCGCTCGTCCACTTCTCCCGCTCGATCGGTGGGACGCTCGGGGTGACGCTGATGGGGGTGATCGTCGCGCGCGACCTGCCGCGCGGCGCCGAGGTGCACGGCCCGCTGCCCGATCCGATCCCGCCCGGGATCGAGCACGCACTTGCCGTCGCCCTGCGGCCGGCGTTCCGCTTTGCCGCGTGCGCGTGCGCGGTCGCGCTCGTGTTCGTGGCCGTTGGACTGCGCGAGGAGCGGCTGCGCCGCTCGTTCGAGGAACAGCCCGACCCGATCGGTTTCTAGGATCTCTCGCGTCGGCTACGCCGCACCCGGAGGATCTTGGCCTCCGCCGCAAGGAACGCATCGACGACATCTGGATCGAAATGTGTGCCTCGACCGGCTCGGATGAGCTCGAGCGCCGGCTGGAGCTTGAACGCGGCGCGGTAGGAGCGCCCTCGAGTGAGCGAGTCGAAGACGTCGGCAACGGCTGCGATCCTCGCTTCGAGGGGGATTTTCGTTCTGCCGAGACCCCGCGGATAGCCGCGCCCGTCCCACCGCTCGTGATGCGACAGCGCGATTTCGGCTGCCATGTCGAGCAACTCGCAAGTGGAACCGCGGAGCAATTGGTGGCCAATGACTGCATGCCGCTCGATCACCAAGCGCTCCTGTTCGGTGAGCGGTCCGGGCTTCAGCAGGATCCGCTGGGGAATCGCAATCTTGCCGAAGTCGTGCAACTTGGCCGCCCCGCGTATCGTGCGGGCGCAGTCGGCGTCGAGGCCGAGCTGGCGCGCGATCACCTCGGCATACCGGCTCATCCGGTCGATATGAGCTGCGATTCCGAGGAGGAGGTCCTCGGTACCGGCGAGCAAACGGGTTTTGGTAGCGGGAGCCGACATCATCGAGCGGTGCGGATGAACTCACCCAGTCGGGCTCGCTCGTAGGCATCGACCCTGTCGAACGAGACGACCACGAGGTCCGGCGGCCCACGCTCAACGACCTTCGCTGAGACGTGAAGAGGCCGCCCCGGAAGGTCGATTCGCAGGTTCAGCTCGTATGCCGACGGCGAGAGGTGCGCCAGCCGAACGAGGGCGCCGTCAACCCCCAACTCGACGGTTGTTCCGGAAAACACGCGCTCTGGCTGCACGAGCGCCCACGCGGAGACGTCCAGGGAAATCGCTCGTCGCCCGTCACGGTGCTCGAGAGGGTCGGACATGGCTCAAGCCTGCCGAGCGGCCAACCGCTCCGCATCGTCCAGTCAGGTCAATCGCTGTCTCGAAGCTAACATCCGTGCATGGCTCCAGACGACCCGTTTCCGCTCGAAGGGTGGGATCACGTCCAGCTCTGGGTCGCGAACGCGAAGCAGACGGCCTACTACTACGAGCACGCCTTCGGGTTCAGCCGCCACGCGTACGCCGGGCCCGAGACGGGTGTCCGCGACCGGGCCTCCTACGTCATGCGGCAGGGGGAGGTTGTCCTCGTCGTAACGAGCGCGCTTGCCGCCGACCATGAGATTACGCGCTTCGCCTGCACGCACGGGGACGGCGTCCGCGACATCGCCCTGCGTGTTCCGAACGCCGCCCAGGCCTATCGGACGGCGGTCGAGCGCGGTGCCCGCGGCGTGCGCGAGCCCGAGTGGGTGGAGGACGAGTACGGCCGCGTCGAGCTCGCCTCGATCGCGACGTACGGCGAGGTCGTCCACACCTTCGTCGCCCGCGCCGACTATGCCGGTCCGCACCTTCCCGGCTACGCCCCGGTGGAGGCCGAGGGGCAGGACCGAGGTGTCGGCCTCGCGCTGGTCGACCACTGCGTCGGCAACGTCCAGCTCGGGAAGATGGACGAGTGGGTCGGCTTCTACGAGCGTGTCCTGGGCTTCGAGAACATCGTCCACTACGACGACGAGCAGATTCACACCGAGTACTCGGCTCTGATGTCGAAGGTGATGGCGGACGGCGAGGGGAAGATCAAGTTCCCGATCAACGAGCCGGCCGAGGGCCGCC